>JAZSAQ010000099.1:0-41221 GCA_045601985.1 Lawsonibacter sp. | reverse complement strand
TTTTTGCTTGACCGGAAACATACCCCCCCGATCGCCAGCGGCAACCGGGGGGTTATATTAGCCAAATAATCCGTGGTTTCGGTTTTCCAGCAGGCGGAAGCTGTCGGAAAGCAGCATGGCTGCATCACCACGTGTCAAAGGGGTATCCAGCGTTGTGGGCGTGCTGCTTTCAAGCTGAAGCACGCCGGCACAGGCCAGGTCGGCAGCGGATTGCATGGCCCAGTGGTCCTGGTTGCTGTGGCTGATGCCTGCCGATGCCCAGGTTTCCACTGCTACATCGGACACACCAAGGAGATGATCCAGCATAGCGGCGGCTTCGCCGTAGGTGATGGTGCGTTCGGCACAGAAAACCGCCTGTCCCTGCTCGTTATGCGTACCGGATATGGCACCTGCCATCAGGGCGGAGGATACATATCCTTTTGACCAGGTCGGGATGGCTTCATCGTCAAAAAAACCGGTCAGACTCACTTGGGTCAGGGGAGGAAGCTTGGAAACGGACATGGCAAGAGCCAGGAATTCACTGCGGTTGACCGGTGTTTCCGGAGCGAAAACGTGCAGACCGTTGACCTGCTCACCAATAAACAGATCCTGCTCAGCCAACAGCATGGCAGCGTGGTGGGCGGGGTGACCGTTCATATCCGCATAGGTGATGCCGGAAGATGCTTTTTCGATGCGGATGGTGACCTTTGCGGGGTTGGAGAGGTTGCCGGCACGATCAACAGCCACATAAGTGAAGGTGTCTTTTCCGGTTTTGTTGTCATAAGGGGTATAAACAAAACGGTCCGGATTCTGTTCGCTGACTGCCACACTGCCACGGGCAGGGGAGGAGGTCAGCTGAAACGTCAATTCGTCGTTGTCTGTGTCTGTGGCCTGAAATTGCCCGGTGATGGCTACGTTTCGATAGGTTTTCAGGGAAAGGTTTTGGGCAATTGGCGCTTCATTGGGAGCGGCGAGCAGGTGGATGTTAACGGTGACAGGACTGCCCTGCGTGCCGGAGGCAAAGGTGGGGGTCACAATAAAATCCACATGGTCGGCGGTGGCGGTTGAGACCGGATGGAAGCGCAGACCGTCCAAAGCCTGCGTATGCACTACGGCACCTGCAGAAACGGCCTGACCGCCAACGGTCAGCATACCGCTGTTGTGGTCGGGCAGAGACGTGATGGTGACGGCGGCGAGGGCGTCATCTTCCGTTCCGGCAAAATCTTCAGCCTGAAAGCAGAGCGATTGCCCCAGCACTACGTTGCGGGTCAGGGTGGTGCTGGAAGTGGCTGGGGTACTTCTTTTGCCCCAAAAGGCATAAGCGGGAATGGCGGTTGTGCATAGCAGTGCAGCGCACAATACGGCCAGTGTTGCGTTTCGGATGAAAGCTCGCTGCAAGATAAGGACCTCCTTTGAAGTTTGTCCTTATAGTTTGCAATCGCGGCGAAATTATTCAAAAAGCGGGACGTGGAGTAAATCCACGCCCCGCTGTCCGCAGTGCTATATTCGGTTGCGGTTACGCAGCCAGCTGGGCAGTGAATTAGCCTTTAGACCGGATACGACACCCATGGCGACGTAAAGGGTAATGAGGGAAGAACCGCCGTAGCTGAAGAACGGAAGCGTGAGACCCATGACAGGCAGAACATACAGGCACATCCCTACGTTGAACACGGTTTGAATCAAGAGCATACCGCCAAAGGTAATGGCGGTGTATGCACAGAAGGGAGAGGCGGAGGTGCGCCCCACGTGGAAGCAACGCAGGATAATGGCCGAAAGTAAAATGAACACAAGCAGACAACCCAGCATGCCAAGCTCCTCGCCGCAGGCGGAGAAAATGAAATCGGTGTGGCGGGCGGGCAGGGCACTGGAGTAGGGGGCCTGTGTCTGAGTGCCGTTCAGGAAGCCCTGTCCGGAAAAGCCGCCGGAACCCAAGGCCAAAAGAGAACGCTCCTGTTGGAAGCCGCGGTTCAGAGGGTCCAGATCGTGATCCAAGACCACAAGGAATCGCATACGGATGTACTCGAAGCGGTCGGATTGCAGCACAGTTTTCCAGGCGAGGAAAAAACCGCCGCCGGCGGCAACGAGACCTACTAGAAACCAGTACAGCTTGACACCGGCGGCCCAGGCCATGGTGATGAACAGGAACATATAGACCATACACATACCCATGTCGCCGCAAATGACAGCAATTAAACCAACCATAAACATGATATGGCCGGTGATCTGCAGCATGCTGAACGGGTGGCTGATATTGCGTCCGCGGCTTTGGATGTGGTTGATTTGGTGGGCCATGAGAAGAATAAAGGGGATCTTTACGATTTCGTTGGGCTGCAGGTCCAAAGGGAAGCCGGGGATGATTTTGCTGATGGCCAGCCAGTTCAGGTTGCCTGAGTTGTTGTCGGTTCCCAACGGGGTGAGCAGCAACAGCAGGAACACGACGTTGAATGCAAAAAACCATTTCCAACCCTTTTCCACCAGGGATTGAAAGTCTACAAAGGTCAGCGCAACATACAAACAGATGCCGATCAGCATGGCAACAAATTGCACGATGACTGAGCGCATACCCCCCGACCATCGGGTGGCACTGAAGATCAGAGCGATGCCGAACAGACTGGCTCCGGTGCAAAGGCACAGCAACAGAACATCACCCTTGCGGAAGAATTCCCGCAGAGTATCGTTCAGTCGTGACATGCTCTCACCTCCATGAAAAGATTTTCCCCTATTTTACCACTTTCCTGTGGAAAGGTAAACAGGTTTTGTGTTATGATATGAAAAATGAGTGTTCAGGCGGTGATAGCATGGATTTCATCACGAACGATCCCGAACAGACCGAGCAGCTTGGGCAGCGGTTGGGAATGGCACTGTCCGCCGGGGCAGTTGTGGCTTATACGGGTGATTTAGGGGCGGGGAAGACCGCCTTTACACGGGGACTTGCCAAAGGACTTGGAATACCGGGGCCGGTGACCAGCCCGACGTTTACTATTGTAAATGAGTACGAGGGGGGGCGGCTGCCCCTGTTCCACTTTGATATGTACCGATTGTCCGACTCGGACGAGTTGTTTGATATTGGCTGGGAGGATTATCTCGTCCGTGGCGGCGTGTGTGCCGTGGAGTGGAGCGAAATTGTGGACGATGCGCTGGACGAAGACTGCATCCGGGTGGATATCCGCAGGGGCGAAACGGACAGTTGCCGGCACATTACGATTACCGGCATAGCCCTATAACATTCTGTGTACCCGGGAGGGGAGATAATGAAAGTTCTTGCGTTGGAGTCTTCGGCCACGGCCTGTTCGGTGGCGTTATGTGAGAATGAGCGGCTTATCGCCCAGACGTTTCAAAACAGCGGTCTGACCCACAGCCGCACTCTGATGCCTATGGCGGAAAACCTGTTGGCCGCCTGCGGACACAGGGGGGAGGACGTGGACGTGGTTGCGGTTGCGGCTGGTCCGGGGTCGTTTACCGGCCTGCGAATCGGTGCTGCCACGGCTAAAGGCCTTGGCTGGGCGTGGGAGAAGCCATGTGCGGCTTGCTCCACCCTGGAGTCTATGGCGTGGAACCTGGCACATACCGAGGGGATCGTTGTTGCGGCAATGGATGCACGCCGCAATCAGATTTACAATGCCGTTTTTCGTGCCGAGGGAGGGACATTGCTGCGACTATGCCCGGACCGGGCGATTTCCCTGTCAGAGGTGGAGGCAGAATTGAAAAATCTGCCAGGTAAAAAAATATTGGTTGGCGATGGCGCACAACTGTGCTATAATGAATGGCAGGAACGTGTGCCCGAGCTGTGCACGGCGCCGGAGCACCTGCGTTGGCAATCTGCCTGGGGCGTTGCCCGTGTGGCACTGGATTTGGCCCGTCAGGGTGGTCTGGTCAGCGCAGAGCAACTGGCTCCCGTATATCACCGGCTTTCTCAGGCGGAGCGGGAGCGCCTTGCAAAGCAATCGGACACAACAGATTAAATAAAAGGGGTAAATAGAAATGGATAACAAGGTTCATGTTTTGGATCATCCTCTGCTTCAGCACAAGCTCAGCATTCTGCGTGACGAGCGCACCGGCGTGAAAGAGTTCCGTGAGATCGTATCTGAAATCGCTGCCCTGGAATGTTACGAGGCTACCCGTGATCTGCCGCTGGAAGACGTGCAGATCAAGACCCCCATTACCACAGGAACCTTTAAGCAGCTGGCTGGTAAGAAGTTGGCCATTGTCCCCATTCTGCGTGCCGGTCTGGGCATGGTGGATGGCATTTTGGACCTGATTCCCTCTGCAAAGGTTGGCCACATCGGTTTGTACCGTGACCCAGAGACCCACGCCCCTGTGGAGTACTACTGCAAGATGCCCAGCGATATCGCTGAGCGTGACGTCATCGTGCTGGATCCCATGCTGGCTACCGGCGGCTCTGCCTCTGCGGCCATTACCTTCCTGAAGGGGTACGGCTGCAAGCACATCAAGCTGATGAACATCCTGGCGGCTCCCGAGGGCATCGAGTGCATCCGCAAGGATCACCCCGACGTGGACATCTACGTGGCTGCCGTCGATGAAAAGCTCAACAATCACGCCTACATCGTACCCGGTCTGGGCGATGCCGGCGACCGTATTTTCGGCACCAAGTAAGAAAAATGAAAGCTTCCGCCGCATTCTTTTGTGGAGTGCGGCGGAAGTTGAATTTTTTTCAAATTACCCCTTGACTTTCCGGGCACATCTGCTATAATGAATCCTGCGCTTGCGAGAGCGGGTGCGATTTAGCGGGATTGTGTAAGGGTAGCACGACAGACTCTGACTCTGTTTGTGAGGGTTCGAATCCTTCTCCCGCTGCCAAACGGCTTTCGGTAAAACCGAGAGCCGTTCTTTTTTTGCAAATTGGCAGGAAAAGGGGGGAACCCCCACAATGCTGTCCGTGCGGTTCTGCCCACCGGGCAGGAGCACTGGGCGAATAAAAACGGTGGCTCAGCCGTTCGAATTCTGCTCCCACTGCCAAACAGTTGTCAGCCAACGATGGCAGCTGTTTTTCGTGTTTTGGAACGGGTAACGGACGTCAAAAAATTAAGCTTTTTTGCATAAAATCCGACGGAAATGGCGGAGAAAATATAAAAAAATAGATAAAAAAACACTTGCTTTTTGTAGCGGGATAGATTAGAATAAAAAAATAGGGTGGTATAATAGTTGCACTGTGTAAAGGTTTCGCATTCTGCGCCGATACATTATTAACTAATAATTACCAGTGCTTTGTGCAAGGAGATGGTCGCGCAGGTGTCTTCGTGGAAAAAAATTACTTGTGGCATTTTGGCGGTCGTACTCCTTGGAATAGGTGTTGGGGCCTTTGTGCTGAGGGATGAGCTCTGTGCTCTATTCACCGGCTTGCGGTATTCTCAGGAGGAGCTGGAACAGAAGCTGGAGCAAAATGAGCAAACAATCAGGGATGCTGCACAGGCTGTACCGGACTTTACTGTTCGTGACCTGACGGAGGAAGAGAAGCAGGGCCTGAAGGATGGCACACTCACAGCGGAAGAACTAATCGAGAGCTTGGTTCAGCCGACTCAGTCCGGACAGGCTTCTGAGGAGGGGGAACCTTCCGGGGTGCCCACTTCAAAACCTGAACAGACTCAACCCGGTTCCGAGGAGCAAGTGCCCACCCAGACGCAGTCTAAACCCGGAACACAGCAGCCGGCTCTGCCGCAGCAGAAGCCGGAGGCGCAGGAGCCCACCCAACCGCAAACCGGCACGAAGCCGCCGCAGGTGAGCGACTACCAAAAACAATTAGCATCCATTATTGCGGAGGTCTACGTTTTGCGGCAGGAGTTCCTGATTAAGCTGGATGACCTGCTGGCTCAGGCCAAGGCTGAATATGTGTCCATCCCGGCAAAGGAGCGCAGCGCAAAACTTTCTAGCCTTGCAGGGAAGTACTTCTCAAAAGCGTATTCCCTGGAGGCAGAGTGCGATTCCCGTATGCGAGGCATAATTGACCGGATGGAAACCCTGCTGAAAGAAAACGGCGGGGACCTTTCCATTGCGCAATCGGTTATGGATACGTATCTCAGTGAAAAGAGTCTGAAAAAATCCTGGTATTTGGCCGAATTAAAGAAAAGAGGGATTTGATTATGAAAAAGATGATGAAACGATTGAGTGCGACTGTGTTGGCGGTGTGCATGGTGTTTTCCATGGTGCCGTACGCCTCGGCCGCAGCCGATAACACCCTTACCGTCAAGGTGAAAGACACCAGTCTGGGCAAGACTGTCACCATGAAGAACCGCGACATTAACATTTCACTGGGTGACGATGCCAATTTGATCGAGTCCATCTTCACCATCATTGGTGCCGAGAATATGGGTGATGATATTTCCAAGGATGAAAACTCCTTCAAGAAGTATCATATCGACGACCACAAGGCCAACATCAGATCCCCCAGATGCAAGGAGTCCACCTGCCGGTTGTACTCCATCTGGACCAGCGAACTGGACAACTGGTTTGATGAGGCCAAGGAAGCCTATTTGAACGATACCTGGAGCGCTTGGGTTTCTGCCAACGTGGATGACGGCCTGTTTGATAATGGTCAGAGCGACGGCGACCTGAAGGTGCTGCTGAAGGACATTGCCTCCCAGATCAGTGCGCTGACCCTCAGGCGTGAGTACACTATGACCTCCCTCAACGGCAGATACGTGTTCAGTGTTACCCGTACCAAGCCCTCCAGTCCCGGCAGCGGCGGCAGCATGACGACCACCGAGACCATCGTCAATGCGGATGGTTCCGTTACTACCATCATTACCGATAAGGCTACCGGTACGGTGACGGAGATCACCACGGGCACCAATGGTGTTACCGCTACTACTGTGACGGACAAGAACGGCAACTCCAGCGATACCGAGGTGGTTGTCCCCGCAGGCGCACAGGAGCCTGTTAAGCTGCCCGAGCCGGTCAAGGACAAGGATGCCCTGAACATTGACGTTCCCGAGGGTGGCGCAAAAATTGAGATCCCTGTCCAGAATCCGACTTCCGGCAATGTGGTCGTTATTGTACATCCCGATGGTACGGAAGAGGTTGTGAAGGGTACCAACCTGTCCGAAAAGGGTGTTGTTGTCGAACTGGACAAGGACGCTAAGGTGAAGGTGGTTGACAAGTCCAAGTACTTCGTTGATATGCCCGGTCACTGGGCCGAGAATGCGGTGAATTACGTTGCGGCTCGTGGTCTGTTTGCCGGAACTGGCGACGGAACTACCTTCAGTCCCGAGCTTCCCATGACCCGTGGTATGCTGGCTCAGGTTATCTACAATCTGGAGGGTGCCGAGAAGCACAACTACGTCCACGGCTTTACCGATATCCCCGCCGGCCAGTGGTACACGGCTGCTGTTAACTGGGCTGCCCGGGAGAATGTCGTGGCCGGTTACGGCGATGGTTCTTACAAGCCTAACAAGATCCTCAGCCGCGAGGAGTTTGCCCAGATTCTGTACAATTATGCCATGGCATTGGGTTACGACGTGAACAAGACAGCGGATCTGTCCACCTTCGCCGACGGCGATGAGGTTTCCTGGTGGGCCACCGCCGCTATGCAGTGGGCTGTCAGCACCGGCCTGATGAGCGGCAAGGGCGACAACATCCTGGGTGCCACCCACACTGCTACCCGCGCAGAGGGCGCACAGTTGTTTATGAACTTCATGGAGAAGATCATTAGGAACTGATTTACTTAGGTTATAATCCGAAAGGATTGTAATACGCAATTTCTATTTTATTTTGGAGGTGAATTGAAATGCAGAAGTTCGAGATGCCCAAGCTGACTGTCGAGGAGTTCGAGATCGTTGACGTCATCATGACCGCCAGCGAGGAGCTGTGCAGCATGGACGGTCTGGATTGCGACAGCGATACTCCCATCGATTGGTAAGTATTGGCGGCATTCCCCCGGCGGCGCATGCCGCCGGGGGAGACCAACCTAATTATGCCCACCCGACTTCGGTTTGAGACAAGGGCCCGGAAGCTCGGACCTGTGTCCGAGACCGAAGTTTTCAGTTTTCTAAGAAATTATGGTTAGCGCTGAGGTGATTGTTATGACTGAACGATACAAAATTGCAGACGTTCTTGTTGACATGGATACATTCGGCAGGACTAAGGCACAGGCGCAGCCCTACCGCTGTGATGACCCGGGCGAGGCGGATATCGTGGTGCAGAGTGACTGGGCTACAGCGAAGGAAAAATATCCCGGCTTGAGTGATGATGATGGTGAGTACCTTTGCACCGGTGGTGATTTTTACCGGCAATTGCTGAAGTTTAATGGTATGGTGTTGCATTCCTCGGCTGTAGTGGTAGAGGGGCGTGCCTACCTGTTTTCTGCCCCCAGTGAGACGGGCAAGTCTACACACACACGGCTTTGGTGTAAGGAATTTGCGGACAAGGGTGCCTTTATCCTGAATGACGATAAGCCGGCGCTACGCCTGTTGGATGACGGTGTAGTTTACGCCTATGGAACTCCCTGGAGCGGGAAAGACGACAACAGTCGTAACGTGCGTGTGCCTCTGGGGGGGATATGTGTACTGCATCGTGGTGTGGAAAACCGCATCACTGCTTGTTCTGCAAAGGAAGCGATTTTTACCTTGTTGGGCCAAACGGCTCGTCCGTACGGTTCGTTCAAAAACGAAAAAATGCTTGAGCTATTGGATAAACTGTTGGCCATCGTGCCTGTGTGGCGGCTGGAGTGCAATATGGAGCCGGAGGCGGCCCATGTTTCCTATGAAGCAATGTCCGGAAAAGGAAAGGAATGATTGTTTTGGAACTGAAAAAGGGATTTGTAATGCGTCAGGTAGCCGGGGAATATGTTGTGGTTAATGCCAGTTCGGGCATGGACCTGCACGGCGTGATTACTCTGAACGCCACTGCTGCCGCTATGTGGAAGCGACTGGAGGAGCCGGCCACCATGGAGGATCTGACCCAGTGCCTGCTGGCAGAGTTCGAAGTGGACGAGCAGACTGCGGCTCAGGCGGCCGAATGCTTTGTCGAGATGCTGAAGGAGCGCGGTCTGCTTGCATAATTCGGCGTTACATCTGAAAGACTTGCTCCCGCATATGGAGCAGGCGTTTGCGCGAGGGGAGAGCATCCGTATTATCCCCCAGGGAGAAAGTATGCTGCCCATGCTTCGGCCGGGGGTTGACAGCGTGACGCTGTCGGCGGTACCGGAGAGGTTGCACAAGTACGATTTGCCCTTGTATCGCCGCAAAAGTGGTCAATTTGTGCTTCACCGCATCGTGAAAGTGGGGGAGACCTACACCTGCATCGGTGACAATCAGCTTGGTGTTGAGCGGGGGCTGCGCAAGGATCAGATGCTGGCTGTAGTTACCTCGTTCAGACGGGGAGAAAAAGAGATACCGGTGACTGCGCTGTCGTATCGGATGTACTGTCGCCTGTGGCATTGGAGCCGTCCAATCCGCCATGTGTGGCGTTCTGTGCGCTGGCGAGTCAGGAGGATATATGAAAGATAGTCAGGTGCTTTTCTGGGTAGCAAAGCGGTCCATGAACCGGTTGCCCATGCTACTTGGCATGATTATTGCCAATGTGGGAAAAGCTCTCGGTGCGGTTTGGTTTGCCTTGAGCAGTCGTGGGGTTATCGACACGGCGCTTGCGGCGGCAGAGACCGGAGAAAAAAGAGCGTTCTTTCTTGCGTGTGGTAAGCAGGTGGCGATTATTCTTCTTATCCTGCTTTGCAGTGCCTGCAGCCGCTATTTGACAGACCGCCTAAATGCGGATCTTGACCGGGATCGCAAGCAGCAATTACTGGGAAGCCTGTTGCGGGCAGAGTATGCGAAGGTGACGCAATTTCACAGTGGTGAGCTGATCAATCGTCTGAATAACGATGTGCGCTACCTGAACAGCGGAATTGTGAATATATTGCCAAACCTTGTGTCCATGGTGGTTCGTTTGGGGGCCGCAGGTTGGGTGTTGCTGGCTATGGCACCGCAATTAGTACTGGTTATCGCTGTGATTGGTGCGGTTGTGCTGGCCGGTACCGGCTTTTTACGCCGACTCATGAAACAACGGCATCTTGCAATCAGCAAGGCGGAGGGTAAAGTGCTCTCTATCCTGCAGGAAACGTTGGAGCGGTTGCTGGTGGTTCAATCCATGAACCTTGGAAGCGAGATTGAGAAGCGGGCAGACAGACTGCTGGAGGAGCGGACACAAGCGCAAAACCGCCGCAGAAGATTATCTGTGCCGGCCAATACCGCTGTTGGTGCGGTGTTTCATGTAGCAAAGTTTGCGGCCATGTTCTGGTGTGCGACTGGCTTGATGCGTGGCAGCATGTCGTTTGGTACACTGACGGCCGTGATTCAGCTTATTTCGCAGCTGCAGGCGCCTATGATTGGATTGTCGGGCGTATTGCCTCAGTATACAGCTATGTGTACGGCGGCTGAACGACTGATGGAGTTGGAGCAGCTGGAAAACGAAGGCGCTGCCGCAGGTGACAGACAAAAAGAACTCGTTGCATCCCAGGGCATGATTGTGGGCGAAAATTTGAGTTTTGCCTATGAAGACGATTTGATTTTGGATGGAGCGTCATTCAGTATTCCGCTTGGGAAGTTTTCTGTTATCACCGGTGCGTCCGGTATCGGCAAGAGTACGTTACTTAAGTTGTTGCTGGAAGTCTACCACCCCACATCGGGTAGCCTGTTCGTCGAACAAAACGGCGAACAAATTGGCTTGAACGAGTTTAAGCGAGGAATGTTTGCCTATGTGCCGCAGGGGAATCTGTTGTTCAGCGGCACTCTGCGCGAGAACATCTTGCTTGCAAATCCGGATGCCTCGGATGAAGAGCTGGAACGTGCTCTTTATGTCAGTGCAGTGGATGGGTTCCTGGATCAATTACCTCAGGGACTGGATACCATGCTGGGCGAGAACGGAGAAGGCCTGTCTGAGGGACAGGCGCAGCGGCTTGCCATCGCACGTGCCATTATCAGTGGTGCGCCCATTCTGCTTTTGGACGAGGCGACCTCTGCCATGGACGGTCAGACCGAGCGGACGGTACTGGCACGCTTGGCTGAATTGCCCGGTTGTACCTGTATCGCAGTTACACACCGTCTGGCTGCGTTGGATATTGCCGATCAGCACCTGGAGGTTCGGGATCATTTGGTGTTTGACCGTCGTTGCCGTTGAGATTGGAAATGGGGCTGTGTCCCAAATGGAATAAATTGGTTGCGAATTTTGCTTTTTGCTGAAATCTACCCTATTTTTGTGCAAAGGAGGGCATTACCATGAATCTTACGCGTGGGCGTTTGAAACAAATATTGGTTATGCTTGTGGATTGCATAGTGCTGCTTTGTGTGGGCGGGTTTTCCATTTTCTTGCGCTTTGACTTCAGTTTTGAGAAAATTCCGGAATGGGTATTTACCCATTGGACGAGATTTTTGATCATTCAAATCCCTGTGACCATAGCTGTGTTCTGGATTCGCAGGATGTACCACTATGTGTGGCGTGCCATTACCGCATACGACATGGCAAACATGACCCTTTCGTCCGTGCTGGCGTATGTGCTGAGTGTGTTCCTCTCTCGCTTCTTTGACATCCATATGCCTCGAAGCATCTACCTGATTTTGCCCATTTTACTGATTGTTGTACAGGTTTGCATGCGAAGCATATTACGTGTGTGGACGGTCTTTGCTCGCTCGAAAGGGCAGGGTGATGAGGAGCGCATCCTGTTGATCGGTGCAGGGGAAGGAGGCCGGGCCATCCTGAATGAGAAGGCCACCAGCGGTCGCATCCCGGGCCGCATTTGCTGCATTGTGGATGATAATGCAGAGAAGTGGGGCAAGTATTTGGATGGCGTATTGATTTATGGTGGCCGACATAAGATTCCCGAGGCTGTCGAGCAGTTCCGCATCACACAAATCATTTTTGCCATTCCCACCTGTGCAGCCAAGGAAAAACAGGAAATCTTGGATATTTGCAAGAACACCGGTTGTGAGATCAGAGCGGTTCCCGGTATTTTTGATCTTGTGACCGGCGCAGTGCAGATTGCCGATATCAGAGAGATTCAACTGGAAGACTTGCTGGGGCGTGAGCCGGTTCGCTTGAACATGGAATTGGTTGCCGGCTTCTTGAAAGAACGGGTTGTCATGGTTACCGGCGGTGGCGGGTCTATCGGAAGTGAGCTGTGCAGACAGATTGCAAAATTTAACCCGGCTAAACTGATCGTTATTGAAAGTTATGAGAACAACGCCTACGAGATCCAGCAGGAACTGATCCGTACGTATGGTGATGCGCTTGATCTCAAAGTTGAGATTGCTTCCATTCGTGACAAGCAGCGTACTTACGAGGTAGTCAGTCACTACCGTCCCGATGTGATTTTCCATGCTGCAGCTCACAAGCACGTTCCGCTGATGGAGGCGTGTCCCTCTGAGGCAATCAAGAATAATGTGTTTGGAACTTATCACGTGGTGCGAGCCGCAGAGAAATTCGGTGTAAAGAAGTTTGTTATGATTTCTACCGATAAGGCCGTAAACCCCACCAATTTCATGGGTGCTACCAAGCGATTTTGCGAGATGATTTTACAGAGCCGGCAGAATACCGGAACGGAATTCTGTGCTGTGCGATTTGGCAATGTGCTGGGCAGCAACGGTTCTGTGGTTCCTTTGTTCAAGAAACAGATTGAGAACGGCGGTCCCATTACATTGACGGACAAGCGGATTATCCGGTACTTTATGACGATTCCCGAGGCGGCCCAGCTGGTGCTGGAGGCCGGCGCTATGGCTGAGCACAATCAGGTTTTCGTGCTGGATATGGGCGAACCGGTCAAGATCCTTGATCTGGCAGAGAACCTGATTCGCCTGTCCGGTTTGGTGCCCTATGTGGATATCCAAATTGAGGAGATCGGTCTGCGCCCCGGCGAGAAGCTGTACGAGGAGCTGTTGATCGATAACGACAACCTGAAGAAAACGGCCAACAGTAAGATTCTTGTGGAGGAGCAGATTCCCATCAGCTCCGAAGAGCTGATGGAGCACTTGTTGGTTTTGGATCGTGCGGTGACGGAGGAGAACTCCAAGGAGGACATTATCGAACTGATGAAGTCCCTTGTCCCCACGTATCGTGACCCCAGCGAGATCAACGATATGGTTGGCACAGAAGCATAAAAAAACAAACGCCGCAGGTATTCCTGCGGCGTTTACTTGTATGGATTTGGATTTAGTGGTTGCATTTGCAACGGTTAGGGGTTAAAATGAAATCGTGAAAACCTCTGTAAGACTGGAGGGTTATTATGGATACTATCTATATTACCGGCCATCGCAATCCGGACACAGACTCCATTGTATCAGCCATGGCCTATGCCGCCCTGAAAAATGCTTTGGGCGACCGATGCTACCAGGCGGCGCGGCTGGGACACATCAGCGATGAAACGCAGGCGGTGCTGGATCGCTTTAAGGTTAAGCCGCCCGTTATGCTACATAACCTGCGCACTCAGGTGCAGGATCTGGACTACGACACGCCGCCCATCCTTTCTCCGGCGGCGACCATCAGCCGTGCCTGGCGGATGATGAGTGATGATCACATTAAGGTGCTTCCTATCGCCAATGACGATGGTACCCTGTACGGTATGGTTTCCTCTGGTGATATGGCTACCAATGATGTAGCCGCAATCCGGGATTCCTATATCTCAGGTGTGCCGGTCTACAACCTGCTTAGTGTATTGGAGGGACGAATCCTCAATAAAAGCGGGGAAACCAAGGACATGATTTCCGGCGAAGTGACCATTGCACTGCCCACCGGGCGGGAGAATTTGATTTTCTCGGCACAGGACAGCATTGTGGTTTGCGGGGATCAGCCTGATATGATTCGCCGTGCCATTGAACTGAATGTAAACTGTGTGATCGTTTGTCAGGCAGAGGTGGAGCCTGAACTGTTGGCAATGCCATGTGATACATGCCTGATTTCCACGCCGCTGGATGCCTATCGAGTGGTCCACCTGATTTGCAATGCAATGCCTGTGGGTAGTATTTGTCAAAAGGATGACATTGTGAGCTTCCACTTGGAGGACTATATAGATGACGTGCGAAACACCGTGCTGCAAAGCCGGTTCCGCGCCTATCCCATTTTGGACGAGAATGAGCGGGTTGTGGGTACCCTGTCCCGTTTCCACCTGCTGCGCCCCCGGCGTAAGCGAGTGATTTTGGTGGATCACAACGAACTGGCTCAATCGGTGGCCGGTTTGGATCAGGCCGAGATTTTGGAAATTGTCGACCACCACCGCCTTGCCGATATCGAGACTACCAACCCCATCTATGTCCGTAACGAGCCAGTGGGCAGCACCGCCACCATCGTGGCCGGTATGTATCAGGAAAAGGGGTTGATGCCGACGGAGACCATGGCCGGACTGATGGCGGCGGCTATCGTGTCCGACACAGTCATGTTCAAATCACCCACCTGTACTCAGCGGGATATTGATGTGGCAAACCGCATGGCACGTATCGCCAATGTATCGCTGGAAGAGCTGGGGCAGGCTATCTTCTCTGCCACCAGCGGCGACGATAAGACCGTGCAGGCTATGCTGGAAACCGATTATAAGGAATTCCATATCGCCGGACACAATTTGGCAATCAGCCAAATCACTTGTATGGATTCCGAGCGGGTGCTCAAGCGTAAGGATGAGTTCCTGGCCGCCATGGAACAGATTCAGCATAAGAAACGATTGGATACTGTGCTGCTGATGATTACCGATGTTCTGCTGGATGGTACCCATATGCTGTTTTTAGGCGATGAGAACAACATCTGTCAGGCATTTAATATTCGCAGCGGCGATGGGAACAGTGCGTTCCTGCCCAAAATCCTCTCCCGAAAAAAGCAGGTTGTCCCCACCCTTACAGCCCTTTGGGGTTAAACAGATACCGACCCGGTTCCGCTTGTGCGGGGCCGGGTTTTCTGTTGGGAAAAGTCGGTAAATTCTGCTTGCAAAAAGGGAGAGGCTGTGCTATCATTACCCGTGTACCCAAAATCAATGCGCAGGATTAGTACATCGGTAGTATGTCGGCTTCCCAAGCCGAAGAGGCGGGTTCGATTCCCGTATCCTGCTCCAAGGCGATGTTTCATCGCCTTTTCTTTTGCCCTCAGGGCGAATTATGGCGAAGAAAGAATGTGCGTCTGTATGCAGGAAGCGTTTCTGATTACATTCGGGAAAATGATTGAAATTTTAGGTCTGCTGTTTGTTGGGTTTTTGATGCGAAAGTGGAACCTGCTGCCTGAGCAGACGCCCAGAGTGCTGTCCGGTTTGATTGCAAAGCTGTTTATGCCCGGTCTTGTGCTTACGGCAATGATTCGAAACTGCACGCCAAAGAGCTTGGCGGAAAATGCTACGCTAATTTTGTTTGGCGGTATGTTTTCGTTGCTCTCTTTGGTGTTGGCATTTCCGCTGGCAGCAGTCTTTGAGCGCAAGAATCACGTGTTGAATCGCCAGTATCGGTATTCGATTGCTGTGCCAAACAGCGGTGCGGCCGGTACGCCTTTGGTGATTGCACTGGGCGGTTCGGCCATGCTGTTTCAATCGCAGCTGTTTGTGTTAGTCCTAAACGTCGTGACTTACTCCTGGGGCATCATGCAGCTGATTCCCGCTGGAAAGGGAGGAGTGAAAGATGCGTTCCGCCGCCTGATGAATCCGGTAATGGGTGCGCTTGTGGTGGGCATCGTGCTGGGTCTTATGGACGGAACTGCTTGGATTCCGAACCCTGTTTTGAACTTAGTGGATGGTTTGGGCAACTGTTATGTGACGGTGGCAGTTATGCTGACGGGCTATACAATCGCCGGATTTGATTTGCGCGAAACACTGAAAGATGTAAAAATCTACCTGTTCACGGCTGTGAGGTTGCTGCTCATTCCCTTGGCGTTCCTGTGGTTGTGCTGGTTGGTAAAAGCTCCTGACATCGTTACCATTCTGACCATTTTGATTTACGCAGGCCCTTGTGGGATGAACCCTGTAATCTATGCCACCGAGCATGGTGTGGATAACAAAAAGGTGGCCGGCATGCTGTTGGTTTCCATGCCGCTGGCTACGATGACGATACCACTGGTGTACGCGTTGACGATTTGGGTAACCAGAGGCTGAAAAACAGTTGACAAGGCTACGATTTGTGGTAAAATACTCAAGGAAACGTTTTGACGGAGCTAAGCATTTGCACGGCGCACAGAGCGAGAGGGGAGAGTGAAAGCCCTCGGCGTCCGATAAATGCAGGCCACTCCCGAGCGGCCCGTGACGAGCGGGACGGCACATCACCGTTACCGGATGATATGAGATGGCGGTCTTGTCCGCCAAATCAGGGTGGTACCGCGAGTGTAAACTTCGTCCCTGACCGCAAGGTCAGGGGCGTTTTTTGATGCATCATGACCGAAGGAGGAAGAATAAATGAAACTAAAACGATGGCTGGGTGTCGTTTGTGCCGGCGTAATGTTGCTGTGTGTGCTGTCCGGCTGCCGACCCATGGGTACAAAGCCTGTGCCGAAGGGGATGGATGAATCTGCTCTGCTGTCTGCCGGCGAAGAGGTGTTCAATCTGCTGCAGGCCGGTGAGTACGAAACAGTTGTCGGTATGCTGCGGGAGGATATTCGCCTGGCAGAAGGAAAAGAAATCAAAGCCGAACACATCAAAGAACTGGTGGATTCCCATGCTGACCCGGAAGAGGTTGGAAGCTTTGTAAAGGTGACAAAGACCGCCACCATTGGCGAGAGCGACCCGGAGCCGCTTGGTATTGCGCTGTTCCAATGCGAGTACACCGAGAAAGAGGTGGCATTCGGTATTGCCTATGACCTTGAAATGAACCTGACCGGCATCAGCATTGCCCATAACTGATTTACAGGAGGAGATAGAAGATGAAGAAATATGGTTTGAACGAACTGCGTGAGATGTTCCTGAAGTTCTTTGAGAGCAAGGGGCACCTGCGTCTGCCCAGCTTTTCCCTGATTCCCCAAAATGATGCGTCCCTGCTGCTGATTAACAGCGGTATGGCTCCTATGAAGCCCTATTTCACCGGTGAGCAGGAGCCGCCCCGTCGCCGTGTGTGTACCTGCCAGAAGTGCATCCGTACCGGTGATATCGAGAACATCGGTAAGACCGCCCGTCACGGCACTTACTTCGAGATGCTGGGTAACTTCTCCTTTGGCGACTATTTCAAGCGTGAGGCCATTCACTGGTCCTGGGAATTCCTGACCAGCCCCGAGTGGGTGGGTCTGGATCCCGACCGCCTGTACCCCTCCGTGTTTGAGGGCAACGAGACCACCCCCGCTGACGATGAGGCGTTCAAGATCTGGCACGAGGAGATCGGTTTGCCCGAGAATCGCATCTTCCGCTTTGGCAAGGCGGACAACTTCTGGGAGCATGGTTCCGGCCCCTGCGGTCCCTGTTCCGAGATCTACTACGATCGTGGCGAGAAGTACGGCTGCGGCAGCCCTGACTGTACCGTTGGCTGCGAGTGCGACCGCTATATCGAGGTTTGGAACAACGTGTTCTCCCAGTTCAACAGTGACGGCGAGGGTCACTACGAGGAGCTGAAGCAGAAGAACATCGATACCGGTATGGGTCTGGAGCGACTGGCCTGCGTGTGTCAGGATGTGTACTCCCTGTTCGACGTTGACACCGTCATGAATATCACCAACAAGGTGTCCGAGATCACCGGTGCTCACTACGGCGAGACGGCTGCCAAGGACGTGTCCCTGCGTGTTATCACCGATCACATCCGTTCCGGTTCCTTCATGATCTGTGACGGTGTGCTGCCCTCCAACGAGGGCCGTGGCTACGTGCTGCGCCGTCTGCTGCGCCGCGCCGCCCGCCACGGTAAGCTGCTGGGTGTGAACGAGCCCTTCCTGTACAAGGTGTGCGATACCGTGGTTCATGAGAACGAAGGTCACTATCCCGAGCTGCGTGAGCGTCAGGACTATATTACCAAGGTTATCCGCACCGAGGAGGAGAACTTCGCCAAGACCATTGATGCCGGCCTGCGCATCTTCAATGATATGATGGCCGAGCACAAGGCCAAGGGCGAGACCGCCTTTTCCGGCGCCGATGCCTTCAAGCTGTACGACACTTACGGATTCCCCGTGGACCTGACCATCGAGATGGTGGCCGAGCAGGGCATGACCCTGGACGAGGCCGAGTTCCGCAAGCAGATGGACGAGCAGCGCACCCGTGCCCGCAAGGCTCGTGAGGCTTTGGGTGACCTGGGCTGGGCCGGTGTGGAGTTTGGCAAGGAAGTGCCTGCCACCGAGTTTGTGGGCTATGACAACACCGCCATTGATGATGCCAGGGTGGTCGCCATCGTGGTGGAGAACGAGCAGGCCGAGGAGCTGATGCCCGGCGTGGAGGCCATTGTGGTGCTGGACAAGTCTCCTTTCTACGCCGAGATGGGCGGTCAGACTGCCGACCACGGTGTCATCACCGCCGCCGGTATGTGCTTTGAAGTGACCGACGTGCAGAAGAACAAGGGCGGCAAGTTCATGCATACCGGCAAGCTGACTGAGGGTGCGCTGAAGCTGGGCGATATCGTCAGCGCCGCCGTTGACATGGAGCGCCGCAGCGCTATCATGCGTGCCCACTCCGCCACCCATCTGCTGGACAAGGCTTTGCGCACTGTGTTGGGTGACCACGTCCATCAGGCCGGTTCTCTGGTGGAGCCCGACCGTCTGCGCTTTGACTTCACTCATTTCTCCGCCCTGACTGCTGAGGAACTGGCACAGGTCAGTGCCATGGTCAACGAAGCGGTGCTGGCTGGCTACGACATCGTTACCGAGGAGATGCCTATCGAGCAGGCCAAGCAGCGTGGCGCCATTGCCTTGTTCGGAGAGAAGTACGGTGACACCGTCCGTGTGGTTGACATGGGCGAGGGTTACTCCGTGGAGTTCTGCGGTGGTACGCACCTGAACAACACCGCCAAGGTGGGCGTGTTCCACATTTCCAGCGAGTTCTCTGTGGCCTCCGGTGTGCGCCGTATCGAGGCTACCTGCGGCAAGGTTTCTTTGGAAACCATGAACAGCAACCAGGAAAAACTGTTCCGTGCCGCTGCCGCCCTGAAGGCCAAGCCTGCCGAAATTTTGGAGAAGGCCGAGGCCGCCATGGGCGAGATCAAAAAGCTGCAGCAGCTGGTGGAGAAGTATAAGGCCCGTGAAGCTGCCGGCGAGACCGAGCGTCTGCTGTTCGGTACCCATGAGGTGGGCAGCCTGAAGGTGCTGACCGCCACGGTGGCCGAAGCCGATGCCAACCGCCTGCGTCAGATGGGCGATATGCTTCGTGATAAGATGGCCAACATTGTGGCCGTGCTGGCGGCTGTCAACGGCGACAAGATCACCTTCCAGGCTGTGTGCGGCAAGGACGCCGTAGCTGCCGGCGTGAAGGCCGGTGACATTATCCGTACCATTACCCCCATCTGCGGCGGTAAGGGCGGCGGCAAGCCTGACAGTGCCATGGGCGGCGGCTCCGACGTGATGAAAGTGGACGATGCCCTGGCTGCTGTGGACAACTTGGTGGCTCAGGCGCTGGGTCTGTGAGGAGGAATGAATATGTCCGACTGTCTGTTTTGTAAAATCGTGAAGGGGGATATTCCCTCCAATAAGGTATATGAGGACGAGGTGTGCCTTGCCTTCTACGACATTGACCCTCAGGCCCCCACTCATTTCCTTGTCATCCCCAAGATGCACATTGCCTCCGTTGCCGAGATCAACGAGGACAACAACGCCGTGGTGGCTCACATCTTCGCTGTCATCTCCAAGGTGACCAGGGAGCTGGGCGTGGAGAGTTACCGTGTGGTGTCCAATATTGGCACGCAGGCCGGCCAGTCCGTTGCCCACCTGCACTTCCACGTGCTGGGTGGCCGGGATATGACCTGGCCTCCGGGTTAACGCAAAATAAAAGGCTGTCCGACAAGGTCGGACAGCCTTTTTGTTTGTCGGTTGGGATTGCAAAGAGGGTGGTGGTTGGGTTATAATGGAGCAAAGAAAGAAGGCGACGGTTTTATGTATCAAATCGACATTATGACCCTGTTTCCCGATGTAGTGGGGGATATGCTGTGTGAGTCTATTTTAGGTCGGGCACAGGAACGTGGTTTTATCCGGATTGAATGCCATCAGATCCGTGACTATACTGTCAACAAGCAAAAGCAGGTAGACGATTACCCTTACGGCGGCGGACGAGGTGCTGTGATGCAGGCCGATCCGCTGTACCGTTGCTGGGAGCATATCTGTCAGCAGGCGGGGGAGAGGGTACACACCATCTTCATGTCCCCGGCGGGCAAACGGTTCTGTCAGGCGGATGCCCGGCGGCTGAAGGATGATTACGACCGACTGATTTTGGTCTGCGGCCACTATGAGGGAATTGACGAGCGTTTTATCGAGGAGTGCGTGGATGAGGAGATCTCCATCGGTGACTTTGTTCTGACCGGCGGAGAGATCCCTGCCATGGCCATTTCCGATGCCGTGTGCCGCCTGGTGCCCGGTGTGCTGTCTGATCCGGAGTGCTATGAGAACGAGAGCCACTGGAACGGTCTGTTGGAGGCACCACAGTACTCCCGCCCTGAGGTATGGCATGGTCGTGCCGTGCCGCCGATTCTGCTGTCCGGCCACCACGCCAACGTGGAGAAGTGGCGACGCAAGCAAGCTATTTTGCGTACCCGGGAGCGGCGTCCTGATATGTTTGAAAAGCTGGACCTTTCCTCAAAACAGGACAAAAAGCTGATTCGGGAGATGGAAGAGGAAGGACTTTGGTAAAAACGCAATAGGTATTTGAAAACCACGGCAGGGCGGTGTCTTGCCGTGGTTTTTCTATGACCTCAAACGACAAGTTTTGCTTTACAAATGCGAAGAAATATGGTAGATTCAGAATGTGGTTTTCGAAATTATATTATGGGGTGTTACATATGAGTTTTAAGATTGTGGTGGACAGTTGCTGCGAAATGACCACGCAGATGCGCGAGGACTCCGCCTTTGACCGGGTGCCGCTGACCATTGCCTGCGGTGAGGATACCTTTGTGGATGACGATAGCCTTGACCAGGCAAAGCTGCTGAAGGCCATGAAACAGACAAAGGAAGCACCAACCACCTCCTGTCCGCCCCCGCAGGCCTATTTGGATGCGTTTTCCGGGGGCGCAGAGGATGTGTACGCAGTTACCTTGTCTGCCTTGCTCAGCGGTTCTCACAACAGTGCACAGCAGGGGAAATTGCTGCTGGAGGAGGAGAACCTTGCCACAAATGTACATATCTTCAATTCCTGCTCCGCCGTCTGCGGCGAAACCCTGATCGCACTGAAAATCAAGGAGCTGGCGGAAAGTGGGTTGCCGTTCAAGAAGGTGGTGCATGAGGTGGAACGGTTCATTCAGCGCATGAAGACGCTGTTTGTGCTGGAGGATTTGGAAAACCTGCGCAAGAACGGACGCCTGACCAAACTGCAGGCTGTGGTGACAGGGGCACTGCGTATTAAGCTGCTTTGCCACGCCACGCCGGAGGGGGAGATCGGCAAGTTGAGTCAGGCCCTTACCATCAAGCAGGCGCTTGGGAAACTTGTAGATCGTATGGCGGAGGATCTTGACCATGTTGGCCGTACCCTGATTATCAGCCAGTGCAACTGCAAGGAGCGGGCGCAAAAGCTGAAGGAACAGATTGAGGCGAAGTGTAAGTTTGCACGGATCCTGATGACCGGTGCCGGCGGCATTACCACCGTTTATGCCAATGATGGCGGCATTGTGGTGGCGTATTGATCGATCCAATCAAAAGCACCTGCTGCAGTCGCAGCAGGTGCTTTTCTCATAGCCAATCATCGATGACATCCCGAAGATGAGAAGGGGAAACCATGTAGGTCTGCAGTAAGGAGAGTAATTCATCGATACGGGTGCGGTCTGTGGTGAGGTGGGGGATGCGGACCGGTTCCGAACCGGGGATCTGTGCCATGACACCATAATCCATGTAAGGGATGCCGTCAAGTATGGTAGTGTTTGTCAGTAAAAAATATTGAAATATATAGATGGTTTCCGTTTCGTCCTGACAGGTACATTCGTTAACATACAACTCCTGCATATTGTGCGTTTCCTCCGTTTTCTTGTTTGCAAGCACATTATATAGTGTTTTTGAATGTGAGGGAAGAGATAAATATCGCAGGATGTGACCGGAATAGACGGCTTTGAATAAGAAAAAGACAGGAAAAAAAGGAAGGTGGTCGCACTCCGTCGCAACCTGTGGGGCGGTGACGAAAACTTTTTGAAAGCAAAGTGGCTTCCCGTAAACGGGAAGCCACTTTGCTGGATGGACGTTACAGACCTTCGATAAGACGGACTGTGATGTAGCCGCCGTCTACGTTCGTCTCCAACACGAACTCGTCTACGGCAGGGATCATGAGATCACGGGGACCGCCCTTTACTACATATACGTTGTTGGCTGGGGGCGTCAGCACCTCGGCAATTTTGCCCAGAACGGTGCCGGTATCTGCGTCACGGACCTCCAAACCGGTCAGGTCGGCAAGGAAGAAGTGGCCCTCGGGCAGATCGACATCCTTGCGGGCGATGTACAGAACTGCATTCTTCAGGGCCAGCGCACCGTTCATATCGGTGATGCTGTTGAACTTAAGAATAACCATGTTCTTGTGGACACGGGCGCGCTCTACCTCGATAGGCCAGTGGGTGGGACCGACGTAAAGGGTGGAGAAGCCGCAAAGAAAGTCGGGGGAGTCTGCCCAGGGCTCCACACGGACTTCACCCATGATGCCATGGGTGTTGGTGATTTTACCGACCTCTAAGAATTCCTGTTTCATAGTGACGCCTCCTCAAAAGGGTGGAAAAAAGCGGCGCAGAGGATGCTGCGCCGCTTTTTGGTAAACAATGTACTGTTTACTCAGTCGATGATATCGACGGAGACACGCTTGCCGGAGCGCTGAGCCACAGAGCGGACAAGAGTGCGGATTTCCTTGGCAATGCGGCCCTGTCGACCGATTACCTTGCCCATGTCCTCGGGTGCGACACGCAGCTCCAGAACGATCTCCCCGTCGGTGTCGTGCTGGGTGACGGAAACCTGATCGGGGTTATCCACCAAATTACGCGCGACATAGGTCAAAAGCTCTTTCATTGGTAAGTCGTTCCTCCATCCATTAGATGGCGCCGGCCTTCTTCAGCAGAGCCTTGACGGTCTCGGTGGGCTGAGCGCCGGTCTTGATCCAGGCCTGAGCGCGGTCAGCGTCAACCTTGATTTCAGCGGGGTTGGTCAGGGGGTTGTAGAAGCCGATCTCCTCGATGAAACGGCCGTCACGGGGGTAACGGGAGTCAGCCACCACGATGCGGTAGAAGGGAGCCTTCTTGGCGCCCATGCGACGCAGTCTGATTTTAACCATTTTATATTCACCTCCAAATGAATTGATAAAGAAATATGGGAAACACGAATCATCGTGTCAGCCAACGTTAGAAGGGGAACCCGCCTCGGCCGCCCATGCCGCCAAGACCGGGCAGACCCTTGCCACCCTTGCCCATCATGCGACGCAAATTTTTGGGCATTTTTCCGCCGGTAAACTGCTTTGTCATGGCTTGCATCATCTCGAACTGCTTGAGCAGGCGGTTTACGTCCACAACTTGCGTACCGGAGCCGGCGGCAATACGCTTTTTCCGACTGGAGTTGAGCAGCTTGGGATCTTCCCGCTCGGCAGGGGTCATAGAGAGAATGATGGCCTCGGTTCGGGCAAGCATGCCCTCGTCCATGGAAGCGCCCTCCAGATCCTTGGCGTTGACTCCGGGCAGCATACCCGCAATGTCGGCCAAAGAACCCATGCCCTTGAGCTGGGTGAGTTGATCGTAGTAGTCGGTAAGAGTAAATTTGTTCTGGCGCAGGCGCGCCTCCAGCTTGGCGGCTTTTTCCGCATCAAAGCTCTGCTCAGCCTTTTCGATGAGGGAGAGCATATCACCCATGCCTAAAATTCGGCTGGCCATGCGGTCGGGGTGGAACACCTCGATTTGGTCCAACTTTTCGCCGATGCCGGCGAACTTGATGGGCTTTCCGGTAACGGAGCGGATAGACAGGGCAGCGCCGCCACGGGCATCGCCGTCCAGCTTGGTCAGCATGACACCGGTGATGTCCAGCGCTTCGTCGAAAGCGGAGGCGGCATTCACGGCATCCTGACCGATCATAGCATCGACCACCAAGATGATTTCGGTGGGGTTGACGGCGGCCTTGATGCTGCGAAGCTCATCCATGAGGGCGTTGTCTACATGGAGACGGCCGGCGGTGTCGAGAAAGACCATGTCGTTGCCGTGCGCCTTAGCGTGGGCCACGGCGGCCTTTGCAATATCCACAGGGTCAATCTGACCCAGTTGGAACACAGGGATGTCCAACTGCTTGCCTACAACTTCCAGTTGCTGGATGGCGGCGGGACGATACACGTCACAGGCGACCAGTAGAGGACGTTTTGCGTGCTGGCGCTTCATAAGGCCGGCCAGCTTGGCACCGTTGGTGGTTTTACCTGCACCCTGAAGACCCACCAGCATAACAACGGTGGGCGGGGCAGAGGCGATGGTCAGCTTGGTATTTTCGCCGCCCATGAGGGAGGTAAGCTCCTCGTTGACGATCTTGACGATCATCTGTGCGGGGGACAGAGCCTCCAGCACATTGGAACCCACGGCCCGCTCAGTGACCCGGGCGACAAAGTCCTTGACGACCTTGTAGCTGACGTCCGCCTCCAAAAGGGCTAGGCGAATTTCGCGCATGGCAGATTTGACATCAGACTCGGTCAGGCGGCCCTTGCTGCGCAGCTTTTTGAATGCGGCGGAGAGCTTTTTGGTTAATCCTTCAAACGCCATGATTACTCCTGGCTCATAGCCTCGGCGGCGGAACGGATCTGCCGGGCGAGGGCGTCAATCTGGCCGTCCTCGTAAGTGGCGTTGCGGGCCAAAATGCCATCGGCGGCAACCACAATGTCCTCCAGTTGGCTGCGCATGGCGTGAAACCGGCGAATCAGGCCGGTTTTTTCCTCCAAATCGGTCAGGATTGCTTCGGCACGGACGATGACGTCACGAACACCTTGGCGGGTGATGCCATAGTTCTCGGCAATTTCGGCAAGGGAGAGATCCTCGTTATAATACAGGTCATAAAACTCTTTCTGCCGGTCGGTCAGTACGTCGCCGTAAAAATCGAACAGCATAGTCATGCGAAACGCCTGGTTTTTCACAGTTCTACCTCCGAAACGGGAAAGATGTAAAGGGGAAATGCTTTACCGGCAAATACTATACAATATTTTGCGGGGTTTGTCAAGGAAAATGCGAAAAATTCTTTGAAAATAAAAGGAAAAAGAAATGTGTGCGGGAAGCAAGAATATTTTGCTTTCTGATGCCACAGGATGTATAATAGATTCACTATATTTTCCCGGGAGGGATACACATGAGCGAAGTTATCCGCACACAGCTGTTTCCGGGGGTAAACCTGACGGCAGTGCATACGGGCAAATTCAAAAGCAATTACTTTGGCGTGTCGCTGCTGACGAGCCTTGACCGGACGCACGCAACGGAAAATGCGCTGTTGCCGTGGGTGCTGCGCCGTGGCAGCAGGAGCTATCCGGATATGCAGGCCATCAGTGCACGGCTTGATCAGCTGTACGGTGGTGCGATCGAGCCGGCTGTCAATAAAAAGGGCGAGATTCAGTGCCTTTGCTTTTCTGCAAGCTTTCTTGACGATGCCTTTGCTTTGGAGGGCGAGAACCTGCTGGAGCCTGCGCTGAATTTGCTCAGCGAGCTTCTGCTGCACCCCTGCACGGAGGAAGGCGTCTTCTGCCGGGAGTTTGTGGACGGAGAACGGACCAATCTGATTGACCGCATCCGGGCGCAGATGAATGACAAGCGGAAGTATTCCGCCATGCGGCTGGGGCAGGAGATGTGCCGGCACGAAGCGTTTGGCATTAGCAAGTATGGCGATGAGGCTTCCGCTGCCGCAATTACGCCCGAAAGCCTTTGGAAACGGTATCAGACTCTGTTGGCAACGGCGCAGGTGGAATTGTTCTATTGCGGCTCCGCCTCGCCCGAACGGGTGCAGCAGGCGTTTGCGGCTGCCTTTGCGGCGCTGCCGGTGAACCCGGACCGGGAGCAGCCGGAATGCGAGCTGCGCATTACCGCCCATCCGGAACCCAATTTTGTTGAGGAGGCGCTGGATGTAACGCAGGGTAAGCTGGCTATGGGATTCCGCACCGATGGTATCGGTGTGTGGGATGAGGAGTACCCGGCCCTGATGCTGCTCAACGCCGTGTTCGGTGGCACCAGTATGTCCAAGCTGTTTATGAACGTGCGGGAGAAGCTGTCTCTGTGCTATTTTGCCAGTTCTTCCATTGAGAAGCTGAAGGGCTTGATGCTGGTCAGCTCCGGCATCGAATTTGAGAAATTCGAGCAGGCTCGGGATGAGATTTTGGCGCAGCTGGCAGCCTGCTGCCGTGGTGAGATCACCGATGAGGAGTTGGAAGGGGCCAGACGGATTGTCTGTACTGCACTGCGTACCATGACGGACAGTCAGGGGCGTATGTTTGACTATTGGCTTGGATTGGCCGCTGCCGGGATCACCGAAACGCCGGAGCAGCTGGCGGCCCGGCTGGAGCTGGTGACAAAGGAACAGGTGGTGGCCGTAGCCGGCCGGATCCACCTTGATACCATCTACTTCCTGAAGGGAAAGGGGGCGCAGCGGTGAATTGTCTGGAATATCCCCGCATTGGGGAACGGCTGTACCACAAAGTGTTGGCGAACGGCCTGAATGTATTTGTATGCCCCAAACCGGAACACGCAAAAAGCTATGCGTTCTTTGCTACCAATTACGGTGGCATGGATATGCGCTTTTGCCTGGACGGACAGTGGCATGATACACCGGCGGGCGTAGCCCATTTTCTGGAGCACAAAATGTTTGACACCGAGGATGGAAACGCACTGCAGGACTTGGCGTCCAACGGTGCTTCGCCCAATGCCTTTACCGGCAATGATATAACCGGCTATTACTTCGACTGCACCGAAAAATTTGAGGAAAACCTGCGTATTTTGCTCAGCTTTGTGTCTGTGCCTTGGTTTACGCCGGAAAGCGTGGATAAGGAGCAGGGCATCATCGCACAAGAGATCCGCATGGTGGAGGATAACCCCGAGTGGCAGGTGTTTATGAACCTGATGAAAGGGCTGTATCAGCATCATCCCATTCGCACCAGCGTGGCCGGTACGGTGGAGTCCATCTCTCACATCACCGACCAGACGCTGTATGCTTGTCACCGTGCGTTCTACACGCCTGAAAACATGGTGCTGTGTGTGGCGGGTGACGTGGACGCAGAACGTGTGTGCGCGATCGCAGAGGAGATTTTGCATGCCTGCGGAGCCGGAAAGGTGGAACGCTGCTACGGTGAGCAGGAGCCGTCCTGCGTCGCAGCATCCCGTGTGGAGGTAAAGATGGAGGTGGCTGCACCCAGCTTCCTGTTTGCCTGCAAGGGCGACCCCATACCCAACGGACCGGAGGTCTTGCGTGGGCAGCTGCTGGGCGACCTGACGGTTCAGGCTCTGGTGGGACGATCCAGCCCCCTGTATGCCTCGCTGTATCGGCAGGGGTTGATTAACAGCGAGTTTGATTGCGGCTGCGAGATTTGCTCTGGCAGTACCTTCCTGTATGCCGGCGGCGAAAGTCGGGATCCCGAGGCAGTAGCCAAGCAGATTTATGATGAGGCCGCCCGCCTTGTCCGGGAAGGAATTGATGAGCAGCTGTGGCAGCGCCTGAAAAAGGCCGCCTACGGAAGTCGTGTGCGCAGCCTGAACTCCTTTGAGAATATTTGTGTCGGACAGGCCCAAAGCTTTTTCAGCGGGGCTCAGCTGCTGGCGTTTCCGGAGATGTTTGATTCTGTCACCCGCAAGGATGGGGAGGACCTGCTTGCCTGCTGGATGCAGGAGGACAGAACCACCCTGTCTGTGGTGTGGCCGAAGGAGGGGACAGCATGAGTTTCTTTGCATTGCCCGGCACGACCATGGCAAACACGGTTTCCTTTCCGGGCCTTGGACTGAAGTTTGAACTTAACCGTGTGGCCTTTATCTTGTTTGGCCGCAATGTGTATTGGTACGGAATCATTATCGGCCTTGGATTTCTGCTGGCGGTAACCTTCTGCTGTCGGCGGGCAAAGAGTTTCGGCCTGCGGCAGGATGATATTCTGGATCTGCTGATTGCGGCAGTGCCGCTGAGCCTTGTGGGGTGCAGAGCCTACTATGTGCTGTTCTATCTGGAACGGTTTCGCAAGACGGACGGCTCGCTGGATTGGGGCGCGGTTTTCCGCATCAGTGACGGTGGTATTGCCATCTACGGTGCGGTTATTGCCGCAGCACTGACCCTGTTGGCGTTTTGCCACTGGCGCAAGCTGCCTTTCACGACCTTTGCAGATCTGGGTGTGCAGGGCCTGTTTATCGGGCAGATCATTGGTCGATGGGGCAACTTTATGAATGTAGAGGCCTATGGCGGCGTGACAGATGCGCCGTGGCGTATGTGTTCTCCGTCCATTGCCCGGTGGCTTTACACCGGCGGAAAAATCGACGAGGTGGCATACCAGTCCATCCTGACGGGGGAACTGGGTGTGCACCCTACATTTTTGTATGAATCCCTATGGAATCTTGTGGGATTTATTTTGGTGGTGTACCTGTCCAAGAAGTTTTATCGGTTCGATGGACAGCTGTTTCTAACCTATGTTCTTTGGTACGGTTTGGGGCGGTTTTGGATTGAAGGGCTGCGGACGGACAGTCTGTATTTCTTTGGACTGAAACTGTTTGGATATCCAATCCGAACCTCTCAGGTGCTGGCGCTGGTTTCTGCGGCGGTAGCCCTCGGGGTTATGATATGGTGTTTTATCCGGGCGAAAAAACAACCGGTACCGCTATACGCCCAGCGCAAAGCAGCTGAATGTGAAACAGAGAAAAATCAGGAGGACGTATAATTATGGCCACTATCATTGACGGAAAAGCTCTTGCCGAAAAGGTAAAGGAAGACGTGCGCCGGAAGGCCGAAGTGCTGTCTGCAAAGCCGGCCCTGGCGGTGATTATCGTTGGCGACAATCCGGCCTCCCGTGTGTACGTCAACGGGAAAAAGAAGGACTGCGGTGAGTGTGGTTTTTACAGCGAGGAGTACGCCTTGCCTGCCGAAACCACCCAAAAGCAGCTGCTGGATCTCATCGACGAGCTGAACAACCGGGAGGACATGGACGGTATTTTGGTTCAGCTGCCGCTGCCCAAGCATTTTGACGAGCGTGAAGTGCTGCGTGCCATTCGTCCGGACAAGGACGTGGATTGCTTCCATCCCTACAACGTGGGTAAGCTGATGATTGGCGAGGATGGGTTTGTACCCTGCACCCCTTATGGTGTGGTGCGGATGCTGAAGGAGTACAACATTGATATCCGTGGTAAGCATTGCGTTGTTGTGGGCCGGTCCAACATCGTGGGCAAGCCCCAGGCAATCCTGATGCTGCGTGAGGATGCCACTGTTACCATCTGCCACTCCCGCACGCCCGATTTGGCGGAGCAGTGCCGTAAGGCAGATATTCTGATTGCTGCTGTTGGCCGTGTGGGGCTGATTACTGCCGACATGGTCAAGGAAGGGGCGGTGGTCATCGACGTGGCCATGAACCGAAACGAGCAGGGCAAGCTCTGCGGTGACGTCTGCTACACCGAGGTGGCCGAAAAAGCTTCGTACATCACGCCGGTTCCCGGTGGTGTGGGTCCCATGACCCGTGCCATGCTGATGGAGAATACGCTGTATGCCGCCATGCAGCACGGAAAGTAAACAATCAAATAAGACTTTGAACCGCCTGTAGCTTCGGCTGCAGGCGGTTTTTTAGGGCATAACGGAGGGCAAGTCCACATAGGATGAAAAACAAAGGGGGGGTTGCAATGCCGGACCGGGTTGGACAGGTGCTTGCATTGTTGCCGGACAGGCTGCGCCGGAGCATACCGCAGCTGTCAAAAGCGGAGCTGGCACAGGTGGAGGAAGTGCGCCTTCGTGTTGGCCGGTCGGCTATGCTGACGGTTTCGGGAATGGTGCAGCACCTGAACGGACCTGCGGTGGAACAGCAGGAGCTGGAACTTCTGTTACAGAAGGCAAGCAAATGGTCTGTCCATACCGTGCTGGAACAGCTGCGGGAAGGTTACATGACGGTAGAGGGCGGGCATCGTATCGGAGTGGCAGGAACGGCGGTTTTGGAAGGAGGACGGGTACGTACCCTTCGGGATATTTCCTCCGTCAATATACGGGTGGCACGCCAGGTCAAGGGATGTGCGGGGAATGTGATTTGGGAGCTCAAAACCGGGGAGAGCGTGAAAAACACGCTGATTTTAGCGCCTCCAGGTGTAGGGAAAACGACACTGCTGAGAGATATGATCCGCATCTTGTCGGAGGAAAACCTGCGGGTGGCCGTAGCGGATGAACGGGGTGAGTTGGCGGCAGCCTGGCAGGGGCGGGTGCAGATGGATTTAGGCGGCTGCACAGATGTGCTGACCGGCTGTCCCAAGGGGCAGGCGGTGCAGATGCTGCTGCGTGGCATGAATCCGCAGGTGATAGCCGTTGACGAAATTACGGCCCCGGGAGATGTACAGGCTATGGAACAGGCGGTTGGCTGTGGTGTGTCGGTGCTGGCAACCGCCCATGCGGAACAAGTTTCGGATTTGCAGCGCAGAGCGGTGTATCGTGCGCTGCTGGAAAGTGGTGTGTTTGAGAAATTTGTATTTTTGACTTGTACCAACGGTCAAAGACACACTCGTATAAAGGATGTGCAGGAACTGAAATGTTAAAAATACTTGGTGGTTTACTGGTGCTTGGCGGCTGCTGGCTGTGGGGAGTGCGTGCAGCAGGTGAGCTTTCGAAGCGGGTGAATATGCTGGATGAGTTGATTGGTGCGGTTCGTGTTTTGGAGCGGGAGCTTGCGCTGTTTCGGCCGGCAATTCCGGAATTGCTCACACGAATGGCGCAGGGACGCAGCGGAAGGACCCGTGTGTTTTTAGATAACTGCATCAGGGAAATTGAAGCGGGAAACAACTTTTCGCAAGTATGGGAGGAAGAAGTGTACCAGCTGCCGTTGACGCCGCAGGAAAAGAATTTGCTGTGCGGTCTTGGGCGGGTGCTTGGACGATATGACGACCTGGGACAGGTTCAGGTGGCGGAACGAATCCGTGTGGAATTGGAGCAGTGTGCTGCCGGCGCCAGACAGAACAACCTGATCCGGGGAAAACTCTATCGGACATTGGGGACAACGGCGGGGGGCTTTTTGCTGCTGACCCTGTTGTGACAAAAGCGGAGAGGAACTGTGTGATGAACGTGGATTTGATATTTAAAATTGCGGCGGTCGGTATTCTGGTAACCGTACTGAATCAGGTGCTGGTGCGAGCGGGTAGGGACGAACAGGCGACCATGGTGACGCTGACAGCTCTTGTGGTTGTGCTGATGCTGGTGGTGCAGGAGATCGCACAGCTGTTCACCATGGTAAAAAGCTTGTTTGGATTATGATGGAGTTGCTGCTGAAACTTGTGGCCGGAGCACTGGCGGCGGCAATCTGTGCGGCGGTGCTACGGCGCAGTGCACCGGAATTTGTTGTGCCGGTCGTGCTTGTCTGCGGCGGCTGGATCATTTTGCAGCTGGCCCAAAGCCTGGGACAGGCCGTCCAGACACTGGGAAAGCTGGCAAGACTTGCCCGATTGGATGAGCAGGTGGTGGAACCGGTCATTAAGGTGGTGGGTCTGTCTGTGGTAACACGCATCGGTACAGAGGTCTGCCGCAGCGCCGGAGAGAGCGGAATCGGAGCCTTTGTTGAAATAGCGGGCACGATCCTTGCGCTGGCAGCGGCCATTCCGCTGATAGATGGCGTTGTGACGCTGATTACGGAGCTGGTAGCATGAAAAGCAGGATGATTTGGCTGTTTGTTCTGGTTTTGCTGGTGACACCCTGCCGGGCAGAAAAACTGACAGAGGAGCAGTTCGGCACCGATGCGCTTGTTCGGGCGGGGCAGCGCTATGACGTTGGTGTTGAGTTTTCGGCGGATCCGGAACTGGACAGGGAACTGGGAAGTTTTATTCAAAAGACGCTGCAGATACTGCCGGAACTGGTTCGGGATGCGCTGCGATGCGGATTGCTGATTTTGATCGTGGTACTGCTGAGTGCCGTGGCGCATTCCGCCCAAGGAATCGGTTCGGTGGAGCAGCTGCCGGTGGCCGTTATGGCCGGTGCGCTGGCGGTGACCGGACTTTCGGCGGGCGATGTATCACTGATGCTGGGGTTGGGGCGCAGTACAATAGACAGAATGTTTGGCTTTGGCCAGGTGTTGATGCCGGTTATGGCGGTGTGCACAGCCGCAGGGGGTGGGGTTGGAACGGCAGCGGCACGACAGGTTGCTACGTCGTTGTTTTCCAACCTGCTGCTGGGGGTGATCAGCCGTTTGTTGGTGCCGCTGGTATATGCCTATATCGTGGCATATACCGCCTACGCCGCAGTTGGCAATCCGGGTTTGAAACGTGTGGCAGAGTTTTTGAAGTGGGTGGCAAAAACGGCCTTGACGGCATTGGTGGTGGTATTTGTTTCCTACCTGACGGTAAGCGGCGCTGTGGCCGGCAGCGCAGATGCCGTGGCCCTGAAGGTGACTAAAACGGCCATCTCAAGCGCAATTCCGGTGGTTGGAGGCATCATCTCCAGTGCGGCGGAAACGATTCTCGTGGGGGCGGGACAACTGCGTGGTGCGGTAGGTGTGTTTGGTTTGCTGGCCGTTTTGAGCATTTGCTTGACTCCGTTTCTTCAGCTGGGTGTGCACTATCTTTGCTACAAGCTTTGTGCGGCGATTGCGGCAACGATGGCCGAAGGCAGACTGGCGGAACTGATTGCCGGAATCGGAACCGCATTTGGGCTGATATTCGGTATGACCGGCTCCTGTGCTTTGGTTCTGCTGGTCAGCATCGTTACCGGCATTTCGGGGGTGGCAACATGAGTGGATGGCTGATTGGGATTACCTGCGCCGCCATGCTGGCTGCCGTGGCCCGTAGCATGATGCCTGCCGGGGCGGTTCGGCAGGCAGGAAATGTAATTTGTGCATTGATGCTGCTGTGGGCGGTGCTCAAGCCGCTTAAACTGGATGTGGACTTGAAGGATTCCTTTTTGAATATTCCGCTCCAAACGCAGCAAAGCAAGCAGGAACTGGAAGAAAAAGGTGGGCAGATTTTGAAATCGCTCATAGAGCAGGAATGCGGGGCATATATTGTGGACAAGGCGGCAGAGCTTGGAGTCACTTGCAGTGCCCGGGTGAACTGTGTGTATGCGCAAGGGGGGGTGTGGCTGCCTGCACGGGCCCTGATATCCGGTCAATTCACAGCTGAGCAGCGCATACAGATGGAGGAGATGATATTCGCAGAGCTGGGCATTGATGTAAGCGAACAAGACTTCACAGGAGGTGACTGAGTTGCGTTGGAAATGGCCCGAAAATTGGAAAAACGGGCTGGATAAGTATAAATATTTGCTGATTGTAGTGCTTGCGGGAATTGTGCTGCTTCTGCCCGGCGGAAAAGGGAGTAAGCAGAAAGCACAGGAAGAACAGGTGCAACCCCCGGCCTTCGACCTGTCGGACTTGGAAGGCAGGATGGAACAGGTTCTTTCAAAAATCAGTGGGGCAGGAAAGGTGAGTGTGGTGCTGACACAGAAAGAGAGCGGCCAGACGATCTATGCACAGGACATACAGGAAGATCAGCAGGAACAAACCCGCTCCACGGTGATTATCAACCGGGGAAACGGGGTGGAGCAAGTGATTCCCGTGCAGCGGTACAGTCCGACGTTTCAAGGCGCATTGGCGGTTTGCCCCGGTGGGGCAAACCCGACAGTGAAGCTACAACTGACACAGGCCATATGCGCCCTAACGGGTCTGAGCACGGAAAAAGTTTCTGTTTGCCAAGGCGAACAGTGAGGAGGAATTAACATGGTAAAAAATAAGGAAAAGCGGATTGCGTGGACGCAAATTGTAAAGAGAAACGCAGTGGTGGCAGCGGTGGTGCTGTTTGTATGCCTGGCGGTCTATTTGAACTGGGACTACCAGCGAGTCGGGCAGGCTACGGACACCGGAAAGACATTGGGTGAAGCTGCGCTTGTGGCAGGTGAAACCAGTGATCCGCTGCTGGGTTCCGACACTGAACAGCAGCAGGAAGAGAGCGATGGCACCGGGACCGGAGATTACTTTGCCAACGCACGGCTGAACCGTCAGCAGGCACGGGACAGCGCCCTGAGTATTCTGCAGGAGACCATCGCCGGCGAAGAAACCGACCAGACGACCAGGGAGCTGACGAATTTAGCTATCCAGACAATGGCAAGCAGCACAGTAACCGAGGCACAAATCGAAAACCTCGTGATTGCAAAGGGATACAAGGACTGCGTGGCGTATATCGGTGAGGAGAGTATCAGCGTCGTGGTCCAGATCGCCGGGGAGGAACTGACGGCGGTGGACACTGCACGTATCACGGATATTGTTACCCAGGAAACAGACTTTACAGCCGGACAGATCAAAATCATAGCGGTGAATTGACCGGACAGAAAAAACCGTTGAAATTTTCTGAATCTGTGGTATAATGTACAAAACAGGATTTATACCTGGAAAAGGAGAGTGACCCCAATGGGCGATAATAAAGAATATGTCACCCGGACAGACGAGCTGGGCAACATTCACATTTCCGAGGAAGTGCTGGCTGTGATTTCTTCTGCTGCCGCACTCGAGGTGGAGGGGGTCAGCAGTCTTGCCGGCGGCCGTGACATTACTGAGTTGCTGGGTAAGAAGAATCTGACCCGTGGCGTACGTATTCAGGTGGATGAGGATGGCGTGCAGATCGAGCTGGCCATCATGATCAAGTACGGTTACACCCTGAAAGATGTTGCCTGTGCTGTGCAGGAGGCTGTGGCTACCAATGTGGAGTCCATGAGCAACCTGAATGTCAAGTGTGTCAACGTTACCGTCGGCGGTGTTACCTTTGAGAAGGAAACCAAGTCCGCCGAATAAATTCAAGTCTAGAAAAGCAGCACTCGTAAGAGTGCTGCTTTTTCATGTAAAAAGGCACCCCCGCGGTCCGTTCGGACCGCGGGGGCACTTTCGGATTGCGGGGGTCTGCCTTTGGGAAATAGGAGAAAGAAGAAAGCGGATTAAATGTTGCGCAGGTAGTTGGTCAGCATCTGTGCCGTCTGAGCACGGGTGGCCTGTTCGGTGGCATTGGTGAAGGGGACATTCTCAAGGATGCCCTGCTCCACCGCCCAGCGCAGGGCGTTGGCTGCCCAATCGCTGTGGCCGCCGACTTCCTTCAGGTCGCCATAGCCGGTGGGGGTATTGGAGTAGTTCCACAGGATAACCGCCACCTGTTCGATGGTCACGGCGTCCTCAGGCTTGAACACACCGCCGCCGAAGCCGCTGACCACGCCACGGTTGGAACCCCAGGTCACGGCGTTGTTGAACCACTGGCTGGCCGGCACGTCGGAGAAGCTGTGCTTCAGACCGTTCAGGGCAGGCTGACCCTCCTTGTTGTAGAGAACCTGCACCACCATGGCTCGGGTCAGGGTGTCGTTGGGGCCAAACTGGCTTGCGTTGTAGCCGCTCATAATGCCGTTCTCCACGGCGAAGTTCACGGCATCGAAGTACCAGTCGCCCTGCTTCACATCGTCGAAGGCGATGTTGTAGATGGTGCGGTCAAGGGCGGAGGTCAGCTCGGTGGCGTAGAAGTCGTCCACGTACAGGCAGTCGCCCATGTCGGGTGTAGCCTCGGCCTGGTTGAACTGCACACAGGTGATTTCACGCACTACGTCTTCCTGGTGGTACTCCACCGGTTTGCCCATCTCATGGGGATACATAGTTTCGTCGGTCTCCAAGGTGATGTCGCTGACCACCTTGCCGTTGACATACAGCTTACCCATGCCGCTGGCAATGTCAAAGCTGATGGCAAAGTCGTTCCAAGTGCCGGGCTGAACCTTGGTCACGGCGGTCTTGCCCTCGTCGGAGCAGAGGCTCACGGTGCCGTCGGGGGAGAGGGCGAAGGCGGCCAAAGTGTGCTGCATGTGGGTGTAGTTGTAGGCGGCCTTCAGCTCCATGACGAAGTCGGCCTTATTGGCGGCGGGAGCCATGAGCTTGGCGCCAACGGTACCGCTCTTCATAGAGGGTACCTGACGCAGAGCGTGGGCAGGGGTGCCGGCGCCCAGAGCGTCCACAACCTTCATGGAGTACATGCCGGACACGGAGGCCTCATCGGAAATCTCGATGACGTGGCCCAGATCGCACAGCCAGCCCTGATACTTCAGCAGGGCGGTTTCGAAGTTGTCATAGGCACCCTTGTTGCCGTACAGCATATCCTCGAACTCGTCAATCTTGAAGCCCACGGTGCCGGTGCCGTTGCCGCGCCAACCTGCCACGCCGGGAAGGGTGACGGTGGTTCGCAGCTTCCACATATGGTCGAAGTAGGCCACGAAGGCACTGTTGCCGTCATCGTACACGGCAATGCCGGGCTGGGTCATACGGCTCTCCTGCTCGTGAACGGTGTCGAAGGAAGTGCCAAAAGTCAGGTCGATGACCTTGTCAAAGCTTTGGAAGTCGTCGGTGGTGACGGCCAAATGCATCGGAGTACGGCGGTAGGATACACCGCCCAGACCGGTCATGGCAGACCACAGCAGCAGTCGGGTGTCGTCGTAGCGGTACATACAGGGGGAGGTGTTGGAGGAGAGGATCTTGGAGTAACCCTGCGTCCAGGTTTTGCCGTGGTCCTTGGAGATGCCGCTCCACAGGTAGAAGTTGCCTTCCTGCTGGGTGCGGACCACCAGATACAGGTCGCCGTTGGACAGCTCGGACAGGGTGGTTTCGGACACGCCGTCCTCGGCGTTGCGGGAGTGATCTACGGGAATCTCGAAGATGTCGGGACTCATGGTCCAGCTCTTACCGTCGTCGCAGGAGTACATTACAAAGGCCTTGAACTGGCTGGTGCGGCGGTCGGAGTCCTCGCTGGAGAAGACGTAGTCCACGTTGGGACCGTCGCCGTCATAGGTGGACAGGGTCAGACCGTCGCCGTAGAAACACACTCGGCTGAAGTACTCGGGATAGCCCTGAATGACCACGTCGGTGGACTGAATAGGCTCCACGTGGGCGCCACGGAGATACACGGGATCGGACCAGGTGTAGCCGCAGTCATCGGTGTAGCTCATGACAATGCGGTAATCGTTGGCGTCCTTGCCATTTCCACTGTAAGCCAGCAGGTACAGACGGTCAATCTTCTCGTTGTAGATAAAGCCGCCATAGCCCAAGGCGCGTCCGGGATAATCTGCATCGTAGATGACCACTTCCGGGGTCTTGTTGAAGGTATATCCGCCGTCGGTAGAACGGACAAAGGCCAAGTCGCCCTTGGTGTCGGCACGACGACCCACCACAATGACATCGCCGTTAGACAGGACGATGGGGCGTCCGTGGGTGAAGATACCGGTTTGCTCGAACAGAGGCAGGAGGGTCACGTTGCCGTAAGTTACTTCAAACACAGCCTCGCCGTCGGAGAAGTCCTTGGCGCTGCTGCAGCCCCACTGGGCGGTGATGGTGGTGCTGCCATTAGCGGGGATGGAGGGAACACGGACGTAGAAGCCGTCCTTGCCGTTGTACCAGTGGGCCAGGGTGGTGGTGCCGATGGTGAAGCGGAAGTCAGCCCCATCGGCCTTATACTGGCCGGCCTGAGCACCCAGGTCAGCCAGGGAGATAAACACGGGGGTGTCCTTCTGCTCGGCGGCGGTGGTGTTCTTGGCCACAAACTCCGCCTTATGGGCGAAGGCGCCGTTGGCACCGGGCAGGTACGGCTCGTTGCTGACGGACAGCATCTCGGGAATGACGTTGTAGAAGCTGGGCTGGTACTCGCGCATGGCGTAGTCATCGTGGTAGGTGTGCACCTTCACGAAGCGAGCCTTCTCGTTCAGGTTATAGAGGGTGTAATCCTTGCCGCCCTGATGGAGCAGCCAGCCGGTGACCTTGGTCCACTCCTTGCCGTCCTCACTGATAAACACGCCCAAGTGGCGCTGAGCCACACGGGAAATGTTGTCACCGTCGTGGAGGACGATGCGGTTGAACGGTTTGCTGGAACCCTGGTCCATGACCAAGCTGTTTTGGTTGGTATCGAAGTAATCGTAGCGGTTGTCATTCCAATCGGACACCTGACCGACGAAGGGGTTGGTGTCGTAGGGAATCATGGCGACCTTGCTGGCGCTGGGTTTACCCTGGGTCTGGAAGGTAAAGGTCTTGGTGGCGCCCTTGCCGCCAAAGCTGACCTCGGCGGTCAGGTCGAAGACCACGGGGCGGTCGCCACGGGTGATGGTACCGGTATTCAGGTCAATGGCATTGAACTTCTGACCGGTGGCGGTGTCGATGGCGGACCACTTCACGTCCACTACGGTGCCGATGTCGCTTACGGTGACAGTCTTGGGTAGGCGCAACTGCAGGGTGTCAGTGGCGTCGGAGCCGGCCAGGATGTCTTCGTCCTTCAGTTGGGCCAGGGCGGCGTCCAGCACGGCCTCGGTGCTGTTGTAGGGTTGTTGGGTCCACAGCATGTCATAGATAACAGCATTGGCACTGCTGAGGCTGCCGTCGGCATTCAACGCACGGCCGTGGTTCTGCGCGTCAATGATCAGGCGGGGCATTGGCTTGGTGTCGTTGGCGCTGATGGTGAACTGTTCACGGTTCAGGGTGGAGAAGGCCTGGACAAACTTGCCGTTGACGTACAGGGAGGGGATGCGGTTTTCGTCCACCTTGATGGTGTAGGTGGCACGCTCGCCCAGTTTGACACCGGTGTTGGCGGACTCATAATGCAGGTAGTAGAGAATGTCCATAATGATGTTGCCGTTGCCGTCCTGACGGAAGTTGAAACGGGTCTGCAACTTGGGCTGGCGAATCTCCCAGGTAATGCCACGCCAACCGAGAGTGGCGGTGTAGTTGCCGATGTTCTTGATGTTCATATCAAGGGTAAATTCGTAGGCACCGCCCTCAAAGTCCAGGGGGGTATAGAACTCGTAGATGTCGTTAGCAGTGCCCAGGGCGGGGTCGGTGGAAATGACGTACTCGCCAACACCCTGGTTCCAGGTGGTGTACTTGGCCTTGCTGGGGATGTAGCTCTTGGTCAGGAAGTCATCACAGCTGTCGCCCCAAACCACGCTCTTGCCCACGATGTCCAGCTTGCCGTAGAGATTGGAGGTGCCCTTGGCGTTGGTCATCTTCAACTCATAGGTAGTGGAGGTGTTCAGGGGGGCGGTCATGTTCAGATCCTTCAGGGGCAGGCACCACTCAAAGGTCTGTCCGTCCAGCAGCAGAGCGCCGACGGAGGAGGTACCGGTGCCGAAGTCGGCGGTGATGGTTTTACCATTCACAGTCAGCTCCATGGAAGAGGGTTTTCCGGAGCTGAACAGCTGACCACCCACGTACAGGTTATAGGCGTCCCACAGGAAGCCAACGCCGGCGGCAGGGGTGCCGGCGGCACCTGCCAACGGATAGGGTACGTACCACTGGTTTTCCTTTAGCTTGCCGTCACGGGTCAGCTGAGCCACGTCCAGATAGGCAATGGCGTCGTTTTTACCGTCACCGTCAGCGGGATCACGGGTGAGCAGTTCCAACTTGATGCCTCCGCCAATGGTCATAGCGTATTGACGGACATCCTTGCCGGAGGTGATGGAGAAGGGCAACTGCTGACCTGTAGGTTTGTCCACATGCAGCAAGTGCAGGGGGATGGCAATCTCGTACTGGCCCTTGCCATTGCCCTTGATGGCGCTGCCCGTGGTGTAGCCAAGGGCGAAGGTGGGCTTGCTGCCCAGCTTGGCCGTGGCCTTCATACCATTCAGGTTGAACTCCACGGCGCTCTCGGTGGTGTCCAGGGCTAAGTACAGATTCTTCTCGTCGCACAGGGCACCCAGTTTGGTGTTGCCGACGCCGGCATTCAAAGTCCAAAACATCTCATCTGCATTACCGTCCATAGTCAGGTCGGCGGGATTGGCCACCTGGTTGACGGTTAGGGAGGGCTGAGGGGCACGCTGGGTGATGAGGAAGTCATACACCTGCACGTCGCTTCCGTTGTTAACGGAGGTATCGCGGCGCAGGGTGGTGGTACCCAAAATGATGGTAGTGCCGGTGGCCTTACGGGTGGGGCAGGGGAAGTTGGCTACGCTCTTACCATTGATAAATACTTCGGAGGTGTAGTCGTCGTTGACCACAATGCGCACATCCACGTCCTTGGCGGGCAGGTCCAGGCCGGTGTCGAACTTGCGGGTCAGGTCGGCAGGTTCATCGTACAGAGATACCATCAGGCTGCCGTCCTTGTCAGCAAAGAAGCCGTGGCGGCAGTACTCTGTGGTGCGGATATCGATGAAGAAACCGCTGATTGCCAAGTAACCAAGCTGGTTGGCCACGGGCAGGTCGTTGAAGTCGGCGGTGAAGGTGATTTCGTAGCCCTGATTTGCGTCCAAGTCGGCAATAGGCCAAGAAACGCCGTTCAGCTCGCTGCCCTTTTCGGAGAGAGGACCGGTCTTGAAATGGATGCCGCCTTCACCCTGTACGGCGTAAATTTCGGAGGTATCCTTGTTCAGCTTGGAACCGAAAGGGCGGGAGGCAATATCGTCAAAGTTCTCGGACACCACCACGGCGCAGCTGGCCAAAATCAGCTTGCCGGAGAGAGACGCATTGCCCAAAGTCATGGAGAAGTCCACCGGCTGATTGGGGGCGTAGGACAGACCCACGGTGGACAGGGGGAGCTCGAATTCGGCGGTACCCTTGGTGACGTTGTGCAGGGCGGTGCCTACCTTGTCGTTGTTGACTACCACGGTGCCGGCGGAGAAGTCCACCGCCACGGCCACGCCGTTGAGGGTCAGGTCGGCGGAGAACGCCTCGGTACGCAGACCCACATACAACTTCTGCTGGTCGCAGAGGAAGGTGGCCTCGGCAGAGCCGATGCGGTCACGCAGAATCCACTGGTTTTCGTTCAGCAGACCGTCTATAGTAATCACATAGGGGGTGTAGTTGGCCTCAATTTGCACAGACTCTGCCGCAGACACGGGGACAGCCGTGGCGGGCAGGAAGCCGAGCAGCATGATTGCAGCCAGCAGCAGGGACATCGTTCGTTTCATCGGGACTCCTCCTTTGAATGTTGCGTTGGGTATTCTAACTAATATAATCGTACCACAAGAAAATGCGAATACAATGTGGGAATCACACTTTTTCCTCCGGTAAAATGTCCCAATCCAACAGTGTTTATTGAGCCGGGAAAGGCAAAACCCCGCAGCCGTTCGGCTG
>JAZSAQ010000098.1:0-7285 GCA_045601985.1 Lawsonibacter sp. | reverse complement strand
ATCCACTCCTGGCTGACCACCTTGCCGCTGGTGTTCAGCTCCACACTGCGCAGGCGGGTTCGGCCGCGCAGCCAGCTTTCAAACACCCGCTCCACGCCTTCTTTGCCCACGCTGTCGTCCATTTCATAGTCCGTATTACCGTCGCCGTCCAAATCCTTTTCCTTGTAGACAGCCCACTCCTCTGCATCCATCAGACCCACACGGCCCAGCAAATGCGCCGCAAACGCGGTGTCATATTGCCGCACGGAGATGGGTGTCACATTTACGCCGGGCAGACCCTGCTCCTTCACCTGGGTGATGAAGTCTATGTCCACATCCCGGGCAAAGACGTACGGAGTCCGATAAACATCCTTGGAGCGCAAATACAGCTCATACAGCACGCCGGCGATCCGCCGTGCCATCACCGGGTCACCGGTTGGGATGCTCAGGTCACGATACATGGTGTTCAGCAGCTGCTCCGCCGTGGGCAGGCCGGGCGAATTTTCACCGGTCTTGATCCAGCGCATGGCTTTTGCCAAACGGAACAGGCGTGTTTCGTTCCACTCCACATTGCCCGTTTCACTCACACTTTGGCTTTGGAAGGGCTCCGCTTCGGTAAAGGAGAACGGTTCCTGCGTGGTAATGGGCAGCGTGTCGTTCCACTCCACGCCGCTGTTCACACAGATTTCCAACAGCCGCCGCAGGATGTCGGCCCGCTGTCCCGCATCTCCCATCCGTCCGGTGTCCAGCGTGACCTGATAGCTCACCCGGTTTGTCACCAGGGGCTGGTCGTTCGTATCGGTGATGATTCCCCGTCCGGCCTCAATGGTTTCCATATTAGCGATACTGCGGCGGGATAGTTCCGCATAATATGCCCCTTTCACGATTTGGATGCGGTACAGACCAACACCCAGCGCCAACAGCAACAAAACCATCAGGCCGCTCAGCGCCCAGCTTCGCACATGAAATTGTCGTCCGTCCATTCCCGCACCACCTTTCTTCCCAATTCACAAGGTCAGGCCAGCCTGTCGCCACCCACCCGTCGGTACACACGGTAGAAAATGCCGTACACTGCCGGCACCCAAAGCAGGGACCAGAGCAGTTGCGGAACCGCTACGCACAGCAGTTGCCATAGACTGGCACGCATGAAAAACAGCTCCACCGCACCACGCACGATCATCAGGGCGGCCAGGGCACCTGCCGAGCATATCACGCAACCGGCAAAGGACCGGGCCAGCGCATATCGAGCCAAGGCGCCCACAAACATCCCCACCAGCGTCAGCAGCAGCACACGGCTGCCGTCCCCGCCGGCGTAGGCTGTGGCCCACAGGATCCCTGCGCCAAAGCCGAACCCCGCACCGCCGGACACACCCTCCAGCACGGCCACCACCGTCACCGCCACCGGAAGCAGCAGCGCCGTCACCCCAAACACGGGGAAACGGGTCAGGATATAGGCGTCCAGCCACCAAACCGGCAGAAGGGCCAGGGCATAGCTCATCCATTTGCGTATTACATCCTGTCTGGCCATGCCACACCTCCTTACCGATTATTCCACCATGTCAAATTCCTTAATCACAAACACCTGAACCAGCTTATCCAGCCGCACAACCGGTTTGACCAGTGCGTAGCCGCTCATGCCCGCCGAATCCGTCCCCACCTCGGCGACGGTTCCCACTACCAGACCGGCCGGATACACACCGCCTCGGCCGGAGGTGACCACCTGGTCCCCTTCCATCAGGCCGTGGTCAATGGGCAGATAGCCCAGCTTCAGCAATCCTCGCTGCATTAAATCCAGTTCGCCGGACAGAATGCCCGCAAGACCCGAGCGCACCACCTGTCCGCCCAGTTCCGTGTCCGGGCTGAGCAAGGTATTCACCGTAGACCAGTTCAGGCCCACCTGACTGACCACGCCAACCAGCACACCGGTTTCGGTGATCACGCAATCACCCACCGCAATGCCGCTGCTGCTGCCCTTGGACAGGGTCAGGGTATCATCCCATCCCCGGGTACCGTGGGCGTTGACCCGGGCAGACTCAAAGACAAAGTCGCGCCGCTTTGCCCGCAGCTCCAGCAGCTGGCGCAGACGCTGATTTTCCTGGCTTTCATACCTGGCCTGACGCAGTTCGTCCTCCATCTGTGCCACACGGCGGCGCAGCTGCGTCAGCTCATCGTCCATCTGCTCATAGCGGAATATATAGTCGTACACACTCTCCACCCAGCTCGCCACGGCGTTGATGCCGCCACGGACAGGTGTGGCAAGGGTTCCGACTATGCTGCCCAGCGGGTCGATCTTTGACCCGAACAGATTGCTGCAAACGGTAATCACCACGGACAACAGCACCGCCACGATCAGCAGTACCGCTCCGTTATCCCGAAAGAATTTTTTCAAACTATCACTCCCGCTTCAGCAAGTCGACTCCGACCCAGCGCAGCATCTGCCCCAACCGGCAGACCGGCAGCCCCATCACGTTGTAATAATCGCCCTGGATCCCCTCCACCAAAAGGCTGCCAAGGCCCTGGATGCCGTAGCCACCCGCCTTGTCCATGGGCTCTCCGGTATCAACATAGGCCCGGATCTCTGCCGCAGTCAGAGGGCGGAAGGTCACCCGGGTCCGTTCGTGTTCCGTGAAGATTTCATCGCCCCGACAGACCGTGACACCGGTGTAAACCGCATGACTGCGGCCGGACAGCAGGGTCAGCATCTCCACCGCCTGCTGACGGGAGCCGGGTTTCCCCAGCACCCGATCCTCTACCGCCACCACCGTGTCGGCGGCGATGATGACGTCCTCCGGATCAAAATTCTCTGCCACCTGGCAGGCCTTTTCCACGGACAAATACTCCACCAACTGGTCGGGAGTCAGTCCCGGAGGGGCCCACTCCTCATCATTGGCCGGGCAAATTTCAAATTCCTCCACGCCCATCCGCTCCAGCAGTTCCCGCCGGCGCGGGGATTGGGAGGCCAATACGATTTTCATAGCTTACTCCTCAACCGTTGCTTCCACGGCCTTGCCGTCGGCGCACACCACACATATGCTGCCATTGTATATCAGGTCGCTGGTGTACCACAGGGTCACGCCGCCGTTCTCGTCCGCCTGGACACTGTCCAGGCCCAATCCGGCGGCAAAATCTTCTCCTTCAACGGTTGCATCCCCAGACAATTCCCGGACCTGCGTCAGCAGCCGTTCCCCGGCAAGGGTGCGAGCCGCTGCATCATACTGCTCAAGCTGCTGCGCCGCAGCCCGAGCCGCCTGTCCGCACCGCTCATGGTCCTGCTGGGCGTCAAAGGTCAGCAAAACCGTCCCGTCCTGCCAGGCCAACTCCGTTTGGAACCAGCCGGCCGCACGGCGCAGGGTAAAGGTTGCAAACCCATCCACTTCAAAGGTAACCGGAGCAACCTGCCGCTCCAGAATTGCCTTCAGCTCCGGATCCATCCCCGGCTCCGGCATACCTACCAGCTGGAACTTTCCACCGTCCCGTGCGGGACGCACCCGCACCTTGATGATGAAATTGCCGGGCAAACGGCCCCGCAGATAACCCAGCAGCCGCTCGTCCGCCAGGGCGGTCAGGATGGCAGCCTCCTCATGTACCACGCCGTCATCCTCGTCCATCCACGCCGTCAGCGGCACCGCAACGGTGTAAAGGGTGTCCCCCTCCTGCTTTTTCCTGCCAAACCCCTCCGGCCCGGTCACCGCCACAAGGTCAAATTCTTCCGCTTCAAACCCGGCGGCAAAGGCCTGCACCTGCTCCCGGGCGGGGTCAGGCTTTTGTTCTTTTTTCTTTCCGAACGGCCACATAGTGTCTCTCTCCTTACTTGCCGGTAGACCCGAACCCACCGGAGCCCCGGTCAGTGTCATCCAGCTCGTCTACCAGCTCCACCTGTGCCTGCACCACTGGGGTGATCATCAGCTGGGCAATGCGGTCGGCGGGTTGGATGGTGTAGTCGGTTTCGCCGGCGTTGTGCAGGCCCACCATTACCTCGCCACGGTAGTCGCTGTCGATCACGCCCACGCAGTTGGCCGGGGCAATGCCGTGCTTGATGCCCAGGCCGCTGCGGGCAAAAACCAAGGCCACATAGTCTGCCGAGGGCAGCGCAATGGCAATACCCGTCGGGATGACACGCCGCCCGCCGGCGGGAATGACCACAGCCTCATCTATGCAGGCGTGCAGATCCATAGCGGCGGCGCCGGCGCTGGCATAAAAGGGTACGGGAATATCTGCCCCGATGCGGGGCGAAACAGCCTTTACGTTCAGTTGCATATCAAACAGCTCCCTGTCATTGTTTCACAAAGGGGTTGCAAATGGGGTCGATTTACGCTTACTCAACCGACCGGTAATAAAGCCCCCGGGTCAGCTCGTTGGGCTCAAACCGACCGTCGGCCATGTAGCGCTCCATCACCTGCACACACTCCAGTGCGTTTTCGGTGGTGAAGTGCAGCCGGCCCGCCCACAGGCCCAGCTTGGCCCAATCATTCTTCTTATCAGCCAAAAACAGCTTCTTGGCGTTCAGGATCTCGTTGCGGCAGCCGTAGGCCTTGACCACCGGGAACCGCTCACCCTTCCGGTCGGTCAGCATATTGACGTTGCTGCAGGTGTGTTGCCCGTTTCGGTTATGTACGATGCAGTTTTCCGTAATCATCAGGGGCAGGCGGCCATAGGCCAGAATCTCCGTGTCAACCGCCTTGGACATATCCCGGATCTGGGCAAAATTCAACTCAAAGGATGCGGCGGCGGACACAAAGCCAAGTCGCTTCAGTTCCTTTTGGGTCTGGCTGTTGAACACGCCAAGACCGTAGTCACCCCGCAGTTCAAATCCCAGCTCGGCCGCCAGCCGCACAGCGCCGGGGTTGCCCACCAGTGCCTGGGTCACGCCCAGCTCCTTCATCTTCTGCAGGTCGGCAACCACCGCCTCCCGCTCCCGATCCCAAAAGATCCGGGGCAGTGCGGCACACACAGTAACGCCCGCCTCTATGGCTGCGGTCACCTTATCCGGATGGGCCGCACCCTCGTCGGTGGGGATGTATAAAACCTCCGGCTTCAGCCGCAGCATTTCCGCACTGATCTGGTCCGCCGTGCGAACGGATACGGTAATGGCCGGGGGCGTGCGGCGATTTTCATAGCGCACGCCGGCCTTAAATTCCGCCGTGCTGCGCCTGGGCAGCACCGTCCGCTGGTCACTCAGCTCGTCCAATACGTCACGGCGCAGACCGTTCAGCACGGACAACGGCAGGGAAAGCCCGTCCTCCACCAGCGCCGTCACCTTCTCGCACGCATAGGGGGTCCCGCCGGTTCGGGCCAGCTGCCCCTCTACCTTTTCCACGGTCAGGGGTACGTGGATGGCCCGTTCCGGAATCGGGCCGGTCACCGTGGCCACCCGCCCCTCCTTATCCTGCACACCCACCTGTACCGGCTGGTCATGACGGACCATGGCAAACATACGCACGGGCTCCTTACGATTCTCGCCGGACTCATAGCTCTCCCGTGCCATGGCGAACAGTTCTCTCGGCTCCTCCTCGTCCTGACGCACGCCAAACATATCCGGCCCCTTTTTGCCCAGGAAATAGCCATCGGTAAACCCGTCCCTGGAGAAGGCCTTGCGCAGCATTTCCAGCTCCTCGGCGGTGGGTTCCCGCCCCTCCTTGATGGCCCGGGAGTAAACACCGGTCACGATGGCTACGTACTCCGGCCGCTTCATGCGGCCTTCCAGCTTCACGCAGGCCACGCCCATCTGGCGCAGCTCGTCCAAATGGCCGGCCAGGGACATATCCTTCAGGGACAGGGGATAGCTGTCCGCCCGTCCGTTCCAGCCGTACTTCAGCCGGCAGGGCTGGGCGCACAGACCTCGATTTCCGCTGCGCCCGCCGATAACGGAGGAGAAATAGCACTGTCCGGAATAGCACATACACAGGGCGCCATGGCCAAACACTTCGATTTCAATGGGAGAATTCATGCAGATATGCTCGATTTGTTTGCGGTCCAGCTCCCGGCTGAGCACGACCCGGCTCATACCCAGATCGGCACACATTTTCACGCCGTCCAGGTTATGGACCGTCATCTGGGTAGACGCATGAACCGGCAAGTCGGGCACCGTCTGGCGCAGCATACGCAGCGCACCCAAATCCTGAACCAGCACTGCATCCACGCCAATGTCACTGGCCTGCGCCGCAACCTCGGCCGCACCGGGCAACTCCCGGTCGGTCAACAGGGTATTCAGGGTAACAAACACCTTTGTTCCCCGCAAATGACAATAAGAAACCGCCGCCGCAACCTCCTCAGGCGAGAAGTTTTTTGCATTGCGGCGGGCATTAAAATCACCAAATCCCAAATAAACTGCGTCTGCGCCGTTTTGCACCGCAGCTTCCAGCGCCTGCTGCGATCCGGCAGGGGCAAGCAGCTCCAACATGGGCGTTCCTCCTTTAGCCCGGGCAACACGATCCCGCCCCACACCGCAGGGCTATCGTTGCATCAGGCTTCATTTCATAGCAACCAAAGCCGGGAGCTCACCCCCGGCTTTGGGCCCGTTCTCTCTGTTTGCGCCTTAGCGCTTGTTCTTCAGCTTAAAAATCTCCCGCTTGGCCTCGGACAGTTCCTTGTCCAGTTGATTGGCCTGATCCAGCGCCTGCTGAATCTGCCGGCGCAGATTCTCGCCGGACTCCTGCTCGCGGAACAGCTGGTCGGTGATATTCACCGCAGCCAGCACTGCGCTGTCCACCATGGACATACGCCCGTCAGCAGCCACCTTGCGCAGCTGCTCGTCCACATAGGCGGCCACACGCTGGGCATAGGCCTCCTCCTCCGCACCCACGAGTGTGAAGGGCTGGCCGGCAATGGTAACGGTTACTTTCTTCCTCATGATCGACCCCTCCGTATCCTTTCATCCGGGCAGTTTTGCCCAGTTATATTCTCCTGTGTATTATACCACACTTTCCGCCGCAGAAAAACAGTATATTCAGCTTTTTTACAATTTTTTAAGATATTTTTCCTGCCGCCGCAGATTTTGTGTTTACGTAGGGCGAATTTTAGAGTAAAATGGGTAACACATCGACAAAAACAAACAGAAAGGAGGCGGCCTTTTGAGTCAGTTTGACCTGCTGCCCGACAGCATCTTATCCCTCAGCGGCAAGGCCGCCGACCGGCTGCTGTCCCTCGGCGACGGGGATGCGGCCCTGCTGTATCTGCACGTTTTGCGCCGGGGCAACACCTCCGTCCCCGGCTGGAGTGCCGAACGCATCCGCACCGCCGGCGACAAGCTGGCCGGCGCCAAGCTCATCAGTGCTCCCGTGGCTCCCGCCGCCCCCACCCCTGCAGC
>JAZSAQ010000097.1:0-2647 GCA_045601985.1 Lawsonibacter sp. | reverse complement strand
TCCGGCGGCCTGACCGTCCGTGGTCACATCCACGGCAAGGACTCCGTGTACGCTGCCTCCCTCTTTGCCGAAATGGTCAGCGTTACCGGCAAGTCCCCTGCCGAGATGATGGACGAGCTGCGCCGACAGTTCGGCACCTTCGTCATGGTGGACGACAACCTGCGCTTCACCCAGGAGAAGAAAGAGGAAATCCAAAAGACTCTTATGGTGGACAAGCAGCTGCCCAAGTTTGACCGCGAGGTGGTTCGTGTCAGCTACGAGGATGGCTGCAAGGTGTACTTCGCCGACGGTGGCTTTGTCATCTGCCGCTTCTCCGGCACCGAACCTCTGCTGCGTATCTTCGCCGAAAGCAGCGAGAGCACCAGCGCCAAGGCCGCCATCCAGGCCTTCAAGGAAATGCTCAAGGTATAATAACGCCAGCACGGGCGACCCGTTTGGGTCGCCCGTGCTTTTTGCAAAAAAAGAACACCCGCCGCTTGGCAGGTGTTCTTTTTGTTGTTAGTTCGCCTCGTTGACCTGGCCGAACTCACGGCCGTTGTAGGTCATGCAGGACTTGCACATACGGTGAGGCAGACGGAAAGCACCGCACTTGGGGCAAGTCACGATACCGGGAACCGCCAGCTTCCACACGTTGCTACGACGCTTATCGCGACGAGCCTTAGACACTTTTCTCTTAGGAACCGCCATGGTTGACACCTCCTTCGGTTACTTGGCCCCATAGGGGCACATATGGTTGACTTTGACTACTCAGCTTTCGTCATCCAACAGCTGCGCAAGCGCCGCCAACCGTGGATCTACATCGGCCTTGCATCTGCACGGGCCGAGGTTCAGATCGGCACCGCAACGTCCACAGAGGCCTTTGCAGTCTTCTGAGCATAGGTTTTTGGTATCCATATCGAGGACAAAGGCCGTGGTTGCCACCTCGTCCAGGTCCACTGCGCCGCCCTCCAGCAGGATGATGTCGTCCTCGTTGTCCTCGTCCTCCAGCTCAGTGGCCAGAAGGCTGTCCAGGGGGACGGATTTCTCCGACTGATAGGCTTTACAGCAACGATCGCAGGTCAGGTCCAGCACAGTGACCGCCGCGCCCTCGAGCACCAGCGCACCGCCCCGGTTTGAAACCTTTCCCTGCACCTGAATAGGGCGAGTGATGGGCCGTACCCCGAAGAAGTCCAGATGGGTGAGATCCAACTGAAAATCAAAGGGGACGGATGCACCGGGGACATGGATAATTTTTCGTAAATCCAGCCGCATGGCACACCTCACTCAAGGGGTTAGACCCGTTGTTCCCGTAATGGTACAGCGAGTATTATAATGAAATTTCCCTCATTTGTCAAATACTTTTCGCTTTTTTCTTGACAATTTTTTATTTCTGTGGTGGAATTTTGCTGTAAGTCTTGACAAAGAAAGGGGGCGCTCCGTTCGTGAAGGAATTTATCATTAAAAAAAACGACGCCGGACAGCGTTTGGATCGCTGGATGGGCAAGACCATGCCCCTGCTCCCCGCCCCCCTGGCGCAGAAATATATCCGGCTGAAACGAGTCAAGCTCAACGGCAAGGGCGCCAAGCGTGACACCCGCCTGCAGGTGGGCGACGTGCTGCAGCTGTACATCAATGACGAGTTCTTTGACCGTCCCACCCCGGAGAACGCATTTCTCTCCCTCTACCAGCCACAGCTGAACATCGTCTACGAGGATGAAAACCTACTGCTGGTGGACAAGCGCCCCGGCATGGTGGTTCACCCGGACGAAACTGAGCGGTTCAATACCCTCATCACCCACATTCAGGCCTATCTCTATCAAAAGCGGGAGTGGTCCCCCTACCACGAAAACGCCTTTGCCCCCGCCCTGTGCAACCGCATTGACCGCAATACCGGCGGCATTGTCATAGCCGCCAAAAATGCAGAGACCCTGCGCATTATGAATGACAAAATCCAGGCCCGGGAAATCACAAAAAAATACCTGTGCATTACCCTGGGCAAGATGCAACCCGCCCAAGGTCGGTTGGAACTGTTCCTGCGCAAGGACGAGGGCAAAAAGCTGGTAGATGTATTCGACCGCCCGGTGGCCGGGGCCAAAACCGCTCTGACCGACTACCGCACCCTTTGCAGTACTGATCGCCTTTCCCTGGTGGAGGTGGAGCTGCTCACCGGCCGCACCCACCAGATTCGTGCCAGCTTCGCCCACAAGGGCCACCCCCTGCTGGGCGACGGCAAGTACGGCCGGGGCGACACCAACCGTCGCTACGGCGAAACCCGTCAGGCCCTGTACAGCTACTATCTGCGCTTTGACTTCCCCACAGATGCCGGTATTCTGGAGTATCTACGCGGCCGGGAATTCTCCGTTGAGGATGTCCCCTTTGTCGGGCAGTACTTCCCCAATTTTTCCACATGACAACTTTGACTTGCATTGCTTTTATCAAGAAAGGAGCATTCCCAATGAAAAAGCTGTTTTCTCTTCTTCTGTTCCTCGCACTTGTCCTGTCCGTGACAGGCTGCGGTGCTCAGTCCGTATCCGAATCCGTCTCCGGTTCCGGTTCGGTGTCCACCTCCGCTCCGGTCGCCGCCTCCACCCCCGACGTCGAGCCTACTCCCGGTTCTAATTCTGAAGCCGAACCTGTCCCCGAGCCGGGCAAGTCGGATCGTAGCCAT
>JAZSAQ010000096.1:0-24135 GCA_045601985.1 Lawsonibacter sp. | reverse complement strand
ACGGTCTTGTCGGTGATGCCGGCCTCGGCCAGGGCGGTGATGACGTCCAGGTACAGAGGCTCACCCAGAGCGCCGGGCTCCTTGGTGCGGTCCAGAACGGCAATCTTCTTGACGGTGGCGGGGATGGCAGCGATCAGCTTGTCGGCGCGGAAGGGACGATACAGGCGGACCTTGATCAGGCCGACCTTCTCGCCGTTGGCGTTCATGTAGTCGACAACTTCCTCGGCCACGTCGCAGAAGGAACCCATGCAGATGATGACGCGGTCAGCGTCGGCGGCGCCGTAGTAGTTGAACAGCTGATAGTCAGTGCCCAGCTTGGCGTTGACCTTGGCCATGTACTTCTCCACGATCTCGGGAACGGCCTCGTAATACTTGTTACAAGCCTCACGGTTCTGGAAGAAGATATCACCATTCTGGTGAGAGCCGCGCATGACGGGACGCTCGGGGTTCAGAGCGCGCTTACGGAAGGCCTCGACAGCCTCCATGTCGCACATCTCCTTCAGGTCCTCGTAATCCCACACGGCGACCTTCTGGATCTCGTGAGAGGTACGGAAACCGTCGAAGAAGTTCAGGAAGGGAACGCGGCTGTCGATGGAGGCCAGGTGGGCAACGGGAGCCAGGTCCATGACTTCCTGCACGTTGGACTCAGCCAGCATGGCAAAGCCGGTCTGGCGGCAGGCCAGAACGTCGGAGTGGTCGCCGAAGATGTTCAGGGCGTGGCTGGCCACGGTACGGGCAGACACGTGGAACACGCAGGGCAGCAGCTCGCCGGCGATCTTGTACATGTTGGGGATCACCAGCAGCAGACCCTGAGAAGCGGTGTAGGTGGTGGTCATAGCACCGGCGTTCAGAGAGCCGTGCACGGTACCGGCGGCGCCGGCCTCGGACTGCATCTCAACAACCTTAACGGTGGTGCCGAAGATGTTCTTCTGACCCAGAGCGGCCCACTGGTCCACGTAGTCGGCCATGGGGCTGGACGGAGTGATGGGGAAGATGCCCGCCACTTCGGTGAACGCATAGCTGACGTATGCAGCAGCGTTGTTACCGTCCATGGTTTTGAATTTTCTTGCCATAGAAATCCCTGCTTTCTTTCGTTTTTTGAGGCACCAGAACCCGGCCCTCTTTCATTTGCTCGCACCGCATCGCCGCACACATCCGGACTATGTCCGAACGCACGCATGCCGCTTCCCCCGAAGTCGGATGAAGCGGTGACGAAACGGTGTTGAACTTTACGTCTGTTAGTCTATCACTTTTCCTTATGTTTGTAAATGTTCTTTTTCCCTTTTTTCTTAACAAAATTCCGCAAAATTTTGCCAACCTGTTGATATTTTCTCCAACTGGGACTAAAATACTAAAATAGGTGATTATTCCGCTTTCAGGAAGGAGGCTCTCTTATGGTTTGCAACGTCCGTTCGCTTGGTCTGACCGGCATTTCCGGCTATGAAGTGGCTGTGGAATGCGACCTGTCCGGCGGCCTGCCCGCCTTCACGGTGGTCGGCCTGCCCGATGCCGCCGTGAACGAGGCCCGGGAGCGTGTGCGTGCCGCTATCAAGAACTGCTCCTTCTCCTTCCCCGTCAGCCGCATCACCGTGAACCTTGCCCCGGCTCATGTAAAGAAAGTAGGCACCCTGTACGACCTGCCCATGCTGGTTGGCATTCTGTGCGCCGGCGGTCAATTGAAGCTGCAGGATCCCGACTGTGCCTTTATCGGCGAGCTGTCCCTGTCCGGCAAGCTGCGCCCCGCCGCCGGTATGTTGCCCATGGCACTGGCTGCCAAGGAGGCCGGCATCAAAACCCTGTATGTTCCGGCAGACAATGCTGCGGAAGCCACCCTGGCACAGGGCCCCGAAATTATCCCTGTCACCGACGTATCCCAGCTCATCTCCCACCTTCGAGGGGACGCCCCAATCCCCCCGGCTCCTCTGTGGTCCTGCGCCACCTTCGAGGTTGCCGAACCCGACTTTTCCGAGGTCAAGGGGCAGGAAAACGTCAAGCGTGCCCTGGAAATCGCCGCAGCCGGCAGCCACAATGTACTTTTGGTGGGGCCTCCCGGCTCGGGCAAATCCATGCTGGCCCGCCGTCTCGGCTCCATCCTGCCCGCCATGACCCGGCAGGAATCCCTGCAGGCCACGCAGATCCACTCCGTCCTGGGTCTTACCACACCGGAGGCGCCTCTTATCACCCGCCGCCCCTTCCGTTCCCCTCACCACACCGTGTCCACCATGGGCATGGCAGGCGGCGGCAGTAACCCCCGCCCCGGCGAAATTTCCCTTGCTCACCACGGCGTGCTGTTTTTGGACGAGCTGCCCGAATTTTCAAAAGAAGTACTGGAAGTGCTCCGTCAGCCTCTGGAGGATGGGCAGGTCACCATCTCCCGTGCCTCCGGCTCGGCCAGCTATCCCAGCCGGTTCATGCTGGTGTGCGCCATGAATCCCTGCAAGTGTGGCTGGTACGGCCACCCCTCCGGCCGCTGCAAATGCTCGGAAAACGACATAACTCGATACCTGTCCCGGCTGTCCGGTCCCCTTCTGGACCGCATCGACCTGTTTGTGGAGGTATCCTCGCTGGAGTATGACGAGTTGGCCCATCGCACCCCGGCGGAATCCTCCGCCGCCGTGCGTGCCCGGGTAGATGCGGCACGAAGCCGACAAAACGCCCGTGTGCAAGGGGACAAGCCCCTGTGCAACGCCTATCTGGGGCAGAAGGAACTGGACGCCTGCTGCCAGCTGAACGAAGCATGCCAGGCCCTCATGCGCAGTGCCTTCGATCGTTTAGGCCTCACCGCCCGTGGATATGACCGAATCCGCAGATTGGCCCGCACCATCGCCGATTTGGATGGCAGCGACGATATTCAGCCTCATCATTTGGCGGAAGCCCTGCAGTATCGCCCGCCCGCCTATTTGAAAAAGTAAAACATCCCCGGAGTCTTTCACCTCCGGGGATGTTTTTTTACTCGTTCATTCACTGTGCATCTGACGCACATATATGCCCGTTCGACTCAGCTCACCGGTAAGGGTGTCCAGTCGGTAGTGCCCGGTATCCGTTTCCACCTGCCACACCGGGATCAGCCGCATGGTTCCCCCGCTGCCGGCACTCACGAAATAAGCCGGGGTTATGCTTTGAATGGAGCTGTATACATCGCCCAGGTCATTCAAGCCGTTATACAGCCGCATCAACGCCGTAGCCACCGTGATGGGCGTTCCTTGCGCCCGCACAGCTTGTCCCAGTAATCTTCGGTTGCCGGAAATCTGCACTGCGCAGCCATCCTGATACTGGATGCTCACCTGACAGTCCAAAATCTTGGTTCCGTTCAGGGTTTGGTTAAGCACCACCGTGCCCCGTCCGTCCACAACGTGGTTCGACGACACACAACTCTGCATTCCCAGCGTTTCCAGCAGTGCCACAGCGTGGCTCTCCGGCTGCGCCTGCCCCAGCGGTGCTACACCCGGACTCAACTGGGCGGTGTACTGTCCGGTGCCGTGCACCTGCAGCCAGCCGGACTCGTTGGTATAACGATACACCTCGCCGCCCTTTGCCTGCATTTCCACCTCACCGCCCAGCAGATCACGGGCCTGGATCAGTTCTGCCTTCAGATCCCGTTCCGCCACCAATGGTGTCAGGTTCATTTCCATGGGTACAATTCGCTCATCCAGGTTTATCCCGCCGGTACGGATCACTTCCATCGCAGCATCACGGGCCTGTTCATAGCTGCGGGCATCCTGCATGCGCCGTCCGCCGGACAGTGCCAGCAGACACAGGTTCAGCAGCACCAAAATCACGATCACGATATTTTTCAGCTTTGATACTTCCATGCCCGCACCTCCTTTTCACGTTGCTCAATCCGCCATCCAGCCGACCCGCACAGTTTCCCCGCTGTCCAGGTAATTCAACAGCAGGCCATGTCCCGCCTGTCCCATCTGCTCCAGTACCGCCGCCGCCTGAGGCTGCGGCAGAATCAACGCAGTCTTGCCCGCAGACCGGTATCCACGCAGGATCATCTCATAGCTTGCCACGCCCCGGCTGTCCACCAGCACCGTGGCGCACGCCTTCTGTTCTCCAAACTGTACCGCAATTCCGTTGACCACATAACCAAACTCCACGTGCCAGCCGGCATCGTCCTGTCGTGCATCCAGAAGGTAGACCGACGTGCCTCCCCAACGTTGGGCAATGCCGCACACCAGCTGGCGTGCCGTTTCCACGGCACGGTAGGCCGCCGACTCTCCCTCATTTCCGGCCAAGGGATAGCGTTGCTCATCCCCTACCCGTTCATAGTCAAGTCGTCCCTCGTTGGAGACCGTCAGTGTGTCATTTCCACTGCGGGCACGCCAGCCCTCCGGCGCTTGATACACGGAGGTGATTCCGGGCGCAAAGGACAGCGATTGTAGCAGAGCATCCAACTCCGCCTCCCCCTCCAGGGGATTATATGCGTTGTATTCCATGGGTTCGGGGGTATCGGCCAGAATCAACGTTTGAGGCGCCAGCATCTCGTATTCCCCGTGGCCCGCTGCAATTCCTGCGCCGTTGGGCACCGCATGGCTCACCGCTTCCCGCAGGGCCTCTGCCGTCACGGTTTCCACCGCACAGGCGTAACCGGTTTTTTCGTCCTTTCGGTAATAAAGGCGCACCTGCTCCTGCTCTGCGCACAGCAGGATTTGCCGTGCACTGCCGGTCAGCGCCGCATTGTCCGTCTCTGCCAGCCAGCGACACAACACCTGCATAGGTACATTTCCCTGCAGTTCCAGCCAAATGTTGTCCGGTGTGGTCAGCGCTGCGTGCCACTGCTCCGGTTGTACCGGTTCCGGTTTGACCGCTCCGGCTATTGCTTCACCCAGTATGGATGTCAGCGGTCGGAACAGCTCATTGATGGCCTCCATATCGTATCTTGTGGCGCACATGCCGGAACGGTTGGTCACTGCCACCGCCATAGGGAATGTCACCGGCCCCGCAGCGGGTGCAGGCATCTGCTCCGCAGTGCCGGACTGCTGTCCCTCCAGTTTCCAGGGGAGATGCCCGAACAGCTGACTGTCTGCCAGCAGCCACAAGGCAGAACACAGCAGCAGCACGATCAACAGGTTTTTTCCCCACTCAAGGATTCGTTTTCCTTTACTCATGGCCGGGTCCCTCAACATTCAGTTCCATGCGCAGGGTCAGTCCCGGCTCCGTCTTGTCCACTGTGGTCAGCAGACCACGGTGACGGTCCACAATTTCCTTGGCAATGGACAGGCCCAACCCGGTGCCCCCCGACTCACGGGAACGTGCTTTATCCACCCGGTAGAATCGCTCAAAGATGCGGCCCCGATCCTCCTCGGGAATGCCGATACCATTATCGGCCACTTCCAACCACACACGGCCATCCAGCCGTCCGGCACTGATGGTAATGTGACCGCCGTCCGGCGTGTACTTGATGGAGTTGGACACGATATTCATCATGACCTGCAGGATGCGTTCTCTGTCCGCCACGATCTCGGGCAGTCTGGGTTCCAGCTTCAGCTCGATGGTGTGGCTGTGGCGCTGAGCCTCCAGAAACACTGCATTGTACATATCGTTGATGGCGCCGGTAAAGGAGAATTTCACCAGCTTCAGCTCGTTGTGGCCGGAGTCAAACCGGGACAGGGTCAGCAGATCCTGCACGATATGGGTCATGCGGTCACTTTCGTTCAGGATAACGCCCAGGAACTTCTTCTCGGTCTTGGGCGACAAGTCGCCCACATTCTCCGCCAGCGTTTCGGCGTAGCTGCGGATATTGGTCAGGGGGGTACGCAGCTCGTGGGACACGTTAGCCACAAACTCACGGCGCATCTCCTCGTTCTTGCGCTGCTCGGTCACGTCGTGGATCACCACCAGCGCACCGGTCTGGTTTTCCCGGTCGAAAGACGCCAGCAGCAATTCCATGTACCGTCCGTCACGCTCCAGCTCACCCTCCAAATAGTCAGGAGCAGACAGCACGTTTTCCAGTGCCGCCTGATCGGCAAACAGCTCTCCGTAGCAGCTGTCCGGTCCGATCTCACAGCAAAGCATAGTGGATGCGGCAGGATTGGAGTGAATCACCCGCCCATCACCGTCAAAGGCCACCACGCCGTCGGTCATGTGCAGAAACAGCGTGTCCAGCTTGTTGCGTTCGTTCTCCACCTGCTGCAGGGTATCCTCCAGCTGCCCCGCCATGTCGTTAAACGTGTTCGTCAACACGCCGATCTCGTCCTGCGATGTCACTTCGATTTTATGGGAAAAATCGCCGTCAGCCACTCGCTCGGCGCCGTCGGTCAGCCGCCGGATGGAAGTGACCATGGTCTTGGACAGCAGGAAGGACAACAAAACAGAGATCACCAAACCGAAGACCAGCGCCTCCAAAATCAGGGTGAACAGCTTGCTGTTGAGCATATCCACCGTGTTGCGGTCGTCCCGTATGTAGATGATATAGCTTTCCCCTCCCCGGTCAATGGGGATAGCCACATCCATATAGGCTGCCGCCAGATTGCTCTCGTCGCCCACCTGCGAGCGATCCTCTATAACCCGCATCAAATTGCGGGTAAACTCCAGCTTTGGGCCGGCCTCGTCGTCCGTCCCGGCAAGGTAGCGGCCATTGGCGTCCAAAATATAATAGTTGCGGCCGTTTCCGTTGACGCCCATAGCGCCGGCATAGGCACCCAGCACCTGATCCAGCATGTCCACGCCGCTGGCTTCACCCGCCAGTTCGGCCGTGGTCTGGGTGGTCATATCGTAATAGACGTCCTGGTCGCTGAACACGGTATTCACCTGTGCGTAAAAGTCATTGAGATAGAACGCCACCACCGAGTTCATCAGGAACGCCCCCACCACCGTCATCAGCGACAGGATGAGCAGCACCATGATCATGACCAATTTCATATGTAAGCTGCGCAGCACGGGGACACCCCCCTCTTTCCCCGCCCGGCATCACCGCCGGGCAGTTTTCTCAAGCATTAAACAGATAGCCCAGGCCCCGCCGGGTCACGATGAACGCAGGGTTGGCGGGGTCATCCTCCAGTTTTTCACGCAGACGACGCACCGCAACGTCCACGCCTCGCACATCACCCACGTAGCCGTCGTAGTTCCATACGTTTTCCATCAGCGCCTCACGGGAGAACGCCTTGCCCGGCTGCGCCGCCAGATAGCGGACCAGATCGTACTCTCGCTGGGTCAGCTCCAGGGCCACGCCATCCTTCTCCACCACGGCACGATCGGTGTCGATGGTGATGCGGCCGAACATCATGCGCTTGCCGTCGGTCTGCTCCGGACCGGGTGCGGGCATGCCCGCCCGACGGATGTTGGCACGGACACGAGCCATCAGCTCCGCCATGGCAAAAGGCTTAGTGATATAGTCATCGGCGCCCAGCTCCAGTCCCATGACCTTGTCCGCCTCTTCCTCTCGGGCGGTAAGCATAATGATGGGAACGGAATTCCCGTCGGCACGCAGGCGGCGGCACACTTCAAATCCGTCCATTTGCGGCAGCATTAGATCCAGCAGGATTAGATCCGGGTTCTGTTCCCGGGCCAACTGCAGGCCGGTCTGGCCGTCATAGGCCTCGATGGTGTTATAACCCTCCCGCTCCAGCCGGAAGGACAGAATGTCTACGATATTGGTCTCGTCTTCCACGATCAGAATGGTCTTTTCCACGGTCAAACGCCCCTTTCTCGTCTTATCAAAGGCCCAGCAGGACCTTGGTCTTCAAGGTTGCGGCGACGGTCTTGCCGTCCTGGATCTCGCCGGACATGACCCGCTCTGCCAATTCGGCAAAGGGCAGGTACTCGATCTCCAAAAACTCGTCCTCGTCCGGGTGGACGGGTACCTGAGTACAGTTCCGTGCCAGATACATGTGCAGCTTCTCCTTACAGAAACCGGGGGAAACGTAGATGAACCCCAGGTCGGTCAACTCGCCGGGAACAAGTCCGACCTCCTCCCCCAGCTCACGGATGGCGGCAGGACGGGGCTCCTCCCCGTACTCCAGCTTACCGGCAGGCAGCTCCACCATGACCCGGCCCAAGGGGTAGCGGAACTGACGCACCACGGGCACCGTCCCGTCTTCCAGCAGTGCCAGCACGCACACGCCGCCGGGGTGTCCTACCACCTCACGGGTGGCGGTAGCGCCGTCGGGCAGCTCCACGGTATCCACGGTCAGCTTGACGATTTTCCCTTCAAACTCCGTCCGGCTGGACAGGGTTTTTTCAGCCAGTTCCATAATTCCACCTCGTTGCATAAAATTACTTTTATCATTATACCACACCCCTTGCCGTTTGCCAAGAAATCGCACCCGCTTTCCCGTAATTTTTATCGGCGCTCCCCCTGCGTCCCGGCTTTACTTTCCAGCCGCACTGTGGTAAAATCGTCCATATCAACAGGAAGGGAGTTCGTCCCATGTCCCATCATTTTTTTGCCATGCTGTCCCGTATGAAATACATCAACCGCTGGGGTTTGATGCGCAACACCGTATCCGAGAATATTCAGGAGCATTCTCACCAGGTTGCCGTGCTGGCTCACGCCCTTGCTGTCATCCAGAACCGCTTTTTCGGCGGCACTGTCGACCCGGGTAAAGTGGCGATAGCCGCCCTATACCACGACGCTTCCGAAATTCTGACCGGTGATATGCCCACCCCCATCAAATACGACAACCCGGACATCCAGGCCGCCTACAAACAGGTGGGGGCCATGGCCGAGCAGAAGCTGCTGTCCCTGCTGCCCGAGGAGCTGCAGGCCGACTTCTGCGACTTTGTCGCCATTTCCGACCCAGAGGTCCACACCCTGGTCAAGGCGGCGGACAAGCTGTCCGCCTACCTCAAATGCGTGGAGGAAGTCAAGGCCGGCAACACAGAGTTCCGTCTGGCCAAGGCACAGACCTTCGCCGCACTGAACCGCAATCCCATCCCCGCTTTGGGCTACTTTATGGAACATTTCCTGCCCGGCTTCGAACTGACTTTGGATGAACTGAACCGATAACAGAAAGGAAGATATATCATGAAAGCAATCGTTACCGTCATCGGCAAGGATCAGGTTGGCATCATCGCCATGGTGTGCACCCTGCTGGCCGAGCACAACATCAACATTCTGGACATTACCCAGACCGTCCTGCAGGAGAACTTCACCATGGTCATGCTGGTGGATACCGCCGCCTGTAGCCTGCCCCTGGGAGACATTGCTGACCTGCTGGACAAGGCCGGTCAGGAGCGTAGCCTGTCCATCCGCATCCAGCGGGAGGACATCTTCAATGCGATGCACAGAATTTAAGTGAGGTGACCCAAAATGCTCAACCAGCACGAAATTCTGCAGACCATCCGCATGATCGACCAGCAGCATCTGGACGTACGCACCATCACCATGGGCGTCAGCCTGTTGTCCTGCGCCCACAGTGAAGTCAAGGTGGCCTGCGACAACGTTTACGATAAAATCACCCGGGACGCCGAGAAGCTGGTAGCCACCGGCGAGGCCATCGAAAAAGAATTCGGCATTCCCATCGTCAACAAGCGCATCTCCGTCACCCCGATCTCCCTGGTGGCCGCCGCCAGCCATACGGACAACTACGCCCCCTTTGCTCAGGCTATGGATCGGGCGGCAAAGACCTGCGGAGTCAACTTCATCGGCGGTTTCTCCGCCCTGGTGCAAAAGGGCATGACCGAGGCGGACCGCAACCTCATCCACTCCATCCCCGAGGCGCTGTCCACCACCGACATCGTCTGCTCCAGCGTCAACGTGGGCTCCACTAAGGCCGGCATCGACATGGATGCCGTGGGTCTGATGGGCCGCATCATCAAGGATCTTGCCGACCGCACCGCCGACACCCGTGGCTTTGGCTGTGCCAAGCTGGTGGTGTTCTGCAACGCAGTGGAGGATAACCCCTTCATGGCCGGTGCCTTCCACGGCGTTGGCGAGGGCGAGCGCGTCATCAACGTGGGTGTTTCCGGTCCCGGCGTGGTGTACCACGCGTTGCAGTCTGTCAAGGGTCAGCCCTTCGACGTGGTTGCCGAGACTGTAAAAAAGACCGCCTTCCGCATCACCCGCATGGGTCAGCTGGTGGCCCAGGAAGCCAGCCGCCGTTTGGGTGTCCCCTTCGGCATCGTGGATCTGTCTTTGGCTCCCACCCCCGCCATCGGCGACAGCGTGGCCCGCATTTTGGAGGAAATGGGTCTGGAGACCTGCGGCATCCACGGCACCACCGCCGCCCTGGCTCTGCTGAACGACGCTGTGAAAAAGGGCGGCGTCATGGCATCCTCCCACGTGGGCGGCCTGTCCGGCGCCTTCATCCCCGTCAGCGAGGACGAGGGTATGATCTCCGCTGCCGCCTCCGGCGTTCTGACCCTGGACAAGCTGGAAGCCATGACCTGCGTTTGCTCCGTGGGTCTTGACATGATCGCCGTTCCCGGCGATACCAGTGCCGAGACCATCTCCGCCATCATCGCCGACGAGGCGGCCATCGGCATGGTCAACTGCAAGACCACCGCCGTGCGCATCATCCCCGCCCCCGGCTGCAAGGTGGGCGACAGTGTGGAGTTCGGCGGTCTGCTGGGCTCCGCCCCCATCATGCCCGTCCACGCCGGCTCCAGCGCCGATTTCATCGCCCGTGGCGGACGCATCCCCGCCCCCATGCACAGCCTGAAAAACTAAGGTGATCCCCATGTACATCGACCCCACCGTTTACACCGGCCGGCCCGCAGACCGCCGCACCGAGGCGGAGGAAGCCATCTACGATAAGCTGTCGGCGTTGTCCATCGACTACCTCAGAGTAGACCATGACCACGCCGACACGATGGAGGACTGTCTGCTCATTGAGCAGACCCTCGGTGCTCCCATTTGCAAGAACCTGTTTCTCTGCAACCGTCAGCAAACCCAGTTCTACCTGCTGCTGATGCGCGGGGATAAGCCGTTCAAAACCAAGTTTCTCTCCGCCCAGCTGGGCTGCTCCCGGCTATCATTTGCCGACGAGGGGCACATGGCCGACCTACTGCACACCGTCCCCGGTTCGGTTTCTGCCCTGGAGCTGTTGTTCGACACGCAGCATCAAATCCAACTGGTCATCGACTCCCCCCTGCTGGAGGATGCGTATATCAGCGCCCACCCCGGCCTGAGCCGCTCCACCCTGCGCCTTTCCCGGCAGGATCTGCTGCACTACGTATCCGAAACCGGTCACGCCCCCATCCTTGTCATCCTGCCCGAGCAGGAGGAGGAATAACACAACAAAAGAGCCCCGTTCCATAGGGAACGGGGCTCTTTTTTATCCGTTTGCCTTTACAATATGGGCCATCTCGTCGGTTACGGGGGTCGTGTAGGGGTTCAGCAGGTCGTTGATGTCCCGCAGGGTCTGCTCACGGTCCAGTTCAAAGCACCACTTAAAGCCATTGTGGGTGGCGTCGCCTCGACCGGACAGGGTCCTCATTTCAATGTCGCTGTCCATGTCAAGATACAGGGCCTGTCCCCCGAAATACAGCAACTCGCTGGCCGTCAGGTCGGTTTGCACATTGTCCATGCAGACGTCCAACAACTCCTTGACCCGGGTAAGACTACCCCAGGACAGCACCTTGTTCATCACCGCACGGATGAGCTGCTGCTGGGTGTTTGCACGGCCCGTGTCGGAATAACCGGTCATATCGTTGTTGTGGCGGAAGCGCACCACCTCCAGCGCCTGCTGACCGGTCAGGTGCTGCAATCCTTTCTTATAGTGGATGGACAAATTCTGCGCCGGGTCGTCGTAGTTCATATTCACCGGCACGTCGAAGTCCACGCCCTCCACGGCATCCACCAGCTCCACAAAGGCCTTGATGTCCACCTTGATATAGTAGTCAATGGGGATCCCCAGCAGCTGGCTGACCTCCCGCCGGACCCGATCAACATTGCCTCCGCTGTAAGCGGCGTTGATTTTGGGAAGGTTGCTCCATGTGCGCTCTACAATGGTGTCACGGGGGATGGACACCACGCCCACGTTTTGGTTTTTTACATCATAGGTCGCCACCATCAGGCTGTCGGCGTTGCCGTTGCCATCGTCGGTCCCCATAAGCAGGAAGGTGTAGCACAGGTCCCGCCTCGCCAGGCCCTCGGGCAGCTCGTCCATGAAGGACATATTCTCCTCCAGGTCGGACACCGCCGGGGGTGTTGGCGGTGCTGGGACAAAGAACTTCCACAGCAGGAATCCGACCACGATCATGGCAGACAGTGCCACCGCTACACGGTAGACACCTTTCAAAAACCGCATCAGCAGACTGCTCCGCCGGCGCCGCCGCACGGGCTGCTGCACTCTGCGTCCCGTCATCGTCCTGCCCCCCTTTCCAAATAATGCGTGCGCCGCAAAAAAGCGCACAATACACAGTATATTCAGTATATCCCTTTTGCCCCCCGGGGGCAAGGGGTTGTGGGACAAGTTTGCAAATTATTTTAAGAAAACAAAAACCGGGGCACACCATTCGGTGTGCCCCGGTTTGGGGTTTATGCAGTTGGCAATGTTACGAAGCTGTGATTACTTCTTGGTGTACACAGCGCCGGTCTTGCCGTGAGTGCCCTCGCACTTAACCTTGGCAGGATCGTACTCCAGAGTCACGCCTGCCTGGACAGCGTTGCCCAGCTTGACCTCGCCGGTGGTCAGCTCGCCGATGGCAGCCTTGCTGTCGTTATCCGGGTTGGTGTCGGTGACGCCTTGGTTGTTGGTAAAACCATTCTGACCCACCAGGCACAGGCTCTTGATCTTGGCGCTGCCCTTAACGGTAACATTCCAAGCAGAGTCATGGCCCTGAGTACCAACGGTATCGAAGGTACCGCCGCTGATGACGGCCGTGGTGTAGCCACGGAACTCGACATCCTTATCAGAGGCAGTGCCCACGGTGGTGAAGGCCGCATCGGTGTAAGCGGTGCCGAAGGTACCGCCGCTGATGTTCACATTGGCACCGAAGGTGTGGATGTTGCCGGCACGGCCGCCGGCAGCGTTGCCGATGATCTTACCGCCGCTGATGGTGATGTCGATGAAGTTGTTGGCAGCCTTCTCCTCAGTGGAGATACCGCCGCCGCGGTGGGGCGTGTAGTTCTTGGTAATGGTACCGTCGGTCATGGTGAAGACGGTGTGCTTGGTACTAGCACCGGCCTCCAGGTAGATAGCGCCGCCCCACTTGTTGGTGGCGACGACCTTGTTGCCGGTGATGGTACCGCCGTCCATGTTGAAGGTACCGCCCTTCTGGACGTAGACAGCACCGCCGTTGCCGGTGGTGGCCTGGTTATCCTTGATGGTACCACCCTCCATGGTGAACTTGCCGCCGTCGCAGATGTAGACAGCACCGCCATTGTCGGCCTTGTTACCGCTGATCTCGCCGCCGGTCATGATGACCTTACCGCCGGCGCAGATGTAGATAGCACCGCCGCCAACGCCGACGTTGTTCTTGATCACGCCGCCGTTGATGGTCATGGTAACGCCATCGTAAATGTAGATTGCACCGCCAAGTGCGGTAGCCGTACCGCCGCTGATCTCACCGCCGTTGATGGTGATGGTGCAGTTGGTGGGGCTGTTGCTGGTGCGGATCAGGGTCTGGGCCGTGGCAGAGGAGTCGGTCAGCTTACCGCCGTTCATGGTGAAGGTGCCGTTGGCGGTCGTCAAGGCAATCAGGCCGCCGTTACCGGCACGCTGGAAGTTGGTCAGCTCGCCGCTCTCCAGCACGAAGGTGCCGCCGGTAACGAGGACCAGATAATTCTGGTTGCCGTTGTAGTCGATCTTACCGCCGCCCACACTGTCAATGACGGTGAACTTACCGGAAACGGTGAAGATGGTCGCATTTTCGGAGACGGTCAGGGTCTTGCCGTTCAGGTCCAGCATGTAATCGCTGCCGGCAGCGATGCTGATGCCGGCGGAAACGGTGGCGTTCTGATCCAGACGGACCACGCCGTTGGTGCTGCCGGTGAAGTCGGCCAGCTCCAGAGTGGCGCCGGCAGCGACAGCGACCTTCTCGCAGTAATCGATGTTCAGCAGGCTGGTGCTGCCCAGGTCGTAGTACTTACCCTTCACCTCGTAGCCATTGGTGATCAGATACTTCAGATCGTTCAGCTCGTCGATGTCCTGACGGCTCTCGTTGTTGATGGTCATGCCCTGCAGGGTGTCCAGAACAGCGATGTCAGTACCCTCGATCACAGTGCCGGCAGCCTCGTCGGTAACGACCAGCAGATCATTGCCGTCCAGCTCATACAGGTTGTAGCCCAGGACGGAGGTCAGCCAGCCGGCGATGGTGTCCTCATCAACGGCACTCTCGGTGGCGTCGAAGAAGATGTCAAAGTCGCTGGCGGAGACGGGATCGTTGACGGTGTTGTAGGAACCGATCTTGTCGCCTGCGGCGAAGGTGACCAGGGTATCCTTACCGCCGATCTCGCAGACAGCGTAGTTGATGACAGCGGCGCCGTCGGCAGTGTAGTCAGCGTAAGCAGCCTCGTCAATCAGGTCGTTGCCGGTGGCGTCGATGGCCTGCTCAAAGGCGGGCAGAGACGCATCGGTAACACCGTCGATGTAGTAGGTAGCCTCAACGCCCGCATAGGGAGTCAGTTCGACGGTGCCGTTGCCGGCGGCAGCCAGATTGTAGATACCGGAGGTCTCCACCACGGTGCCGGCAGGCAGGGTGATCTTGTCACCGAACTTCTGCATCTCGCCGGACAGAGCGATAGCGGTGCGGGAGCCGGCGGTGGCAACGATCACGGTGTCGCCCAGGCCGTACTCAGCGTTGTTGAAGACTTCAACGAAGAAGCCAGCGATCTTGCTGGTCGCAACGTCGTAGCAGAAGTCAACCTCGAAGTCGACCCAAGGCATGCTCTCCTTGATGGAGTAGATCTGGTCAATGGCGGTGATCTTGCCAATGCCGCTGGCGGCGATGACAGCGTCGCTACGGACGTCAATCACCTTGGCACCGCTGCTGGACAGGTTGCTCTTATAGTTCTCCACCCAGAAGTTGCTGCCGGAAATGGCAGTAACCTTGCGGTCGTACATCACGTTCTCGTAATCACGACCGTCAACAGCGTAGTTACGCCTGGCCAGCTCGGTGCTGCCCGTGTTGTAGTTGGTCTCGTCGCTGAAGACCTTGTAGGGCAGGCCGGTCTCGGGGTTAATGGCCAGCTTGTACAGCTCGTTTGCGGAGTCGTAACCCACGGAGTAGAAGCCGCAGGGCAGAACCTCGATGCTGTCGTCCAGAGTGATGTCCATAGCCTCGCCGGTCATGGCGTTAAACACCTTGTAGGTGTTGCCGTTGGCGGTGGTGCCGGCGGGAGTCAGGTCGCTCCACTCAATGCGGCCGCTACGGACGACGCTCTGCTTGGGAGCGTAGATGATGGTGGCATTGGTGGTGGCATCCAGGTTGTTCACGGGGAAGACAACAGCCTCAATGTTATCGGTGCCGCCGGTGTTGCGGGTCAGCAGAGCACGACCCTGGGATGCAAGAGCGAAGTACAGAGTCAGGGGCATGTTGTACACAGCAGTCTCCAGGGGGTAGCCCTGAGTAGCAGTGCCGGCCACGACCACGAACTTGGTGTTCTTGTGGGCGTAGGAGTAAGAGGAGCCGGGAGCGGCCACAGAGGTGTTGCCGGTGAACTTATCGGCAACGCCGAACTCGAACTCGCCGCCAACCTCCCACTTCGCACCAGTCTTACCGTAGGTAATGGCCATGGTGAAGGGGGCGTTGGGCTGAGTCTCGTCATAGGCAGCGGGAACGGGGATCAGCTCGAACAGGCCCAGCTCACGAGCCTCCTTGGAGTTGGTCAGTTCCTTCACGGTGTAGAAGTCGTTGGCATTGCCGGTCATGGTGTCGGCACCCACCAGATCGCCGCCCTCAGGCTTGGCACCGATGAGAACCAGAGCCTCGTTGCCGGTCATGTCAATACCACGGGCGAAGAAGTTGGTGGTCTCCTTACCGTAGGAATCCTTCTCGGTCTTCTCGATGATACCCATCAGGTACAGGGTGCCGGACAGGTTCAGGGAGCTCTCCTCGGCGATAACGAAGCACACGAAGGTGCCGTCGGGAGCCAGGTAGAAGGTGTAAACCTGATCGAAGTCCACGTCGTCAATGTCATCGGCAGTCATGGTAGCAGCGATGGTGCCGGCGGCGGTGGACTCGGTGTACTCCTTGCCGTCGATCTCGACAACAACCTTGCCATCCACAACGCTGTGGGCGGTGATGGAACCGGTCACGGTCTCCATCTTGGCAATGACGTACATATCCTGAACAGCGTAGTAAACAACGAAGTCGTCCTTGGCGATGCCGGAGTACTCGATGACCTCATCGCCGTCCTCGCTGTTGTCCAGGATCTGGGAGTCAATGGTGATGGTCTCCTGGCCGGCAGCGGTGCTGACGAAGCCGACCTTGGCAGCGGTGTACTGCACGGGAGCGTAGTAAGCACACACGGTGTTGGTGTCGGGGTCAATGGCGTAGGTGCCGGCGGGGGCGGACACGTTGGCCACATAGTCGGTGGCCCGAGCGTCCAGAATAGCGGCGGCGGCAGCATCGAACTCGACGTTGTAGCTGCCGTCCGCGGCAGCCAGCAGGTTCAGGTCGTACTTGCGGCCGAAGGCGGCGCGGTACTCCTTCTCATTGACGGCATCCTCAGCCAGAGTGATGTACTCGAACTGGTCGATCAGAGTGTAGGCAGTGCCACGCTCCTCCTCGTCAGTGTAGACTTCCTTGTACCACACCTCGACCTTGTGGCCCAGATCGTTTTCGTCAGTAACCAGATCAAGCCACAGGGAATCGCCATTAGCCAAGCGGATCTCGGTGTAATCCAAACCACAAGCCTGGTTGCTGACAATCCAACCATCTTCCTTCAACAGCCCGTATACCTTTCCAGCAAGGGAGTCTTCAGGCAGCAGGACCTCCATGGTGCCACCGTTGGCCTGGATGTAGAAGTGAGCGTCAGCAGCGTTGTCGAACGTCTTGTCACCGACCCGATACACGTTGGCACCGCTGGGGCTGTAGTTCATGCCGTTCAGGGACATGACAGCCAGCTCCTCACGGGTCAGAGCGGTGTTGGTGTCGGGCATGGGCTTCAGGTCCTCGAAGATCTTCTCTTCGGTGGCCTTGGCCATAACGGTGGTGGGCCAGGTACCGGGGCCGGCATCGATCTTCAGGGCGTTGAGGATCATGGTGGCAGCCTCGGCAGTGGTCACAGCCTGACCGGGACGGAAGGTGCCGTCGCCGTAACCGGCAACGACGCCCAGGGTGGCACACCAGTTGATGTAGCCCTCAGCCCAGCCGCCCTCGAAGCTGGCGGTGTCAGAGAACTTGCCACTGCCCTTGAAGCTGTCGGCGTTGGCGTCAGCGCCGTGGAGCATCTTGACAATGATGGTGGCCATCTGAGCACGGGTAACAGTGCCCTTAGGCAGGAACTTGCCATCAGTACCGGCAAACAGGCCAACGCCGCCAGTGATCGCAACCGCATCGGTGTACTTGATCTCGTCGGCGTCAGCAAACTTGATGGTGCTGACAGTGTTGGTGCTTTCAGCGCTGGCGGGGACCATAACCATGCCGAGCAGCATGACCATAGCCAGAACCAGGCTGAGAGCGCGCTTGAGATTTCTCATGTTTGTTTCCTCCTTGTTATAAATTTGGGTGAACGCGTCGAACCGTCTTTGGAACCTCGCCTGCGCTGCAGCCTTGCGTACGCAGGCCACGTCCCAAAGGGAACAGCGCGTTCCGAATTACGGTTCAGGTTGAAATTCCACTCTCTTTGCGATTTATGTAAACCGCCGCCCAAAAGAGAGTAAATTCCATCGTCATTGTACAATATCCCCTCTGTTTTTGCAATCCTTTTTTACAAGATTTTTCAGGGGGTTTTTTACCTTTTCCGGGATGTGCAAGGTCCACGTTGCACTCTTTTGTTTCATGGGCAAAACCTTGCACCAAAAAGCAAATGCCCGCACCGAAGTGCAGGCATTTGGACTTTATTTTCCTTTGATTACATTGAGTGCACGGGGGCAGTTTTCCAGATTGCTGACAGCATAGGTCCCGCCGTATTCGCCATCGGTGGTCCAGGCAATCGGCTCGTCGGCGGTAATCGTTACCTTTCCCGTCTGGAAGGTGATGACCGCCGGAGTATCCATGGGTTTGTTGCTTGCGATGGCCTGCAACGCAGCGGCAAGATCGGTCAGCTTGACGTTCTTGCGAACCAGCAGCACCTCGAACAGACCGTCGTCCAACACAACCTGTTCGCTGGGCAGCGCCTTAACACCCGCTACGGAGTAGGTGTTGCACACCATACCGTACAGGAAGTCGTCCTCGATGACCTGCCCGTCATACTCCACCCGCAGGTGGTGAGGGGTCAGGTTGGCCAGCTGCCCCAGGCCGTTGAGCAGATAGGCCAAATGCCCAAAGGCATTTTTCAGCTCCTGGGGGGTATCGTAGGCCACATCGGTAAAGGCACCGAAGGCCGCCACGTAGACGAAGTGTCGATCGTTCAGCCGTCCCACATCCATGGGCGACGGATCCCCTTCTGCGGCGATGGTCGCCGCCTTGGCAGGATTGGTCGGCAAACGCAGGTTTTGGGCGCAATCGTTTGTAGAGCCCGCGGGCAGAAACGCAAGGGGAGGCGGAGCATTCAGTTCCATCATACCGCTCACGGTTTCGCTGAGAGTACCGTCACCGCCGGCACACACCACCCGGTCGAATTCCGGGCCCAGCTCCCGAGCCATGCGGGCCGCATCGCCACGACACTGGGTGGGGTAAGCGGTGACCAGCCAGCCGGCCTGGGTAAACGTATCCAGCAAGCCGGCCATGCGGCTGCGGATCTGTCCTTTTCCCGATGTAGGATTGTACATAAACAGCAGCTTTTTCATCCTTGCCTCTCCCCTCTCGCAGTTTTGCGGTTTTTCGCAGGGTCATCTTACATTATATTCCCTCTGCGTGTAAATACAAGTCGAACCGGTCAAATTTACAAAATTTTAATTTTCCGCACAAAAAGCGACCCCGGCGGCCGAAGCCGCCGGGGTCGTTGTTGCTGGGGGTCTAGCGTTCGCTTACCAGCCTAACCTTACTTGTTCAGGAAGTTGTAGGCAGAGGAACCGAACTGCATCAGACGCATAGCCAGAACGGCAGCATCGGCAGTGGCATCCTTCTTGATGGTGTTGTAAGCGTAGGTAGCGATGGAGTACACGCAGTAGGAACCGCTAATGACGTTGCCGTTGGCATCGCACAGCTCGACCGTCACCTGAGTGAAGACGTCAGCGGTCTCCAGAGTGTCGATCTTCACCTTCTTGGCAGCCAGGCCGCTGACCGTGGTGTCAGTCAGCTCATAGCGGGCCTTGTCGATGACGCGACCGGCGTGGTTGGTGTAGCTGACCTGAGCATAGGCAGCGCCGGGGAAGTCAGCAGCAACGTACTGCAGGTTCATCTCGATAACGCTCTCCAGAGACAGGTTCTTACCGCAACGACCAGTGGTGTTGACGAAACCGTTCTCGGTCAGAGTGTCATCCAGCACCAGCTCGGCAGAGGCCAGGGCCTTCTGCTCGTCGGTCAGGTTGGCGTTGACCAGATTGCTGGTAGCATACTTGAAGCTGATCTGAGCGGCAGCGCCGTAGTTCAGCATGTCAACCAGCATGGTGTGCAGGACGGTATCCTTGCTCTTGGCGAACTGGTTCTCAGCATAGGCCAGGATGGAGTAGCGATCCAGCTTGGTCACCTGCTGGCCAGCATCGTTGTAGACGGCGAACCACACGCTATCGCCCATCTGCTTAGCCTGAACGCCGGAGTAGCTCACGACGTAGTACAGAGCGCCCTGGATGGTGGAAGTGGTGCACTCAGCCAGGTTGATGATGGTCTCAACACCCTCAACACCGGCAGCAGCATTGCTGCGGACAACCTTGGCGTAGGTGCCGCCCATGGCGTCAACCTCGGTCTTGGGAACCATGAAGTTGATGGACAGGCTGCTCTCCAGAGACAGGTTGCGGCCCACACGCACGGAGATGGTGTAGTCGGTAACCTGCAGCTCATTGCCGCTGACGTAGTAGGTCTCCACGATACCACGGACAGCAGTAGCGCTGGTGACGATGGTAGTGGGCTGACCGCCAGTGGCCTTGCCGTTGTAAGCAGTGGAAACAGCGTACTCAGCAACAACAGCGGCCTCGGTGTCATTCCAACCGTAGGCATTATCCGTGGTGTCGATGGTCCAAACCTTGCTGCAGATGGTCAGGTTGCTCTCATCGGCCCAAGTAGCGTAAACGGTCAGGCCGTCGTTCATGGACACCAGGTCAGGGCTGGCGCAGGCAGTGCCGCCGGCCACACCGGTATCGGACCAGGTGGCACCCTTGTCAGCAGAGACATACAGGGCACCATTAGAGGTCAGAGCGAAGACATTGGCGCCAACCTCAACGAAGGCCACGTCGGCAACCGTGGTATCCAGCTCAACAGTGTTGGTAACAACACCGGCGGCGGACAGCTTCAGCACCTTGGTGGTGGTGTCAGCCACGGACAGAATCAGGCTGCCGTCAGTCAGAGCAGTCAGACCGTAAGCCATGGGAGCATCGGAAACCTTAACAGCGGGAGTCCAGGTCACGCCGTCGGTGGAGGTGGTCAGGTAGATACCACCATTGTAGATGGTGTTCTGCGTGTCGCTGTACAGCTTGACATCGAAGGTCATGTACAGCTTGCTGCCGATAACGGCCAGCTGAGGAGCCTGAGGATCGGCCTGGATGTAGTACACATCGTCGCCGGTCAGCTTGGTGTAGCGGTCGGTCAGAACGATATCAGCGTTCTCCTCCAGCCACAGCTCGTCAATGGCGGAAACGGCAGTGCCGTTCTTGTAGATGACGATCTTGCCGGCGCCGGTGGTGGCGTACTTCTCGTTGGTGGCAACCTGACCCATCTCGGTCACGTTCTCGTAAACAGCCACGTACTCGTTGCTGCTCATGACGGCACCGTCGGGGTTGAACTGCTTGTTGGCAGTGCCATTGCCGTGAGCCGCAGCAATAGCGGTCTTGTTGGCGCAGGCAGTCTCAACAGCAGCCAGCAGGGTGGCCACGTTCTCCTCAGTGGGATCAAACAGATCCTTCAGGTGGTTGGTGGAGGTGTCCTTGAACAGGGCCGCCATATCGTCAGCGGTCATGGTGGACAGATCCACATCGGGATACAGGGTCTTGAACACGGTCAGGGCAGCGATCATACGACCGGCGTTGTAGCTCAGGTGGAAGCCGTCGCGGGTCAGATAGCTGTCAGAGTAGTTGTCGCGCATGGTCTGGATGGCGATGCCGATGGGGAACCAACCGTCGAAGTCAAAGCGGGCGTTGGCACCGGAAATGAACTTGTCGGTATTGGCCAGGATGGCATCGTACATGACAGACTGGCTGCCGTCGAACTGGGTCAGGTAGCTGCTCTTAGCCAGCCACTCGCCCGCGCCGGCGGACTCGGGATCATCGGGATCAGACTGATCGCTCCAGGAACGGTTGTCAACAGCCCAGGTCTGGCTCCACAGGATCTGAGCCTCAGGCTGCACATCCGCGATGTAGTCCATCAGGAAGTCGATGTCGCTGTTGTAGGTGCCCTCGAAGCCGACGTACTCAACGCCGGGCTGCAGGACCACGTAATCCCACTTGGTGGACTCCATAACGGTGGGGATGTCCACATAGCCGGTGAAGCCGGCGCAGGTGTACAGGCCGTCGTCCACGCGGTCACGGCTGTCGCCGATGTCGCCGTCGCCGTTCAGGTCCTCTTCGCGCAGGGACTCGGCCAGGGACTGAGCGTGCCAGCGGATGTTCTGGCTGCCCACGTACAGGTAGGCAGGAGCGATCTTCTTGCCGTAGAAGGAACCAACGGCATTCAGATACTGGGTGCTGTCGCCGGCAAAGCTGTTGCCCACGAACAGGATGCTCTGCACATCGCCGGGATAGTAGTAGTTCTTGCCAAAGGCCAGAACGGTCTCGTCATCCTCGGCCACGGCCAGAGCGCCGCCATTCAGGATAACCTCGGCACCGGGCTCCAGAGCGCCGATGGAGGCAACCTCAGCCGTAGCGCCGCACAGGCACTTGATGGTGGTGGCACCGGAGATGCTCAGGGTGTAGCCGTTGGCGGCATTGCCGTTGAAGTACAGGCCGTTGATGTCGCCGCCGCTGATGTCCACCACGGAGTTGCGGATCCACAGGTCCTCGGCACCGGAGGTGTCGATTGTGGCGGGAGCGCCGTTGATGGTACCGTAACCGACCTTGCCGCCATCAATGACGACGGTAGCGCCGGTCTGGGTGTAGATGGTAGCGCCGCGGTTGGTGGCGTTACCGGTCACGACGCCGCCCTCGATGTTGATGGTAACAGCAATGGCAGTGCCGGTATCCTTGGTGGAGATAGCGCCGCCGCGATAAGCGGTGTTGCCGGAGATCTCGCCGCCCTCGATGGTGACAACGGAACCGGCAGTGGGGGCGTAGATAGCGCCGCCGTAGCTGCTGTTGGTGTTGCCGGTCAGCAGACCGTCATTCAGCACGAACTCACCGCCGTCGACCAGGATCATGGCGTTGGCAGCGTCGGCCAGACCCACGACCTTACCGGTGCTCTCAGCGCTGCTGTCGGTGATGATCAGCTTGGCGCCGGAATCAACGGTGAAGTAAGGAGCGGTAATGCCGGTCAGAGTGTAACCGGCCAGATCCAGAGTGTAAGTGCCGGCCTCGGTCAGGACGATGCCGCCGCCCACGCTGGTATCCTCGGTCAGGGTCACGGTAGCGCCGGGCACGAACTTGTCGTTCAGACCCAGGTCGCCGGCGAACTGGTACAGCTTGGTGCCGGCCTCGTGAGCCACGGTCTCGTCGTTCTCGGCGATGGTCAGGGCGTCAGCATCGGTGGTGTTGACCACAGCACCGGTGGTCAGAGCGCCGATGGAGGTAGTGGTCTGGCCAACCTTCACCAGCAGAGCCGCAATAACGGGGTTGCCGGTGATGGTCAGATCGCCGTAAGTAGCACCGGCGTTACCGGCCAGGTCGATGGTGCTGATGTTACCGCCGGTGACGGTGATCTTGCCGCCGCGGAACTGGACGTTCTGGAAGTTGCTGGCAGCAGCAGCCTTGTTCGCACCGTACACAGCAGCACCGATGGTACCGCCGTTGATGGTAACGGTGGAGTCATAACCATACAGGTTGGCAGCACGGTTGATGGCGTGGTTGCCCTCAATGGTACCGCCGTTGATGGTGACAACAGCAGTAGCAGCAGGCTCCTTGGTGGAGATACCGCCGCCGCGAACGGCGCTGTTGCCGCTGATGACGGTGCCCTCGTTGACGATCAGGGTAGCGCCGTTATCCACGTAGATACCGCCGCCGTAGCTGGAGCTGGTGGAAGTGGTATCGGTGCAGACGTTATCCTTGATGGCAACGTTGGTCAGGGTCAGGGAAGCGCCGGACAGAACGTAGATAGCGCCGGCGTACTTGGTGGCGGTGTTGCCGCTGATCTCACCGCCGGTGATGGCGATGCTGGAAGCGGTGTAGATGGCACCGCCGGAGATACCGGTGTTGTTCTTGATGGCGCCACCGGTCATGGTGAAGTTGACATCGGCGTTGAGCTGGATCACGGAGCCGGAGGTAGCGGTGTTGCCGCTGATCTCGCCGCCGGTGATGGCCACGGTACAACCGGTGGTGGTGCGGATGGCGGAGCCGGTGGTGGCGCTGGCACCGGTCAGCTTACCACCGTTCATGGTGAAGGTGGTGCCGCCCAGCAGGTAGACCATACCGCCGGCGCCCTCACGGGTCCAACCGGTAATCTCGCCGCCGTTCAGGGTGAAGGCACCCTTCTGGACGAAGATGGCAGGATTGCTGCCGCCGTTGGTGGAACCGCTGACGACCTTACCGGTACCAACGGAGTCGTTGATAGTCAGGTGAGCGGTGTCGTTGGTCTTGATGTCGAAGATAGCGGGGGAAATGGTCTCACCCTCGCCCAGCTTGCCGTAGATGTTGTGGCCGGCCAGGTCGATGGTGACCACGTCGGTGATGGTCAGGGCGCCAGTCAGGTAGACGTCCTCTTCCAGGACATACTCGCCGGCAGCCAAAGTGCCGCTGGTGGGGAAGCCCTCGGGCTCGACGGCGGTGAAGGTCGCGGTGACCTGCACGTCGGCGGCGGGCATCTCGAAGGTGGTGCCCTCGATGGCTTCGCCGTTGACCAGGATGGCGGTCAGCTCGTAGCCCTCGTCGGCAGTGGCGGTGATGGTGATGGTCTCGCCCTCGG
>JAZSAQ010000095.1:0-8082 GCA_045601985.1 Lawsonibacter sp. | reverse complement strand
TGATGTGGTGCAACTCCGCATGGGGGTGGTACACGCCCAAAGGATGCTCCTCGGTGGTGATGTTGTTGCGCAGCACCAAGTCCAGCTCGTACCGCTCACCCTTGCGCCGGGCGATGGGGGTGATGGTGTTGTGGGGCTGACCATCGGTCTCGGCGTAAATGAAGGCGTCCTCGTCGGTGTACTTGCGCCAGCTGGTCAGGATGCGGTCGGCAAGCTCGGACAGGCGGCGGGGGTCGCTGCCGTTGATACGCAGTACGCTCATGGGCCAGTTGACGATACCGGCGTCGATGTCCTGGTAGCCGGCAAACCGAACCGTCTGCTCCACCTCGGCACGCTCCATGGGGAAGCAGTAGCAGCCGCCCTGGAAATGCTCGTGGCTGAGGATGCTGCCACCCACGATGGGCAGGTCGGCGTTGGAACCTACGAAGTAGTGAGGGAACACGGTGACAAAGTCCAGCAACTTGTCAAAAGCGGAACGGTCAATGACCATGGGGGTATGCTCGGCGTTAAAGACGATACAATGCTCGTTGTAATAGACGTAGGGACTGTACTGCATGAACCAGTTCCGACCCGCAATGGTGACGGGGATGATGCGGTGGTTCTGTCGGGCGGGGTGATTCATCCGACCGGCGTAGCCCTCGTTCTCGGCACACAGCTGGCACTTGGGGTAGCCGACACTGGGGGCGGAACGGGCGGCGGCGATGGCCCGGGGATCCTTCTCCGGCTTAGACAGGTTGATGGTGATGTCCAATGCGCCGTATTGGGTATCGGTCTGCCAGCGCAGATCCTTCTTCACCCGGTAGCGGCGGATGTAGTCGGTATCGCCGCTGAACTGATAGTACCAGTCGGTGGCCTGCTTGGGACTTTGCTCATACAGGCGGGCGAACTCGGCCCGGACCTGACGGGGCGGGGGTGTAAGCAGACCCATGAGTTTGGTGTCAAAAAGATCACGGCTGGTGATGTCGTCGGCGCACACGCCGCGGGCAACGGCATCGTCCAGCAGGCCGGACAGGATGTCCTCAAGAGGCATATCCTCCGGCTGGGTGAAGGTGCAATCGTCCAGTTGTAGCACCTGCAGAAGCTGATTGACGATATAGGTTTTGTCGCAGGCCTCGATCAGACCGGTGCGCACGCCATAGTCCGCCAAAGAGGCAATGTAAGTATCACGATGCATGGTAGTTCCTCCTGTCAGGCCAGGCGCACGCCGCCCTCGGGGCGGATGGACAGCACGTGGCAGCTGCCTTCGCCCAGCACGGCCTCAATGCCGGACTTGAAGCCATCCAGACAATCGAGGGGAACAAAGGCCTGTACGGTGCCGGCAAAGCCGCCACCGTGGACACGGAAGGCGCCCTTCTCACCCAGCAGGGTGTCGCACAGGGCGAGCGTGACAGCCACATCCTGATGCTCCACAGCACCGGTGGGGACGATGTTCTGCACGTACATCCAGGAACTGCGGCCGGACTCACGAGCCAGGGTCAGGAAGGTGGCGAAATCGCCCTGACGCAGCGCCTCCACCTGACGGCGGACACGGTCGTTCTCCTGATAGAAGTGGATGGCACGCAGAATGGCGCGGTCGGCTACCTGCCCCTTCAGTTCGGGCAGACGGGCGAAGAAATCGGTTTGGGGAATGTCCCGCAGCACCTCGGCGCCGAAGTGGGCGCACACGCCACGCAGTTCCCGGGTAATGGCAGCGTACTCATCGGTCAGGTCGGCGTGATCGGCGCCGCTGTCGATGATGCACAGGGCGTGACCGGCGGCAGCGAAGTCGAAGTCCACACGCTCCACAATGGGGGCGGCGGGGTCACAGAAGTCCATAAAGACCATGCCGCCCACAGAGGAGGCTGCCTGGTCCATCAGGCCGCAGGGCTTGCCGAAGTAGACGTTCTCTGCCCACTGGGCGATTTGGGCGATTTCCACGGCAGAGAGTTTGCGGTCGAAGAACAGTTCGTTGAGGATGGTGCCGATGAGCACCTCAAAGGAGGCGGAGGAACTCAGACCGCTTCCGGGCAGGACGGTGGACGTGACTTTGGCCTCAAAACCGCCCAACTTGGCGCCACGCTGCACAAAGGCGGCGGCGACACCACGCACCAGAGATGAGGTGGTGTTCTTTTCCTCGGGGCGCAGTTCCAGATCGTTGACTGCAATCTCCACGGGGGAGTAGCCCTCGGAGAGGATGCGGATGACGCCGGTGTCGTTCCGGGTGACTTCGGCAACGGAATCCAGATTGACCGCCGCAGCCAGCACGCAGCCGTGCTGGTGGTCGGTGTGGTTACCGCAGATCTCGGTGCGGCCGGGAGCGGAAAAACGATACACTTGGCTCATAATATACCTCGCTTCTATCTGTTTACGGGCAAAACACACCGCAAAAGGCTTGCGGTGTGTTTTGGTTGTCTTATTTGGCTTTGAAGCCGTCCTTCAGGCTGACGGCACGGTTGAATACGGGATGCTCAGGAGTGGAGTCCACGCTGTCGGCGCAGAAGTAGCCAAGACGCATGAACTGGAACCGGTCGGCAGGGTCGGCGCTGGCCAAAGAAGCCTCCAGCTTGCAGCCGGTCAGCACCTCCAAAGAGCCGGGGTTCAGACAGTCCAGGAAATCCTTATCGCCGCCGTCGGGATCGGGGTCGGCAAACAGGTTGTCATACAGACGCACCTCGGCATCAATGGCGGTGGCAGCGTCCACCCAGTGGATGGTAGCGCCCTTGACCTTGCGGCCATCGGCGGGGTTGCCGCCCTTGGACTCGGGGTCATAGGTGGCCAGAATCTCGGTCACGTTGCCGTTCTCGTCGGTGACGCAGCCGGTGCAAGTGATGAGGTAGGCGCCCTTCAGGCGGCACTCGGGACCATTGGGGAACAGACGCTTGTACTTGGGGATAGGCTCCTGCATAAAGTCGTCCGCCTCGATAAACAGGTGGCGGGAGAAGGTGACGGGGCGGGTGCCATCCTCGGGACGGTTGGGGTTGTTCTCCACCTCAAAGGTCTCGGACTGTCCCTCGGGATAGTTGGTGATGGTCAGGGGGATGGGACGCAGCACAGCCATAACACGGCGGGCGCTTTCGTTCAGGTCCTCGCGCAGACAATGCTCCAGGAAACCGTACTCCACAGTAGAGGGGTTCTTGGCAACGCCGATGCGGTCACAGAAGTCACGGATGGCGGCGGGGGTGTAGCCACGGCGGCGCAGACCGCACAGGGTGGGCATACGGGGGTCGTTCCAGCCGGAGACGTAGCCCTCCTCCACCAGCTTGCGCAGCTTGCGCTTGCTCATGACGGTGTAGTTGATGCCCAGACGGGCGAACTCGATCTGGCGGGGCTTGGAGGGCACGTCGGTGTTGTTGATGACCCAGTCGTACAGGGGGCGGTGATCCTCGTACTCCAGAGAGCACAGGGAGTGGGTGATACCCTCCAACGCATCCTGAATGGGGTGAGCGAAGTCGTACATGGGGAAGATGCACCACTTGTCACCCTGACGGTGGTGGTGGATGTAGCGGATGCGGTAGATGACGGGGTCACGCATATTGAAGTTGCCGCTGGCCAGGTCAATCTTGGCGCGCAGGGTCTTGGAACCCTCGGGGAACTCGCCGTTGCGCATACGCTCGAACAGGTCGAGAGACTCCTCGATGGGGCGGTCACGCCAGGGGGAACGGGCGGGGGTACCGATGTCGCCACGGTACTCCTTGAACTGGTCGGGAGTCAGCTCGCACACGTAGGCAAGGCCTTTCTTGATGAGGCCCACGGCCAGCTCATAGGTCTTCTCGAAATAGTCACTGCCGTAGAAGAAACGGTCGCCCCAGTCAAAGCCGAGCCAATGGATGTCCTCCTGAATGGCGTCGACGAACTCGGTGTCCTCCTTGGCGGGGTTGGTGTCGTCCATGCGCAGGTTGCAGATACCGCCGAACTTTTCAGCAGAGCCGAAGTCGATGATCAGCGCCTTGCAGTGGCCGATATGGAGGTAGCCGTTAGGCTCGGGCGGGAAGCGGGTGTGAACCTGCATACCCTCGCACCGGCCGCCCTCGGCCAAATCCTCGGTAATGAATTCGTGGATGAAGTTTTGGCTGGTAACAGGGCCCTCTTCGGCGGTGTTCATGATGATCTCGTCAGCCATAATAAAATCCCTCCTGTCAGTATTGGGGAAATGTTACATTTTCAACGCCCTATTTTACACCATAACATCTACGGATTGCAAGGGGTTATTACAAATTAAACAGAAACCCGCCCCGACCTGTGGTCGGGGCGGTGGGGGGGTTAACTTACAGTTTGACCGTTTCGCCGGTGCGCAGGGACTGGGTTTCGGCCAAAGCGATGCGCAGGGAGTCGCGGACGGAGCGGGGATTGGTGATGTGGGCGCAATCCTTGTCATCCAAAATCCAGTCGATAAAGGTGGTCAGTTCGGCGAAGTGGGAGTCCTCGGGGGGAATGTTCTCCTCGTGGCTTTCCTCGTCGGTGTAGACCATCAGTTTTTTCTCAGGGGTGTAGATGACGGTGGCCTTTTCAAAGTTGAGGATGGTCTGCTTGGTGAAGGGGTAGGTCTGGGGCATGGACCAGTCGGCACTGCCGGTGACGACCTTATCATCGTAATCGTAGCGGGTGATGACACTTTCCAGCTCGCCCTTGCCGTTGGTGCCCACAGAGCGGACACTCTTGGGCATACCAAACAGGTAGTTCATCAAATCCACATCGTGGATATGCATATCCAGCACGCAGCCGCCGCTCTTCTCGGGGTCCAAGATCCAGTTGTTGTAGGTCCACAGGGGGGTCTGGGAGTAGCGGCAGAACTCCATGCGGCGCACCTTGCCGTAGGTGCCCTCGTCGATAAACTGCTTGATGCGTACGGCAGCGGAGGTGAAGCGGGCACTCTGACCGATCATCAGCTTGGCGCAGGAGCGGTCGGCGGCCTCGATCATGCGGGTGCAGCCTTCCTCGCTCAGGGCCATGGGTTTTTCCGACAGGATGTGGATGCCACGCTCCAGAGCGTAGACGGCCACTTCCTCATGCATGAAGGTGGGGGTGGCAGAGATGACAAAGTCGGGCTTCTCCTTGTCGATGAGCTCCTTGTAGTCCTCATAGAAGCCGCACTGGGACAGGTCGATCTTAGAGATATCTACTGTGCCGAAGTTCAGGCTGACGTTCTCGAAAAACGCCTCCTTGGAAGCGCCGCAGATGGCACAAAGCTTCATGCGGCCGGGGTGCTCCTGCTCCAAACGGAGCATGTTGTTCATATGGACCTTACCAAGACCGCCGAAGCCGATAATTGCATAGCGAAGCATAGTGTTTCCTCCTTATCAGATGAGCTGCTGCAGGTTGTGGATGGAGCGCTGGGTCTTGCCCAGAGGATCGTTGTTGGTGATGAGTTCGATGGACAGGGTGTCGTGGTAGCCGGCCTTGTCCAGTTCGGTAATGATCTCAGGCAGGCGGGCGATGCCCTCGGTGCTGACGGCGTGGTCAAAGCCACGACCGTACATCTGCTTGGGCGGGTTTACATCCACAGGGAGAATGTCCTTCAGGTGGACATGGATGGTGCGATCCAGCAGAGCCACGCAGGCGTCGTAGGGTTCGCAGCTTTGAGAGATCCAAAAGCTGCCCGTGTCCAGCACGTACTGCAGCTGAGGGATACGATCCAAATAGAACTTCATATCTTCGATGGTGGCGATGGTGCTGTCCTGGCGGGAGAAATTCTCCAGCACGGTAGTCACGCCGTACTGAGGGGAACGCCCCACGGCCATGTGCAGAAACTCCAAAATTTGCGCCTGCTTGTCCTCACGGGCGACCTCGCCGGTGAACAGGGGAACGGGCATGAAGATGTTGGTGCCCAGCGAGGCGCAGCGCTCCAGATGGGTGTCGATCTCGTCGGACAGGGCGGTGCGACCCTTGGCCTTCACGGTATCCAGCTTGATGTCGCAGTACATGCTGGACACGGCGATACCGGCATCGTCCAGTTGATGTTTGATCTTACCGATGGGGCGCACGTCAAAATGGCGGCTGTCAGCGTCTACGCACTGCAGGCCGGCCAACTCCGGGCGCTTGAGCACGGCGGACAGATTATCGCAGCTCAGCTGTTCCTGTATGACGAACAACTGATGGAGGAACATACCGATTTTCATACCAATACCTCCTTACAGCAGGGATTCCAGATAGGCCTTGCCGGCGACGATTTCCGCCTCTCGGTTGGGATCGCCGTAGTTCTCACGCTCGATGGTCAGGGCGCCGTCGTATCCGTACTCACGCAGCACTTCGATCAGGCCGGGGAAGTCCACGTCGCCCTTGCCGATGGGCACTTCATGCTTGATGCATTCGGGGGGGACCAGCTGCAGGGCGTCCTTGGCGTGGAAACCACGCACGTAACGGCCCAAGAACTTCAGGGTGGTGACGGGGTGGCTGCCACGACCGTTGAGGATGAAGTTGGCAGGGTCAAAGTTGATGCCCATGTTGTCTGCGCCTACGTCATTGAAGAGGTAAACGAGAGACAGGGGCAGCTCCTCGCCGGTTTCGAACAGGAAGCACTGGCCCCGATCTTTCAGCTTTTTGCAGATGTAGCGCAGAGCCTGCACCACGCCCAGGTGATCCCGGTCAAAGGGGTTGTCGGGCAGGAAGCCGATGTGGGTGATGATGTCCTTTACACCAAGGGCGTGGGCGAAGTCCGCACCCTTCAAAATCTCCTGGATGCGCTGGGCACGGTACTCAGCGGGAACGAGGCCAAGGGTCAAATAGCCGTTGGGATAGGGCCAGACCACAGGACCGGACCAGCCGCACCACACGGCGGTGACAGTAAAGTTAAAGTCCTTGCAGGCACGCTTGATTTCAGCGATTACATCGTCGCAGTACAGGGACATATCCCACATGGAAAGCTGGCCGTTGTCAAACCCAAGCTTTGCGTTGGTGGCAATGGCTTCGTAGGGACTGGGATATTCATCTACTTTAATGAGGATACCGACTTTCATGTCTATGGCACTCCTTTCGCTTACATCAGGCCGTTGGAGGTCAGTTTGTCACGCAGCCAGGTGTAAGACCGGGCGCACTGATCAAAGGGATCACCACCGTCGGCGGCAAAGCCGAACTCGATGCTGATGATCTCGGCACCGCCCTCGTTGACCAGGGTTTTGACCAGCTCGTCAGTGTCAATCTCACACTTCCACATGGGGGTGAGGTAGCGGGTCTCGGCAGCGAAACCCTTCAGATGGACGACACGGGAACGGTGGGGGAACTTGCGCACTTTCTCGATAGGATCGGCGCCGCCGGCCATGGCGTTGCCGGTGTCGATCATATACATATAATCGTTGGGGGTGTTGTGCAGCAGGTAGTCCATGAAGGACTCCTTGCCGTCCACAAAGACCATGTGGTCCCGGTCGTGGTCGTGGTAGCCGGTCTCGAAGCCGGCATCCTGCAGGCGCTTGGCAACCTCCAGAGCGGTATCGGCAAGCTCACGGGCCAGGGTGGGGTTGTTGTTCACTTCTTCCAGGGTGGGTTTGGGGACGGCGGCCATGATGATGACGGGACAGTCCATGGCACGAGCCAGCTCAATAGTGCGCTCCATGTCCGGCTCGGAAGTAAAGTACTTCCAGTCTAACATCATGGAGTAGCAGGCAAGTCCTGTGGCCTTCAACGCCTTGCGGTAACGCTCCGGCTCAAAGGGGCAGTACTGCAGCACCATCTCTACGCCGTCGTAACCCATGGCAGCGACCTTCCGCAGGGTGGTTTCGGGATCTTCCATAAAGGCGTCACGCACGCAGTGGATCTGTAGACCCAGTTCCAGTTTTTTCATGATGCATACCTCCGTTATTTAGTGGCTTAATTTATAATGTGTAAAACCATTATAAAGGAGCACTGCGCAAAAATCATGTATATACTTAACTGGAGACGTTGTAAAAAACAAACATTCACTAAGGCGATTATAAAAAGAGGGGCGAGGTTTTGCAACCTCGCCCCAACAGTTAGGACTAAAACTGTAAATTATACGACCGATGTTGTAAAGATGATCAGATCTTCTTGGCGTTGGCCAGCAGGAACTTCTCGGCCTCGGGATTCCACAGACCGTTGTTGGCCTTGCACAGGCGATCCAGCTCGGCGAACATGGGATCGGTCTTGCCCTTC
>JAZSAQ010000094.1:0-5767 GCA_045601985.1 Lawsonibacter sp. | reverse complement strand
GCCGAGGCGGCCACCATGATCCTGAACGCCCTGAAGTTCGATGCCGGTGAGGGCACCTGGCCCAACACCGTCATGGCCAAGGCCGAGGAAGAGGACTTCTTCGAGGATCTGAAGCCCATGCCCGGTACCAACGTCGCTCTGTCCCGTGAGGAGCTGGCCGTCATCGCCCTGAACGGCCTGAACTGGAGCGACTCCAACGAGACCGGCTGGTACACTGATACCAACACCGACATGACCTTTGACACCTACAAGGACGCCCTGGCCTATGCCGGCGGCAATCCTGCGAAGGTTCACGCGCTGAAGGGCCGCGACACCCTGGCCAACAAGGTGTACGACCTGAAGCCCGTGACCGGCTGGATCACCGGCAACCAGGACTCCGGTCTGAAGTACACCGAGGTCACCGTGGACTTCGACAGCGAGCCCCTGAAGTTCAACGTTGTTACCAATGCCTCTATGATCGGCCACAAGGTCGAGGTTTGGTACAAGGAGACCTGGACTTCCGAGAAGAAGCCCGGCGTGACCTATGCTGTGTCCGAGGCTGCCCAGTACATCACCCTGACCGAGGATGCTGAGAACGCCAAGGAGTATAAGGCTGCCTTCGGCACCAAGTACGACGTCAGCGGCGACCTGGTTCTGACCAACGGCATCCGCGAGGTGTCTCACGGCACTTCCATTGACGGCTACGTGGCCAACAGCTCTGCACCTGCTGGCACCTACGCCATCGACAACGAGACCGGCAAGCTGTGTGGCTACATTGCTCCCGCCGCCTACACGGTTGCTAAGGTCGGCTATATCAGCACCACTGCCGATGCGGAAAGCATCATCGTGGGCCGCCTGACCCTGAGCAACACCGCTGAGGACGATCAGGTCGTGGAGTACGACGGCATCGCTCAGGACGATTACGTTGCCTACAGCCGTGTGCAGGGCGTGTACGTGCTGACCAAGATGGAGGTCGTCACCGGTAAGGTCACCAAGGTCCGCACCGAGGATGGCAAGAAGGTCGTCACCCTGGACGACGGCAAGGAGTACACCGAGACCAGCGCCGACGGCTCCATCTCCAACACGATGACTGCCGCTGATCTGGAAGGTTTTACGCGCTATAACGAGAAATTCACCTTCTACCTGGATCCCAACGGTAAGTTTGTCTGCTTCGAGGCGGTTGAAGGCTCCGGCTTCGATATTGCCAACACCTTCTACGTGCTGGGCGTGATCAGCAAGAAAGAGACTGACAGCTACGGCCGTGAGAGTGCCTGGTACTTCGCCCGCGGCATTGACATGACCGGTAACGAGGCTCTGATTCCCATCGGCGTTCAGAAGGATGCCAACGATGAGAGCACTATGGTGGGCAAGAAAACCATCGAAGAGTTCTCCATCCCCGGCGGCGCTTCTGCCGAGCTCAACACCTTCTACTCCGGCGAGGACGCCAAGGACCGCGAGGAGAAGGAACTGGGCCTCAAGGTTCTGGTTCCCTTCGCCACCGCTTATAACAAGGACAAGCCCAATGACGCCTTCGTTTGGAACTATCTCATTACCGGAGGCTCTGCGTCTGCGGACTGGGGCGCCGGCGGCAAGTTTGAGTACGGTGTGCAAATTGGCGTGGCCCCCAGCAGCCTGCCCTACGGTGGCGTCCGCGGTTACAGCCATAAGGACACCCAGTTCATCATCGTGGAAGGCTCTGCCGACCAGGACTACCCTCTGGAGACCAATGTGATGACCGGTTCCGCCGGTACCCTGTACTTCAGCAAGCCGTGCGACGCCAGGGTGCTGGTCACCGGCAAGAACGACGGCACCTACAACTTCGAGGCGTTCGTCTTCCCCGCTGCCATCGAGCACACCCTGAAGGCCACGATGATCTACGCGCCCAAGGTCATTGAAGTGGTGAACGGCGAGACCATCACCTCCGACCTGACTCCCACCGGCACAACTCCTCTGGGCAATGTGTACACCGTCTATGACGGCACCACCGGCGCCGAGATGGAGCTCGTGTTGGACAGCAGCATCACTTCTCTGAAGCCCGGCTTCCACTCCGTCAGCTATGACGCGACGAAGGAGCTGTATCAGATCCACGCCGGCCAGGAGAAGGTCCCTGCCACTACCAAGTACGACATTAACAACGGCGCTGATGACGGTCGGTACTACGAGCATGTTTATTACGACCAGACCATGGAGGCCCTGTCCGGCACCAACATGTGGCTGGGGGTCACCACCACCAATGCCCTGAACACTTCCGGCGTCAGGGTGGTCGACGTGCGTGACGACGAGACCATCACCAAGAGCGGTGTGCCCAAGATCACCAACCTGAGTCAGATTTGGGCGCTGGCCGAGTCCATGCCCTTCGTCACCATCGAGATGGACCTGTGCTTCAGCACCGTCAGCGATAAGGTCGTCACCGCCTTTGTCGAGGTCTACAACGGCCAGGCCTACGGCATTGACACTCTGGTGTACGGTTGGGCCGGCGACAATCAGGTTACCGTGGTTACCGGCGAGATGCACGCTATGGGCAATGTCATCGACCTGCCCACCGGCCTGACTGTGCGTAGCTCCGGCTTCTACGATCTGGCTACCGGTGTCGACGGTGAGGTTGTCCTGACCCCCGTCGCCGATCTGGACATCACCGCCGGCGTGGCCTTTGACGCTGACGAGCTGCCCGCCTACGACGCTCTGCTCAATGTCACCACCGACCTGGAAGGCGATACCATCTTCGACGATCACGACGTGGTCGAGTACCAGATCCTGACCCTGGAAGAGGAAACTCTGCTGATGATCATGGGTGCTGGTGACAAGGATGTTGACGGCTTCACCGCTGGAACGCCCGTGGACAGCGACGACTATGACTCCGTGGTGGATAACTCCGGCAACGGCATCGATCAGGACAACCTGAACACCAAGCAGGACGAGATGTGCATCTTCTACACCATCTACCGCATGACCGACGGCCGTTTGATGTTCGTAGTCGACGACGTGGGCAACGGCACCGAGATCCGCACTGAGGTCGCCCTGGACGCTATCGCCTCTGCCGAGGTCATCAACAACACCGACGTTGACTTCGACACCCTGGATGATCTGAAGGCGCTGGTCGACAGCGGCTACGCCTTCGTGGCCAAGCTGTATGAGCTGGATAGCGGCAACAAGCTGGTCGTCTCCATGTGCATGGACGCCGCTAAGGTTTCCGGCACTCTGACCGCTGTAAGCTTCGACGGCAAGCAGAAAGTCCAGCTGTCCGGCGCTGCCACCGTGTCCGGCACCATTACCGTTCCTGCTGGCGCGAGCTGGCTGCTGGACCTGAATGGCCAGACCCTGTCCGGTTCTGGCAGCCTCTACTTTAACGTTCAGGGCACCCTGACCATCATGGACTCCGCCACTAACGGTACCATCCAGGGCCAGGCCAGCGCTACCGACTCCATGTTCAAGGTTGCCGTCGGTGGCCAGCTGACCCTGCAGAACGGTACTCTGACCGGCAATACAGGTGCAGCTAACGGCGGTGCTGTCTATGTCGACGGCGGTAAGTTCGTCATGAGCGGCGGTACCATCAGCAACAACAGCACGACTGCCTACGGTGGTGCTATCTTCCTTAACATAAATGCCACCAGCAGCAGTACCTTCGAGATGAGTGGCGGTACCATCACCGGGAACAAGTCCGGCAGAGGCGGCGCCATCTCCTCTGCGGAGAGCACTAGTGCTAACGCCACCATCACCATCACCAACGGTGAGATCACCGGCAATGACGCAACCACTCGCGGTGCCACCATGCACCTGTACGATACCGATATCACCATTTCCGGTGGTAAGTTCGGCTGGGGTACTGCGAACGGCGCGGACGCCACCGCCTTCCAGCAGGAGACCGAGTTCCGCGCCAACTGCGTGGCCAACATCAGTGGCGGTACCTTCGATGATATCGGAGGTCAGGGCGCCAACGTGACCATGAATATCAGCGGTAATGCTCGGATCGCACGGGTGCTCTTCGAGAACGTCGGCGCCGGAAGTACGTTCAAAGTTACCGAGCTGGACGAGCTTGCCAACATCACGTTGGGTAAACGTGTGAACGCCAATGCTACCCTCGTGACCGACGCCACGGTTAGGGTGACCGGCACTCCCGGCGCGGAGGGCGCTGTGTACACCTTCAAAGGCTGATCCCAAACCAAACACAATCGCATAAACTCCAAAACGGGGGCACACCATTCGGTGTGTCCCCGTTTTTATATCAGGCCCTCCCCTTGGGGACAACGTCGTTTCGCTGCGATTGCTGACAGCCCCCTCGTCAGAGGGGGCCGGAGAGCGTACAGTCTGACTAAATGACGTTGCCTCGAGGGGAGGGTTTATAAAATATTTCGCAAACTTGTCCCATACCCCCTTGCCCCCGGGGAGTAAAAGGGATATACTGAATGTAAACTGTGAAATGTGCGCTTTTTTGCGGTGCATAGGATTTTTAAGGAAAGGGGTGGGGCCATGTCAGGACGCAGAGTGCAGCAGCCGGTCCGGCGGCGGACAAGTCCGCTGGTGCGGTTTATCAAGGGCGTGTACCGGGTGGCAGTGGTCATTTCTGCCCTGATCGTGGCGGCCTTCCTGCTATGGAAGCTGTTTGTTCCCACCCCCAAAGCGCCCCCTATCCCCGACAACGTGGGGGACAGCTCCTACACGCAGGAGCTGTCCGACGGTCTGGAACGGCGGGACCGGTGCTATACCTTTCTGCTGATGGGTACCGACGACGGGAACGGCAATGCGGACACGCTGATGGTGGCCACCTACGATGTGGACAATCAAAAGGTGGGCGTGGTGTCCATCCCCCGGGACACCATTGTGGACCGGGACTGGAGCCGCTATCCCAAGATAAACGGCGCGTACAGCGGCGGAAAGGTGGACCGGGTCCGGCAGGAGGTCAGTCACCTGCTGGGTATTCCCATCGACTACTACGTGAAGGTGGATATCAAGGCCTTCGTGCAGCTGGTGGACGCCGTGGACGGTGTGGAATTTAATGTGCCGGTGAATATGGACTACGACGACCCGTGGCAGGGGCTGTCCATCCACTATAAAAAGGGCGTGCAGCATCTGACCGGCCAGCAGGCGCTGGAGGTGGTGCGCTTCCGCCACAACAACGACATGACCGGCTATTCCGATACGGGCCGCACCAACACCCAGCAGCAGCTGATCCGCGCGGTGCTGGACAAGGTGCTGTCCTGGGGCAGCATTGGCCGCATCAAACCCCTGCTGGACGTGTGTATGGACAACGTGCAGACCGACCTGACTGCGTCCGAGGTGCTGTACTTCGCCAGTCAGGCCCTGTATTTGGATATGGACAATGTTGTTACCAAGACCCTGACCGGACGCGGGGACGCCACACACAACGGCTATAAGTGGTGCGTGGAGCTGGATAAGGAACAGACCCTGCAGGACATCAACGACCTGCTCAACCCCTATAAGACCCCTGTGACCGACGAAATGGCGCATATCGTCAAGGCGAATGGGTGAGCCATAGTGGGGCGTCGAGGACGCCGCCCCCTACGCAGGAGTTTGTGACATATCCGTAGGGGCCGGCGTCCCCGACGGCCCGAAAAATGGGCGCACAATGTGCACCCCTACAATAGAAAAACGATATATACGGAGGAGATAAACATGAGCGAATTGCAGAGCAATCCCGGCAAGCAGGCCGTGCGCACCGTGAACGGTGTGGACTGGCTGCGCCTGCCCATTAAGACCTGCCTGATCACCAACGAGCATGACATGAAGAACATTGTGGACGAGTATGCCCGCCCCCACCTGCAGGCGGGGG
>JAZSAQ010000093.1:0-22669 GCA_045601985.1 Lawsonibacter sp. | reverse complement strand
TCGTCCTCAGTTCTACTTCCGTACCACCGACGTTACCGGTATCATCTCCCTGCCCGAGGGCACCGAGATGTGCATGCCCGGCGATAACGTCGACATGAAGGTCGAGCTGATCACCCCCATCGCCATCGAGAAGGGCCTGCGCTTCGCTATCCGTGAGGGTGGCCGCACCGTGGGTTCCGGCGCTGTTATCGAGATCAACGAGTAATTCGTAATCTCCCAATAACGCTTCTTAAAAGAGCGGACGTCTTCGGAAGTCCGCTCTTTTTGTACGGCCACCCTCAACCCCGCCAAAGGCGGGGCGGCGCAAGAGCGCCGTAAATTCGACGGCTACGGCGGAGAATTTCCGCAAGGGCGAATTCACTTCGCCCGAGGATTTCAATCAAAGGGGTCCCGTTTGGATGTGTCCAAATGGGATAGGCCGCACCGTGGGTTCCGGCGCTGTTATCGAGATCAACGAGTAATTCGTAATCTCCCAATAACGCTTCTTAAAAGAGCGGACTTCTTCGGAAGTCCGCTCTTTTTCTTGTAAGGTACTGTGGATTTTTTGAAAATAATTGGAAATACTAATTGACACAGAGCAGGGTAATGGATAAAATTTTATTACGGATAACCCCCGAGCACAATTATTATAAGGAGGAAACAACCATGAAAGAACTGAAGGGCACCCGCACCGAAGCCAACCTGATGGCTGCTTTTGCCGGCGAGTCTCAGGCCACCAACAAGTACACGTACTACGCATCCAAGGCCAAGAAGGACGGCTACGTCCAGATTGCCAACATCTTTGAGGAGACCGCCCGTAACGAGCGCGAGCACGCCAAGCTGTGGTTCAAGCTGCTGCACGACGGCGCTGTCCCCGCTACCACCGCCAATTTGGCCGACGCCGCTGCCGGTGAAAACTACGAGTGGACCGATATGTACGCCACCTTCGCCAAGGAGGCCCGTGAGGAGGGCTTTGACCACATCGCCTTCCTGTTCGACGGCGTTGCCGCCATCGAGAAGGAGCATGAGGCCCGCTACCGTAAGCTGCTGGCCAATATCGAGGGCGGTCTGGTATTCTCCCGTGACGGCGACATGATTTGGCAGTGCGGCAACTGCGGCCACATCCACGTGGGTCCCAAGGCCCCCGAGGTCTGCCCCGTCTGCGCCCATCCCCAGGCCTATTTTGAGCTGAAGGCTAACAACTACTAAGCTTGTAAAGTAAATGCCCCTGCCGATCGGCAGGGGCATTTTTGCGTTTATGAGAGGGGCGTCCAGCTGGCACCGTTGTGATGGAAACTCAAATTCTGGGCGACAGCTACATTGCGGCTCACCGAACCGTTGGTTACACTCACGGTCACGTCATAGCTTCCGTATCCGTTGGGGAGTGTGGCCTCCCCGGCGCAGACGCCGCCGGTGCAGGGAGCATCAATGGGAAAGGCCTTTCCATCGGAGTCGGTGAAGATAATTTGATAGGAAAGGCCTTCGCCGGAGATGTTGGGGGTAAAACGATAGGCCACCGCAATGCCGGACTTGCCGGAGAAATTGAGGCCGGAAACAGTGAACGGCACGGCATCAAGCAGGGCGGAGACGTTGGACTCAGCGGTTTTTGGACGCCCCAGGAAACAGGCAAGTGCCAGCAGAGCGATCAAAACCGCACGCCAGATCACCCGCCACCAGCCGGACTTTTTACTGCGCGGGGCGGGGGCGGTGTCCGGAACAGGGGGAACGTCGCGCCCGCACAGCGCATCGAGGGAAATGTCCAGCGCTTCGGACAGGGCCAGCAGCTTGGGCAGGTCGGGAACAGAGTCGCCGGTTTCCCACTTGCTGACGGCCTGACGGGAAACGTTCAGTTTGGTGGCCAGTTCCTCCTGACTCAGACCCAACCGCTTGCGTTCACGCATCAAAATCTCGTGGAATGTCATTGGTTCACCTCCGTTTTCTGTCTTTAATTATACCGAAACGGGCGGTTGCGTGCAAGCAGGAGGGACTGGAAAATCCGCAACTGGCGGTTGCATCGCTCTGTCGGAAAAACTTTTACGCTTTATCACAAAAAAGTGTTGACAAAAGGAAATGGAGTGCGTATAATAACGGCAACAAGTAAATCTTCTCAAACCTGTGAGGAAGAGAAGTAGCCGGTTTTGCAAACCTTAAGAGAGTCCCGGGTGGTGTGATCGGGGCGGGGCGCGGTCGGTGAATGGACTTCCGAGGGCGGCTTGAACGGCTTGGCCAAGTAGATGCCGACGGGACCCCACCCGTTATCCATCGGGCATGCGTGATGGCGCATGAAGCGAGCGGACGTTCAACGTCAATTTGGGTGGTATCGCAGGAGTACAGCTCTTGTCCCATGTGGGATAAGGGGCTGTTTTTTTATACTCCCAACACCGGCCGTCGGCAGCGGCCCCTCCATCGCCCACCCAAACAAATTTACAGGCCAAAGAGCCGAAAATGGAGGTAACAACCATGAAAAACATCATCAAGAAGATCACCGCAGCCGCACTGGCCCTGACCCTGCTGTTTGCCCTGACCGCCTGCGGCGGCGAGGCTGCAAGCAGCGCTGAGGGCGACAAGACCTATAAGGTCGCCATCGTCAAGCAGATGGACCACCCTTCTTTGGACGAAATTGCCAACGCCGTGGCTGCTGAGCTGGATGCCATTGCGGCAGAAAACGGTGTGGCGATCACCTATGAGATCTACTCCGGTCAGGGAGACCAGTCTGTGCTGATGCAGATCGGAAACCAGGCTGTTGCGGACGGCGTGGATGCCATTATCCCCATTGCCACTACCGCCGCTCAGGTCATCACCGTATGCGCCGAGGAGACCAAGACTCCGGTCGTCTTCGCCGCAGTGTCCGACCCCGCCGGGGCTGAGCTGACCGGCATTGACTACGTTACCGGCGTCAGTGATGCCCTGAACACCGAGTTCATCATGGATATGATGTTCAAGCAGAACCCCGATGTGAAGAACGTGGGCCTGCTGTACTCCCTGTCCGAGATCAACTCCGCTGCCCCCATTGCGGCAGCCAAGGCCTATCTGGACGCTAAGGGCATCAGTTATGTGGAGGCCACCGGCAACACCAATGACGAGGTCATTGCTGCCGCCAACACCCTGGTTGCCCAGGGCGTCAGTGCCGTGTTCACCCCCACCGACAACATTGTTATGGCAGCTGAGCTTGCTATCTATGAGAGCCTGATTGAGGCGGGGATTCCCCATTACACCGGCGCTGACTCTTTTGTGCGCAGCGGTGCCTTTGTCACCTGCGGCGTGAACTACACCGATCTGGGCGCCCAGAGCGCCCGCTATGCCTATCAGGCTATGACCGAGGGCATGGAGAGCCTGGAGGACTTCTACCTCATGGACGGCGGCATCATCACCGTCAACACGGAAACGGCTGCTGCCATGAACATCGACTACAGCATGTTCAAAGATATGGGCCAAGTGGTGGAGGTTACTACCACTGCCGAGTGATAAACGCAACTGTGCCGATACCCCCGGTCCAAAGCCGGGGGTGTTGGTATGAGAGGAGGAACTTGTTGTGCTGTCTGTGATTCAAACTGCGCTGGAACTGGGGTTTCTTTACTCCCTTGTGGCTATGGCACTGTTTGTCAGCTATCGGATTCTGGATATTGCCGACCTGACCACCGACGGGTGCTTTGTGCTGGGGGCAGCGGTGTCCGTCACCTGCGCTGCCGCCGGGCACCCCGTTTTGGGTGTTCCGGCCGCCATGATTGCCGGCGCTGCGGCGGGATTTATCACCGCATTTTTGCAGACCCGGCTGGGTGTGCCGTCCATTTTGGCCGGTATCGTTACCAATACGGGTCTGTATACCGTCAACCTGATGGCCATGGGGTGGAAATCCAACGTCAGCCTGTTGAAGCAGGAAACTATTTTCACCATGCTGCGTGAAACCGGAATTGGCGGCGGCTGGTACAAGGTACTTTTGGCCGGCTTTGTCACTGTGCTGATGGGCGTGCTGGTGCTGGCGTTTCTGCGCACCCGGCTGGGCCTGTCTGTCCGTGCCACCGGAGATAATCCGGACATGGTGCGGGCATCCTCCATTAACCCAACCTTCACGATCACCGTGGGGCTGTGCCTTGCCAACGCCCTGACAGCACTGTCCGGCGCCATGGTGGGGCAGGCAAATAAAAGCATGGATATTAACGGCGGTACGGGTATCGTGGTCATCGGCCTTGCCTGCCTGATCATCGGTGAGACGGTGCTGGGCCGCCGCACGGTGACCAAGGGCGTCATCGCAGTTGTCGTAGGTTCCGTTATCTACCGTCTGATTTACGCCATCGTGCTGTACACCAAGGTGGTCCCTGTGGATTGCCTGAAGCTGCTGACCGCTATCATTGTCGGTCTGGCGATTGCCGCTCCCAGCATCAAGGATTGGCTGCTGTTCCAGCGGCGCAAGGCCGTTGCCGGCCGGAAGGGAGGATGCTGAAATGCTGAAAATCAACAACATTTCCAAGACCTTCAATCCCGGCACCGTCAACGAGAAAAAGGCGCTGGAGAACGTGTCCCTGCACCTGTTGCCCGGTGATTTTGTCACCATTGTGGGCTCCAACGGCGCAGGTAAGTCCACCCTGTTCAATGCCATTGCAGGTGCGTTTTTCGCCGACGAGGGCAGCATCGTGCTGGCCGGAGAGGACATTACGTTCAAGCCGGAGTACAAGCGCAGCCGTGAGATGGGTCGCCTGTTCCAGGACCCTATGCGTGGCACGGCACCCAACATGACCATTGAGGAGAATTTGGCCTTGGCCTACCTGCGTACTGCCAAGCATCAAAACGCCTTCTTCAGCCGTATCAGCAAGGCGGATCGTGCGTTTTTCCGCGACCAGCTCGCCCTGTTGGGCATGGGACTGGAGGACCGGATGAAGCAGCCGGTGGGTCTGCTGTCCGGCGGTCAGCGGCAGGCACTGACCCTGCTGATGGCCACCATGGTGCCGCCCAAGGTACTGTTGCTGGATGAGCATACCGCCGCTCTGGATCCTGCCACGGCGGAGAAGGTGCTGGCCATCACCGAGGATGTAGTCTCCCGGAACAAAATTACCACCCTGATGGTCACTCACAACATGAAAAACGCCCTTAGCCTGGGCAACCGCACCATCATGATGGACAGAGGCCGCATCGTCTTCGATACCCGGGATGAGGAGCGAGCCGGCCTGACCGTGGAAGCTCTGCTGGAGAAGTTCCGTCAGGGTGCCGGTAAGGCGCTGGACAACGACCGCATTTTGCTTTCTGAGTAAAAAAAGACCACGGCAAGGATCGATCCTTGCCGTGGTCTTTTTATATCGGGTTCAACCGATGCCACCCTTGGTGGTGGCACCCAGAATGAGGACCAACAGGGTCACGCCGCAGAACACCCAGCGGCACACGGGAAGGAACCAACGACCCATGGGCTTGGAACAGGCTTTGTTGACCTGTTGCAGCACGAAGTCTTGTTTGCACACCCAGAAAAACATGACCGCAGCCAGCAGGGCGCCGATGGGGCAGATATAGATGGAGCAGATGTCCATCCAACCGGATACGTTGGGGGCAATGATCAGACCAACCGCAATGCCGATGATACCGATGATGCCGACAGCCACGGGTCGGCGGAGGTGGAACATTTCCTGCAGAGTGGCGGTGGGCGCCTCAAACAGATTGACCAGAGAAGTCAGGGCGGCGAAGGTCACAGCAAGGAAGAACAGGGCCAGAACCAGGCCGCCGCCGGGAACGTCCTTGAGGACGTTGGGCAGGGAAACGAACATCAGGCCGGGGCCGCCGGTATTCAGCTGCTGTCCTGCGAAGGCCATGGCGGGGATGATGACTAAGGCGGAGAGCATGGCAGCAGCAGTGTCGCACAGGGCCACGATGCGGGCGTCACGGGGGACGTTAGCCTCTTCGCTGAGGTAGGAGCCGTAAATCAATGTGCCGTTACCGGCAATGGACAGGGAGAAGAAGGCCTGCCCCAAAGCAAAGACCCAGACCATGGGATCACGCAGGCCGGCAAGTTCAAAACGGAAGATGTAGCGGTAGGCATCGGCGGTGCCGGGCAGAAGGGCCAGATAGACGGCAAGGCCAAGGAACAGGACATAGAACAGGGGGATCATGATCTTGTTGGCCAACTCGATACCCCGGCTGATACCAAAGATCATAATGCCGATGGTCAGCGCCATGCCGATGACCTGCCAAACGGTGTTAGAGGAGGCGGTAGCACCGAAGAAGCCGTCAAAGGCAGTCAGGTCGGGCAGGGAAACCAGGGCGCCGTCTAAAGTATGGAACAGATACTTGAAGATCCATCCCACCACCACGGAGTAGCCGATGGCCAAAGCCAAAGAACCCAGAACGGGGATCAAACCCAGCAGGCGGCCGGGTCTCTCGCTGCCGAAGCGCTGCCGGGTGGCGTGTGCGAAGGCACCGATGGGGCCGGAACGGGTGGCACGGCCAAAACACATCTCACCGATCATGCCGGTGGAGGAGATGAGCAGAACAAAAATCAGGTAGGGTAGCAGGAAAGTGCCGCCGCCGTAAGCGGAAACACGGGCAGGAAACAGCCAAATGTTGCCCATACCAACGGCAGAGCCGATGCAGGCCACAATAAAACCCCACTTGGAGCGCCAGGAGTCCCGGGAGGTGCTGCGTTGTGTCATAATAAACCCTCTTTCTGTTGAAAATGGAACGAATGTATTGTATCACAGATGCCGGCATATGGCAAAGGAATTTGCGGAAAACGAAGAACCCCCACCCGGCATTTGGCCGGATGGGGGGTGTAGTTATGATGATCAGGGAGTGGGAGCGTCGTCCTGGGTGGGGGCGTCCTCCACCACGAAATCGCTGCTGTCCACGATGACGACATCGGTAGTGGGGGGAGTGGAGCCGACGGGGTCGGACTCACCCTCCTTCAGACTGGAAATTCTGTCGTTGTTGGCCTTGATGGTGGCCATAGCCTTGGTGACACGGTCGCAGGAGGCGGCGTAGGCTGCGCCGGGATTGGAACGATTTTCTGCATAGTAGATGCGACCCATCTCCAGATAAGCCTTGTGAATGGTTTCCTTCTCGGACAGGTTGGCGGCCTTCAGCTTTGCGATTTCGGCCAACACCTTGGACTTTGCAACACCGGTCTGAGCCAGTTCGGCGGCTCGTGCCTTGAATTCTTCAAAAAATGCCATGCTTGTACCTCCTTGTGATTGCGGCGGGCGAAAGGTTCAATGTATATATATTCTACTCCCTTTTCCCATTATGTGCAACAGAATTTTTATTGCCCACAGGACAAAGGGGTGTTATACTGTAGGTAACAGACCAAAGGAGGGACGACGATGCTGAGTAGGACAGGTGAATTTGGCGCCCGCACGTGTGTGGTGATTGCGGCCCTCGTCAGCGCAGTGATTTTGCTGCAGAATATTCCCGGCCTGCTGAGTGTGCGTGGTGTCGTCGCTCTGCTTGCTGCCGGCGTGGGCGGCGTGGTTCTGTGGCTGAGTCGTGGGAGCACCGGTTTGCAGCGCAAGACGGCGCTGGGATTGTTCCTGGTGCGGTTTGTGTTGGCGGTGGCATTCATCCTGTGGCTGGACAGCATACCGGTGCAGGATTTTAACACCATGTATCAGGCGGCACTGCAGTTGGCACGTGGTGACCACGGATACCTGCAGAACACTTATTTTTTTAACTGGGCCTATCAGTCGGCTTTTGTGGCCTATGAGGCACTGGTCATCCGGCTGTTTGGCGAGGGCCTGCTGCCGCTGCAGCTGCTCAATGCCCTGTGGATGGCGGGTACTGCTGTGCTGGTCTATCGCATTGCTGCCCGCCTGGCGGGAGAAAAAGCTGCTGTGGCAGTGGGTGTGCTGTACACCCTGTACCCGGCGCCGCTGTTCCTTGCCGGCGTGCTGACCAACCAGCATCTATCTGTGTTCTTGTTCTATTGCGGTGTGTACGTGCTGCTGGGCGGAAAAAAGCTGTGCTGGTTCCGTGCGGCCGGAGCGGGTGCACTGATCGCCTTTGGCAATGCCATGCGGCCCATTGGCATCATTCCGCTGTTGGCTTGTGTGATTTGGGCGGTACTGGACGCAATGGGCAAGCGGGACTGGAAGAAACTGCTGATGGGTGCGGCCACTGCTGCAAGCTATGCCGTGGTCGGATTGCTGTTGTCTGCCCTGATCGTGGGCAGCGGTGTCAACCCCAACGGCCTTGCCAACAACCAACCTATGTGGAAGTTCGTGGTTGGACTGAATCAAGACAGCAGCGGCTGCTGGAACCGTGCCGATTATGAACAATTTATCGTGCCCTCCGGCGCCGACCCTGCGGGCATGGACAGCGCCATGCGCCGGGAGGTGGCAGAGCGGCTGAGCGTTGGTCCGGCAAAGATAGTGGGCCTTGCCTTGCGCAAGAGTGCGGTCATGTGGGCAGGGGATGAGGACCTCTATTGGGGGTTCGGTCACCTTGAGCCGGACGGAACAGCAATAGCGGGTTTGTCCTGGACCTCAGTACAGCTGCTGTTTGCAAGTGTGGACAAGGGCATATATCTGCTGGCCTTTGGCCTTGCACTGTGGGGGCTGGTACGCCGACTGCGCAGGCAGGGAACGTTGCTGGGGGCGGACCTTGTGCCGGTTCTGCTTCTGTGTGGGTACTACGCCGTCCACCTGATGGTGGAGGTGCAGGTGCGCTACCGCTACTTCCTGATGCCGTGCATATTTGTTCTGGCGGCCACAGCACTGGTGGAACGAGAGAAGGATTAAAATGAAAACACCCACACATCGGCTGATGTGTGGGTGTTTTGTTGTTTGTTACAGGCCCTGGGCCAGCATGGCCTGGGCGATACGCTTGAAGGCAGCAATGGCGGTTCCGGCAACCAGGTCGTAACCAAGACCGTACTGCTCGGCAGCGGCGGCGGAGGCGTCGTAGGTGGCATCCATGATGTCACGCAGGCGCTGCTCCACTTCCTCATGGCTCCAGCTGTAGCGCACGCTGTTCTGCGCCATCTCCAAAGCGGAAACGGCCACGCCGCCGGAACCGGAGGCCTTGGCGCCCACGGTGAGGATTTTGGGGCTCAGGCGCAGCAGCTTCAGCGCCTCGGAGGTGGCGGGCATATTGGCGGCCTCCACGTAGTATTTTACGTCGTTGGCAAGGATACGCACGGCATCCTCCACGTCCAACTCATTCTGGGTGGCGCAGGGGATGACCACGTCCACGGGCACCTCCCAGGGGCGCTTGCCGGCGTGGAACTCTACTCCGAACTTGTCGGCGTAGGCCTGGACTTTGTCCTGACGGTTCAGGCGCATTTCCACCATAAAGTCGAACTTTTCCTTGGTGGTGATGCCATCGGGGTCATAGATATAGCCGTCGGGGCCGGACAGGGTAACCACCTTGGCACCCAGCTGGGCAGCCTTGCGGCACACACCCCAGGACAGATTGCCGAAGCCGGAGATGGCAATACGCTTGCCGGTAATGGTGTCGTTGTGCTGGGTCAGCATACGGTCCAGGAAGTAGATCGCACCGTAGCCGGCGGCCTCGATACGAACCTGACTGCCGCCGTAGGACAGGCCCTTGCCGGTCAGCACGCTGGTCTGGGCACGACCGGACAGACGCTTATAGGCACCGTACAGGTAGCCGATCTCACGGGGACCTACGCCGATGTCGCCGGCGGGGACGTCGGTGTCAGCACCAATGTAGCGGTACATGGCGGTCATAAAGCTCTGGCAGAAGCGCATGATCTCACGATTCCTTTTGCCGCGGGGGCCAAAGTCGGCGCCGCCGCCGGCACCGCCGATTGGCAGGCCGGTCAGGGCGTTTTTGAAGGTCTGCTCAAAACCCAGGAACTTTACCACCGAGGCGTTGACGCTGGGGTGGAAACGCAGACCGCCCTTGTAGGGGCCGATGGCGCTGTTGAACTGGGCACGGAAACCGTGGTTGGTGTGGACGACACCGTTGTCATCCACCCAGGGAACCAGAAAGGTGAACATACGCTCCGGCTCTACCATGCGGGAGAGCAGATCCATCTGCTCGTACCGGGGATCGTCCACTGCCGGCTCGATGAGCTCCAGCCAGGTCAGCACGGACTGAAGATACTCCGGCTCGTTGGAATAGAGACGGTTCAGATTTTCCCGAACACGGGCAACATACTCGTTCATGGGAGCCTCCTTACACCAGACCGTAGGCCAGCATGGAGTTGGCCACCTTCAGGAAGCCGGCGATGTTGGCACCGGCGACCAGATCACCCTCCATACCGTACTCAGCGGCGGCGCTGGCGGCGTTGTTGTACAGGTCGGTCATGATTCGCTTGAGGTGCTCGTCAACCTCGTCAAAGCTCCAGAAGAAACGCATGGAGTTCTGACTCATCTCCAAAGCGGACACGGCCACACCGCCGGCGTTGGCGGCCTTGGCGGGGCCAAAGAGGACCTTGGCCTCCTTCAAAATGTCCACGGCATCGGGGGTGCAGGGCATATTGGCGCCCTCGGCCACAGCGTAGCAGCCGTTGGCAATCAGGGCCTTGGCGGCCTCGCCATTGAGCTCATTCTGGGTGGCGCAGGGCAGGGCAATGTCACAGGGGATGGTCCAGATATCCTTACAGCCCTCATGATACTCGGCCTCGGGATGGACGTCCACATAGGTGCGGATACGGTCACGGCGGACCTGCTTAATCTCCTTGACCAGGTCCAGGTCGATGCCATTCTTGTCGTAGATATAACCGTTGGAGTCGGACAGGGCCACCACCTTGGCACCAAACTCGGTGGCCTTCTCACAGGCGTAGGTGGCCACATTGCCGGAGCCGGAGATGACCACGGTGGCACCGGCGAAGCTCTTGCCGGCGGCCTTGAGCATACAGTCGGTGAAGTAGCACAGACCGTAGCCGGTGGCCTCGGTACGGGCCAAAGAGCCGCCGTAGGACAGGCCCTTGCCGGTCAGGGTGCCGGTAAACTCGTTGCGCAGACGCTTGTACTGACCGAACAGGTAGCCGATCTCACGGGCGCCCACGCCGATGTCACCGGCAGGCACGTCGGTGTCGGGGCCGATATACTTGGACAGCTCAGACATGAAGCTCTGGCAGAAGCGCATGATTTCACCATCGGACTTGCCCTTGGGATCGAAGTCGGAGCCGCCCTTGCCGCCGCCGATGGGCAGGCCGGTCAGGCTGTTTTTGAAAATCTGCTCAAAACCCAGAAATTTGATGACGCTCTCGGTCACGCTGGGATGGAAGCGCAGACCGCCCTTGTAGGGGCCGATGGCGCTGTTGAACTGCACACGGTAACCACGGTTGACGTGGACGTTACCCTGATCGTCCTCCCAGGGCACACGGAACTTGATGACACGCTCAGGCTCCACCAGGCAATCCATCACGCCCTCGGTGATATACTCGGGGTGGGCGTCCACCACGGGGGAGAGAGAGGTCAAAACCTCGCGCACGGCCTGATGGAATTCGGGCTGGCCGGGGTCACGGGCAACGACACGCTCCATCAGTTCGTCAAGATATTTATTGGGAATGCTCATATTAACGCCTCCAATATAAATGAATGGGTACTTTAGCCTATTAAACTATAGTATATGTTATAACACGGCAGAAATTGCAAGTCAAGAAGTGAAATCCTGCAAATTTAACTTTTGTTTGCACATACAAAACACTTTTTTTCGCAGACGGAATTTTTGTATTATTCCACATAGTGCGTTGTTTTTGTTCGGAATACTCGACCTTTGCGCCGTTTACAGCGTTTAATAAATGTTTACATTCTGTACACACCGTGGTAAAATTATTTTTGGAAAATAGTTGCAGGATTGCTTGCAAATGTGATGTTTGGGGAGGTTTAACGATGAAGTTTGCAAGATGTTATGCTTTTCTGATGGCAAGTGTTTTGTTGGTGGGCTGTTTGGCCGGTTGTCAGTGGGGCGGGGGCGTGCCAGTGGAAACACGGATCACCTTGAGTGATGACGGAATTCGAGCCGAGGGGTTGAATCACGGCACGATAAAGCTCACCAATGACATCATTTATTACGAAGATCGTACGGCATACGACAGCGGAAACCCTTACGGTGAAGGTGGAGAACAGGACCGCCACACGGCCGAGGAAGCGGCGGCCCACACGGTAATCAATATTACTGAGCCCGGCACCTATCGTTTGACCGGCAAGCTGAGCGCCGGTCAGGTGCGGGTGGATTTGGGCGAGGACGCTGCAACCGACCCTGCGGCGGTGGTCAATCTTGTGCTGGATGGAGCGGATATTACCTGCAGCGTTGCGCCGGCTATTCTGTTTTTGAATGTGTACGAGTGTGACAACGATTGGTCGGCGGATACCGCAAGCGAGAATGTGGACACCGCTGCCGCCGGGGCAAATCTTCTGCTGGCTGAGGGCAGTTATAACGTGGTCAACGGCTCTTACGTGGCCCGCATTTATAAAGATGCCGAAGGCGAAAAGAAGCTGTGGAAGCAGGATGGCGCTGTATACTCCTATATGTCTATGAACGTGGGCGGCAGGGGGGCACTGACCATCAACGCAGAGAACGAAGGAATGGACACCGAACTGCACCTGACCATCAATGACGGTGATATTGCCATTCTTTCCGGCAACGACGGCATTAACACAAACGAGGACGGAGTGTCCGTTACCACCATCAACGGCGGAAATCTGCGTATCATAGCAGGTCTTGGTCAGGAGGGTGACGGCATCGACTCCAACGGCTGGCTGGTCATCAATGGCGGTGACGTGTTTGCCAGCGCCAATCCCGCTGCGGATGCCGGGCTGGACAGCGATATGGGCAGCTTCATCAATGGCGGCCGAGTGTGGGCGTTTGGCTCCACCATGGATTGGGCGGAGAGCGACAGCGGACAGGTTGCCGTTAATTTGCAGTTCGCTCAGGGTATGAGCGCCAAGTCCGTTCTGAAGGTGCTGGATGAGGAGGGGAATGGTATCATTGCCCCCCGTGCCACAGAGGAGGACGACCCTACCGCAGAGCGTATCTATCGGGGAGTTATTCTCTCTGACCCTGCCCTGAAGCAGGGGGTGACCTACTCCGTCTATGTGGACGGGGTACAGCAGGGCTACACCGGCACTGACCTCATGCGCAGACCCGGCGAGAAACCTCCGTTCCACGAGGGCGAGATGCCTGACTTCCCCAAGGGCGAGGTGCCTGACTTCCCCAAGGGTGAGGTGCCTGATTTTGGCAAGGGGGAGCGTCCCGAACTGCCCAAGGGGCAGAAACCCCCGTTCGCACAGTGGGGACAGCAAACCGGCGAGCAGTTGTCCCTTTCTACCGAGTTTTATATGCAGGATATGGTCAACTTCTTCTCCGGCGTTACTGCAGCGGAATAATCAAACAAAGCGGAGGCGGATATACCGCCTCCGCTTTTCTTTTTTACGGGTTTGTGGTACACTGATTAAAATGAGGTGATGACCATGATCCGTGTGCGGGATATTCCGTTGCCCCTAAACGGGGACATAAAGCAACTGAAAGAGAAAGCGGCTCGTTTGCTGAACGTTTCTCCCGAAGGGATTTTGGAACTGAATATGGCCCGCTGTTCCATCGACGCCCGCAACAAAAGCGACGTGCATTATGTGTGTACGGTGGACGTGAAGGTGGAGAAAGAGGGACAGGTGCTGGCACGATCCGGTTGCCGCAAGGCGGAGCCGGTCACGCCCACACCCTATGAATTTCCTGCGGCCTCTGCAAAGCTTGCCCACCCACCTGTGGTGGTTGGCATGGGGCCTGCCGGCTTGTTTGCGGCACTGTTTTTGGCACGGGCGGGGATACCGCCTATCATTTTGGAGCGGGGCAGGTGCGTGGAACAACGCACCACCGACGTAGAGCGGTTCTGGACTGCCGGACAGCTGGACACCACGTCTAACGTGCAGTTCGGCGAGGGCGGAGCCGGAACGTTCTCCGACGGCAAACTGACCACCGGCACCCACGACGGGCGCATTGGTGCGGTGCTGGAAACATTGGTGGCACACGGCGCCCCGGAGGACGTGGTGTGGTCGCACAAGCCTCACATTGGCACAGACGTACTGCGTGAGGTAGTTAAAAGTATCCGCCGGGAGTTGTTGACCCTTGGATGTGATATCCGCTTTGAAAGCCGCCTGTGCGACATCAAGTGCGGCACAGATGGTGTGAAAGCGGTGACGGTAGACGGTCCGGAGGGTCTGTACGATGTGGCCTGCGAAGCGGTTGTCCTTGCCCCTGGTCACTCGGCACGGGACACCTTTGAATTACTGAAAAATCTCGGCGTACCCATGGAACAGAAACCCTTTGCCATCGGCGTGCGCATTGAGCACAGTCAACAGGCGGTCAGCCGCAGCCAGTACGGCCCGGCATGGGAGCTGCTGCCCCCGTCGGATTACAAGCTGGCCTGTCATCTGCCCAATGGGCGCTCGGCATTTTCGTTCTGTGTCTGTCCCGGCGGACAGGTAGTGGCTGCCGCCTCCGAGCAGGGAGGGCTGGTCACCAACGGTATGAGTCTGCGTGCACGGGATGGCGACAACATCAATAGTGGCTTCCTGGTTGGCGTCGGACCGGAAGACTTTGACGGTGGCGACCCGCTGGCCGGTGTGCGTTTCCAACAGAAGTGGGAGCGGGCGGCATTTTGCCTGGGTGGCGGCAACTGGAATGCCCCCGCCCAGCTGGTGGGCGACTTCCTTGAAAAACGCCTGTCCAAAGGGCCGGGCAGTATTCTGCCCACCTATCGTCCCGGTGTAACATGGACACAGATGGAGGATTGCCTGCCAGGCTATGTGACCGATACCCTGCGGGATGCTTTGGGTGTGATGGACCGTAAGCTGCGTGGCTTTGCACACCCGGATGCGGTGCTGACGGGGGTGGAGACCCGGTCCTCCTCGCCGGTGCGCATTCTGCGTGACGAGGGGTGTCAATCCCCGTTGCAAGGATTATACCCCTGTGGTGAGGGTGCTGGCTATGCCGGCGGCATTGTGTCCGCCGCTGTGGATGGTATCCGGGTTGCCGAGGCCGTAACACAGATAAAATAAGCCGTTCTGCGACTGCTTCTGCGCCCAAACGCCCGGTTCGACGTGACTGTGACCAAATTCGACCGTTTTTGGGTCATTTTTTGTCGAACGATTTATGGAGAAACTACCAAAAAATGGTAATTTTGCTATTGCGTCCCGGACAACTATGTGGTAAATTAAAGATAACCGGCGAATACCAATAAATGGAAAACGAAACGGGCGATTGCGCAGAAAGGATTTTGTCAATATGGAAGTCAAGAAAAAGGTTTTGGTAGCAGATGCGGGGGAGGAGTTCCGTGCACTGCTTGTAGATGCCATCTCCGCTGAAACGGATATGCAGGTAGTGGGTACTACCGGGGATGGACAGGAGCTATTGGACATGATCAGCGCCTGCAAACCCGACCTTGTGGTGATGGATGTCATTTTGGCACAGGCCGACGGCGTTGAAGTGCTGAAGGCACTGGGGCAGTTGCCGGAGCAGGAGCGGCCCCGCACCTTGGTGCTGTCCGCTTTGGCCCGTGGGACCATGGCGGAGATCGCCATCCGTTACGGTGCCGACCACTACATGACCAAGCCTTGCCGCATGGAGATTCTGTGTGAGCGGCTGCGCCAACTGGCCGGCCTTGATATGGAGGAGCCGCAGAGTTGGCGTGCCGGGCTGGAAAGCCGTGTTACCGCCATTATTCACGAGATCGGTGTGCCTGCACATATCAAGGGTTATCACTACCTGCGTGAGGCTATCCTGTACTCCATCGACAACCTGGATGCCATCAACGCCGTGACCAAAGTGCTGTATCCCGAGGTTGCCAAGCGCTTCAACACCACACCCAGCCGGGTGGAGCGGGCCGTGCGCCACGCTATCGAGGTGGCCTGGGATCGGGGCGACCTGGACACCCTGCAGAAGTACTTCGGCTTCACTGTTTCCAACATTAAGGGCAAGCCCACCAATAGTGAATTTATTGCCATGATCTCTGACCGCCTGCGCCTGCAGATGAAGGAGCAGTAAAATTTCCTTGCCAACCCGGCGGAAAAGGCGTACTATATGGTCATCCGTATTCCGCAAGGAGGACACCATGACCATTGAATACACCCCCCGGGGAGTTTGCTCCCGGAAGATGACAGTAGAAATTGAGGACGGCGTCATCAAGTCCGTCAACGTGGAGGGCGGCTGCAGCGGCAATCTGCAGGGCATCTCCCGGTTGGTGGAGGGTATGCAGGTAGAAGAGGCCATTTCCCGCATGGAGGGTATCCGTTGCGGTTGGAAGAGCACCTCCTGCCCTGACCAGCTGGCCGCTGCGCTGAAGCGGTATCACAAGTAGAAAAGACGGGTGCGGCAACGTCGCACCCGTCTTTTTGACGTTGACATGAAACTGTAACATTTCAGCGGGACAACAAGAGATTGTGTGCAGGGGCGGGAAAACGGTCGATATCTTGCGCAGGGAAACAAAAAATGCCTTTATTTACACAAATTTAACAGTTTTGGGAACAAAAAATGAGTTGACATAAATTTTGAGCGGGTGTATACTGCATCTGTACCAAGGAAGAAAGGAGGCAACGGTATATGACGAATACCAGCAAGATCCGTGGTTTTGTTCGTGTAGCCGGCGACATCGATGAGATGATTTTTGCCAGCGAGAACAAGGACAACGCACAGACTCAAATCCATAGTGAACGCTGAAAGAGGGGATAAGCGAAAATGCAATGTGAAATGAGCAACGCATAACCGCCGCAGATACGACGAAAGGTCGCAGCTGCGGCGGTTATTTTATGCGTTTGAGCCATTGCGAACCGCACAGATATTGCCCGATGCGGCAATATCTTGAAATCTCAAACAATATCGTGTATAATAAGACCAATCGGAGTACTCCGAAAATTTGCATTGCATCCCATACGTTGGGAGCGACAGCAGGAGGTTTTTCAAAATGAAAAGGCAAAACAGCATAGCAAAAATGGTAGGCATTGCACTGATGATGGCGCTGGTAGTGGTCATGCAGATCATCGGCGGCATCATCCCACCGGTGGGCGGATTTTCCATTTCGCTGGTTTTAATTCCCGTGGTTCTGGGTGCGGCGATTTTTGGGCCGGGTGCGGGCGCACTGCTGGGTGCGACCTTTGGCGTGGTCGTGTTTATCAACTGCGTGACAGGCACCGATCCGGGTGGAGCCATGGTGTTTCAGGCCAATCCCGCCATCTGCTTTTTGGTGGTGATGGCAAAAGGAACCCTGGCGGGACTCGTTTCCGGTTGTGTATATAAGCTGCTTAAGGGCAAGAATACCTACGTGGCCATGCTGCTGGCGGCCATTGTGTGCCCTGTGATCAATACCGGCGTATTTGTGGCCAGTATGCTGCTGTTTTTCATTGACGTGCTGGCTGCGTGGGCCGGTGGCGGCGACCTGCTGGGTTACATCCTGACAGGACTGATTTTGGCGAACTTTGTTCCCGAACTTGTCATCAACATCGTATTCAGTCCTGCCGGTGAGCGCATCTGCCGTTTGGTAAGCGGGAAAAAAGCCTGACAGGGGGAAGAAGACATGCTACTCGCCATTGATATCGGCAACACCAACATTGTTGTTGGCGGTTTGAAGGATGATCGGATCCTCTTTGAGGCGCGTATCGCCACGGATCGCATCAAGACCTCCGACCAGTATGCGGCAGAAATCAAGAGTATGCTGGGGTTGTTTGGCGTATCTGCTGTGGATGTGGAGGATTGCATTATCTCCTCCGTGGTACCTCCGGTTTTTAACTCGGTTCAGACCGGTGTCCGCAAACTTACCGGTAAGCAACCCATGGTAGTGGGGCCGGGCCTGAAAACCGGGTTGAATATCCATATGGATATTCCGTCTCAGGTGGGCAGCGACCTGATCGTGGCAGCCGTAGCGGCACTGGCGGAGTATGCTGCGCCTTTGGTGCTGATCGATATGGGTACCGCTACCACAATTCAGGTGATCGAGCCGGATAATGTGTTTGTGGGTGGCCTGGTTTTCCCGGGAGTGATGGTGTCGTTGGATTCGCTGACCAGCCGTGCGGCCCAGCTGCCCGGTATCAGCCTGGACAAACCCAAACAGGTGATTGGCAAGAATACCGTGGATTGTATGCGTGGCGGTATCATGTACGGCACGGCCGCCATGCTGGACGGCGTGATCGACCGAGTGGAAGAAGAACTGGGGCACAAGACCACTGTGGTTGCCACAGGTGGGTTGGCGCAGTTTATCATCCCACTGTGCAAGCGGGAAATCGTTTTTGAACGGGATCTGCTGCTGAAGGGTCTGAACATCATCTACAAGAAGAACAAGAAATAAAAAACAGCTCCACCCAACCGGGTGGAGCTGTTTTTTTGTGTGGATTACTCCTGAGCGATGGCGCCCACGGGGCAGGTGTCAGCGCAAGCGCCGCAGTCCAGGCAAGCGGCGGCGTCGATCACGTACTGAGAGTCGCCCTGGGAGATAGCGCCCACGGGGCAGGAATCGGCGCAAGCGCCGCAGCTGACGCAAGCGTCACTGATCTTGTAAGCCATTATGTAACACCTCCATTTGAAATGTGTATTCTATTCTAACACAAGTTTTTGAAAAAGCAATATATTTTTCAAAAAAGCGGGCATAGTTCATGCAGAACGAATGTGAGGTGACGGGATGCAGGAGAGCAAATTTACCCCGGAGGCGCTGAATGTGCTGTGTCTGGCCCTGAAGCATGCCAGTGCTATGGGCCACAGCTATGTGGGCAGTGAGCATCTGCTGCTGGCCCTTGCGGCATCGGGACAGAACTCTGCAGGGGAGGCATTGCAAAGCCGAGGAATCGTGGAAGGACGACTGCGCAGCACCCTTGCCGAGCAAGTGGGGGTCGGGAAGCCGGGGGGCTTGCCGTGCCAGGGGTTGACGATGCGCTGTAGGCAGATCATCCGCCTGGCGGTTACGGAGTCGCAGCAAATGGGGGCACGGAAAATAGGACCGGAACACCTACTGCTGGGCCTGCTTCGGGACGGCTGTGGCAGCGGGGCCAAGCTGCTTGGCCGACAGGGAATTGTGCCCGACCGGCTCTACCGCCAATTGCGGGCGGGTATGGGGGGAGAAACGCCGCCGGCCCGGCGCAGTCGTGAGGCAGAACGCCCCATCCATGTGGGCGACACCCGGCTGCTGGATCAGTGTGCAAGGGATCTGACCCGGCTGGCGGCACAAAACAGTCTGGATCCGGTTATCGGGCGGGATGAGGAGCTGAATCACGTGATTCGCATCCTGTCCCGACGGACAAAAAACAACCCTGCCCTGATCGGCGACCCCGGAGTGGGGAAAACGGCGCTTGCAGAGGGGTTGGCCCAGGCCATTGTCCGAGGCGCTGTGCCGGACAACCTGCGTGGACGCCGGGTCTGCGCCCTGGATTTGAGCGCCATGGTAGCGGGAACCAAGTATCGGGGCGAGTTTGAGGACAAGCTACGCAAGGTGCTGGACGAAGTGCGACGGGCACGGAACATCATCCTGTTTGTGGATGAGCTGCACACCATTGTGGGGGCGGGCAGTGCCGAAGGGGCTATTGATGCGGCTAACATCCTGAAGCCGGCCCTGGGGCGGGGCGAGGTACAGGTTTTGGGTGCCACTACCCAAGAGGAGTACCGTCGCTACATTGAGAAGGATGCAGCGCTGGAACGCCGCTTTCAGCCGGTAGTGATTCGGGAACCTGACCGGGACAGCGCTGTGACTATCCTGCGGGGATTGAAGGGGAGATATGAGCGGCACCACCGCCTGACCATTACCGATGAGGCGGTGGTGGCGGCAGTGGATCTGTCCCGGAGGTATTTGCCCCAGCGCTTTTTGCCGGATAAAGCCATTGATCTGATGGATGAGGCGGCGGCCCGGGTGCGGCTGGCACGGCACACCCTTCCGCCGGAGCTGCAGCAGCTGGAGCAGCGGGCGGCAAAGGCGGCACGGGAGCGGGAAACAGCGGCGCAGAACCATGACTATGAGCGGGCGGCACTGCTTCGGGATGTGGAGGACAACTTCCGCCGTCAGCTGGACAGCCGCACACGCAGTTGGAACGACAGCCACGCACCCAAGCAGGTCACCCCTGCGGATGTGCAGGCGGTGCTGACGGACTGGACAGGCATTCCGGTGACAGAACTGTCCAAGGCAGAGAGGAAACGTTTGGCCGAGCTGGAGCAGACCCTCCATGCCCAGCTTGTGGGGCAGAATGAGGCAGTTGCGGCGGTGGCCCGTGCGGTGCGGCGGGGCAGACTTGGGTTGAAGGACCCGCATCGGCCGGTGGGCAGCTTTCTCTTTCTCGGCCCAAGCGGAGTGGGGAAGACCCTGCTGTGCCGAAGCCTTGCAAAGGCGCTGTTTGGCAGCGAGGAAGCACTCATTCGTTTTGATATGTCCGAGTATATGGAGGCACACACGGTTTCCCGCCTCATCGGTTCGCCTCCCGGCTACGTGGGTCACGAAGAGGGAGGGCAACTGACCGAGCGGGTGCGTCGTGCCCCGTGGTCGGTGGTGCTGCTGGACGAAATCGAAAAAGCTCATCCGGATGTGTGGAGTCTGCTGCTGCAAATTATGGATGGCGGAACCCTGACCGATGCACTGGGGCGCATGACGGATTTCCGCAATACGGTGGTAATCATGACCTCCAACTTGGGTGCAAGCCGGTTCGTGGCCGGGCAACTTGGCTTTTCGCCTGACGGAGTACGGGCGGTGGACGAGGCGGTGCTGGCCGATGCAAAAAAGACCTTCCGACCGGAGTTTTGGGGACGGTTGGATGCGACACCCGTATTTCTTCCGCTGGACAAGGGGGCTTTGGAGCACATTGGGCGTATGGAGGTGGATCGAGTGTGTGCCCGGATAAAGGAACAGGGAGTGGCACTGGAGGTTAAAGCATCGGCACTGGAAACACTGGCGGCGGCGGGGAACCCGGCCCACGGGGCACGCCCTTTGCTGCGGGCCATCACCGAACAGATTGCCGACCCCGCTGCTGACCTGTTGCTGGCAGGGAGGGTACAGACCGGAGGCAGGCTGATTGCCGAGAGCGTCGGTGGCAAGGTGGTGGTGCGGGTGGAGTGAGCGACCCTTGCAAAATCTGCGCCATATGATATAATTTTCTCATCCTGATTAGGGAGTGATTTGGTATGCGACGTACCCGCACAAGCGGTGTTTTGTTGGCAATTTCCGCCCTGCCGGGACCGTACGGAATCGGTTCGCTGGGGCAGCCTGCACGGCAGTTTGTGGATTTTTTGGCACGGGCAAAGCAACGCTGGTGGCAAATTTTGCCCCTGGTCCCCCTCGGGGACGGGGCATCCCCCTATATGTCACCTTCTGCCTTTGCAGGCAACCCGTTGCTCATTGACCTCGATTTGTTGGCCGAGGAGGGTTTGCTGACTGCGGAGGAAAGGAACAAGGCCCGCTGTGAGGATATGGACCGGGTGGACTATGTCCGGCTGAACCAAACCCGCATGCCTCTGTTGCGGCTGGCGTGGCAGCGCTCGAAGGGACAGACCGTGGAGAGTGTGCCGGTAGAGATGGCGTGGCTGGATGATTATGCGGCCTTTGCCGCCCTGCACGACCACTATCAGACCGGTTGGTGGGAGTGGCCGACAGGCGCCAAACCCGACCCGGAGGAGATGGACTTTCATCGCTTTTTACAGCTGACGTTCTACCGCCAGTGGTTTGCCTTGAAGGCGTACGCCAATGAAAAGGGCGTGCGGTTGATGGGTGACATCCCCATCTATCTGTCTGCTGACAGTGTGGAACTGTGGCGCAGACCTGGCGTATTTGAGCTGGATGCGGAGGGGCATCCCTCTGCCGTGGCAGGTGTGCCGCCGGATACCTTCTGTCCCGACGGGCAGCTGTGGGGCAATCCCCTGTATAACTGGCAGCGGGCGGAGACCTTTGATTTTTGGAAAGAACGTATCGGTTGGTGCGCCAAGCTGTACGATGCGGTGCGCATCGACCACTTCCGCGCCTTTCATAACTACTGGGCCGTTCCAGCCTGTGCGGAAACGGCGGTGGAGGGTGAATGGCGACCCGGTCCGGGGATGAAGCTGCTGAACACCTTGCAGAAGTCTGCACCGGAACTGGAACTGATTGCCGAGGACCTGGGCGACCTGGATGAGGGGGCGCTGGAGTTTGTGCGAACCTGTGGTGTGCCTGGCATGCGGGTGCTGGTGTTTGCCTTTGAACCCGGTGCGGAAAGTGCTTTTTTGCCCCATAACTGCGGGGAAAACTGCGTGGTCTATACCGGTACCCACGATACCCCCACCTTTGTCCAATGGTTCTGTGAAGCGGACGCCGCTACGGCGGCCTATGCCCGTGCCTACCTGCGTTTGCGGGAGGACGAGGGACTTGGCTGGGGTGGTATCTGCGGAGCGTGGGGAACCGGTGCGTATCTGGCTATCGCCCCCTTGCAGGACGTGCTGGGGCTGGGCGCAGATGCCCGCATGAATACCCCCGGCACCATGGGAGCGCACAACTGGTCCTGGCGTGTGCGGAGCGAGGCGCTCAACGCCGGTGTGGCCGACCGGCTGGCGCACCTGACCAAAATTTACAGCCGGGCAAATTAACCTCTTGCAAAATACGGTGTACTGGTATATAATACACTGGTACGCCGGTGTGATGGAATTGGTAGACGTGACGGACTCAAAATCCGTCCCTGGCGACAGGGTGGGGGTCCGAGCCCCCCCACCGGCACCAAAAAATCCGCAACCCGTTTGGGTTGCGGATTTTTTTGATTTCGTGGGACGAGAACCCGGGTTCGATTTATTGCCCCTTGGCGGCTATGCCGCTTAGGGGCAG
>JAZSAQ010000092.1:0-26034 GCA_045601985.1 Lawsonibacter sp. | reverse complement strand
AGCGACTCCGCTTCGCTCCGCTTGCATTAACTGCCCCTAAGCGGCATAGCCGCCAAGGGCAATAAATCGAACCCGGGTTCTCGTCCCGCCTGCATAAAAAAACGACACCCGTGGGTGTCGTTTTTTGGTGCGGGCGTGGGGACTCGAACCCCAACGCATCACTGCACGAGAACCTAAATCTCGCATGTCTACCAATTCCATCACGCCCGCAAATATTTATTTCTTACCTCAGCATAATACACAACTTCCACCCAAAAGTCAACCACCCGGTATAGGGACTTGCAGGACCGCAATAGAGTGTTTTGAGGTGGTTATAATATGCTTTCCGCACTGGTGTACCTACTGAGCAACAGTCTGTTTTTTACCCTGCGGTTATCCGGCGGCGGCTCCTTTCCCAAACCGCTGAAACCCGAGGAGGAAAAGGAATGTCTGGACCGTCTGGCCTGCGGGGATCAGGAGGCCCGCAACACTCTCATCGAGCACAACCTGCGTTTGGTGGCCCACATCGTCAAAAAGTATTACGCCCAGTCCGGCGACCAAGACGACCTGATCTCCATCGGCACCATCGGCCTGATCAAGGGCGTGTCTACCTTCAAGCCGGACAAAAATGTGCGCCTTGCCACCTACTGCAGCCGATGCATTGAAAACGAAATTCTGATGTTCTTCCGCTCCCAGCGCAAGCTGCAGGGTGAGGTATCCCTGTCCGACACACTGGACACCGGCGGTGACGGAGGTTCTCTGTCCCTGATGGATGTCATCCGTGTGGACGACACCATGTTGGAGGACCTGGACACCAAGGACGCCTGTTCTAAAGTCCGCCACTGTGTCCGCACATGTCTGACCGAACGGGAGGCCCGCATCATCTCTCTGCGGTACGGCTTGGACGGGCGGGAGCCATACACCCAGCGGGAAATCGCCCGTCATTGCGGCATTTCCCGCAGCTATGTGTCCCGTATCGAGAAGAAAGCATTGCAAAAACTGGAGCAGGCCATGAACGCTCCGCAGACAAAGAAAGCCGCTGATCGTTAGATCAGCGGCTTTCTTATCACTGGGCTGCAGCTTTCATTTGCTCTTTGTGTACGTACATCTCATGGTCAGCCTTGGCGAACACATCCTCATACACCCGGTCAATGCTGGGGTCAAACAAAGAAACGCCCCGTGCCACCGAAACAGGAATCGTGCTCTCACCCACGGTAATGCAGGCAGCTGCGCACATCTCATCCAACTGCTTAAGACAAGTGCGGTACTGTCTGTAATCCTCTCCTTGCAAGAGCACAGCAAACTCGTCACCGCCAATGCGGAACACCACACTGTTTTTGAACACCGAGGTAAGGAGCTTGGTCGTATGGACAATCAGCTCATTGCCCACATCGTGGCCAAATTGGTCATTGGTACGCTTGAGGTTGTTGATATCTGCTACCAACACGCCGAACCGGGGATTCCCGGTACAAATTTCCTTGTTCAAGTCCTTAGTAGCCTCGGCATAAGCGGTGGTGTTCTTGATTCCGGTCAGAGAATCCCGATAGGCCAGCGCATTGATATAGGCTGTATACTCCTGAATTTTCGCATACGCATTGCCAAGCACCTGAGCCAGCGTTCCGATTTCGTCCTTGGATTCTGTAGTAAACCCCATGACGCCCGTCTGCTCATTTCCGGTAGCAATGCTTTCTGCCGCTGCAGTCAGGCGTTTAAGGGGGCCCACAATCCTTCTGGTAACAAAAACCGTGTATGCAATGGCACAAACCAACACAATAACAAACGCAGCCACAATCTTGCCCAGAATGGGTCTGATGTCTCGCTGGATGTCCTTGTAATCCGCCTGCAGCTTCAGGAACATACCGTTTTTCAGTTCCACTCTGGTTGCGGTACCGGGATCACTATGCTCGTGCCCATGTTCCCCTTCCTCTGTCGTATTATAAGCCGTTACACCATCACGAGCAAGCAGCACGGCATACCCATCTTCATACACCGCAATCTCCTTAACACGCTGAACCAGGTAATCAAAGCTCATGTCAAACCCAATTACGCCAATCAATTCCCGACCTGCATACAGGGGTTCTACGAAGGAAATCATCCGGTTTTCGTCTCCGGGGAAATAGTACGGATCCATCCAAACGCCTCTTCCCGCCTTCACAGCCCGATAGTACCACCCCACGTTTTGTTCATCGTTGCGGTCGTACTTGGTCAGGTCTGTCAGCGGCATGCTCTCAAGGCCTCCGTCGGCAGTCACTCGGTTATAAAATCCAGACGTGCCGTCAGCCCAAGCAGGATCCAGACGCAGATAAAACGCCTCGACGCCTTCGGTGTTCACCACTACTTCGGCAAACATGATTTCCGCCCGTTCAAGGTACTGATTACGGAACGTATCGTCCTTCAGTTTTTCCGGATCATTGCCCGCTTCTGCGATGGCGTAGTGCTCCATAATGCCGCAAGATTTCACCACATCTCCCAGCATATCGTTGATTTCTGCCGCTTCCCGCTGGGCAGCATTCTTCAAAATTCGGTCAGCATCCCGATGCATAACCTCATGGGTCATCGTCACACCGATAGCAGACACCACTGCGGTAATGACCACCAAACCTGTAATTACCACAAATAAGATTTTACTTTGAATCGATTTCACCGTTCATTCTCCTTTTTTCGCAACGCTGGAAAGATTCAAGCAATAGCCCTCCAGAACAATCACACCATCAGGACCATCCATGCGTCTCCCGCTGAATCGCAGCTTGATTTCCCCCTGCTGCGGGTGCTTCCACAAAAATTCCGGCTGCACGATCCGACTGCACCGTGCCATTTCCTGCAAGCTCTCCTTCACACTCTCCACACAGTCCGGGCACAAACGCTCGCGCCAGAACTCATAGCATTCCCGGGGAGTACCGTTCGCAGGCATCGCTAAAAGGCTCACTGCCGTTTCGTCCAAATGCAACTCGTAATACCGTTCGTGCTCATGGAAGCACATTGCCCACAACCCCACTCCGCTCTCATGCAGAATGTTTTTTGGGTTAAAATGGATCACATTCAGTTGCTCTTTCAGTTCCCGGAGCTTATCAACAAACCCCAACCGTTCCTTGTACTGCTTCGACGTAGTGTCTATATAGGTTCGTTCAATCATTTCCGCCGTATTGGGCCGATCGAACAGGAACCCTTGAATCAAATCGGGTAGCAACGCCTCCAGCATAACCAGCTCCCGTGGATTCTCCACGCCCTCACAACAGGTACGAATGGCATTTTCTTTCGCGAACTCGATCACATTGCTGATAAGTTTGTGATTGTAGGTTTCCTGTTCAAGTCCACTGACAAACATACGGTCGATTTTGATCTCGTCCACATTCATCTGCTTGAGATAGCCCAAATTGGAGTATCCGGTTCCAAAGTCGTCGATAGCAAAATTAATATTATGCTTTTTTAATCTCTTAACCGTATCGATCAGCTGCTGGCTGTTGTGCAGCTCCACACTCTCGGTTATCTCAATGGTCAGCGCCTCTCCGGGAAGTCCCACCGCCTCCACTCGTTCAAACACGTCTTCCGCCAGATGGGCATCCTCAAACTGCAGGGCAGAGAAGTTGACACTAACATGCAGATTCGGTAAAGCCGTACGCCACGCCTTGCACTGTGCCAATGCCTGCTCCAGAACCCACAACCCCACACGTTTGATCAAGCGTGATTCTTCCAGAATCGGAATAAACTCATCCGGAAACACCTTGCCGCGAGTCGGCGAGTTGTACCGCAGCAGCGCCTCCACTCCGTAGATCTCATAGGTCCCTGTTTTGATCTGCGGCTGGTAATACACCTCAAACCCCGCACAACCGTTTTCCTCGCTCTGCTTGAGTTCCTCCAGCAATTCCAGCGAAGCAATCTTTTGGCTGAGCTCTTCTGCCGAGAAGAATTCTATGCGATTGCCGGAAATCTCTTTCGCACGCTTCATGGTCATGTTGGCAGAATCCAGCAGCTGGGTCTCATCCAAAAACATTGCCTTATCAATGGGCACCGCACTGGCCGTAAAGGTACACTTTTCCTGCATGGCCGTGCGGACCGTTTCGTAAACAGCCCGCACCTCGTCTTCCCGCTCCGTACGCAGCACAAGGGCAAAGTAATTGTGGTCTACATGGTAGGCCGTCTTGACCAGTGCCAGACTTTCGCACAACTCGGCAATCTCTTTCAGCAGGCTGTCACCATACTCTCTGCCATGGGACAGGTTGATGGCCGCCAAACCATCAATATCCACCATCATCAAAAAGCCGCGGTTCGCCCGCAGCTCACCTTTCAGGTCCAGGCGCAGCTTGTTCTTGTTCCACAGTGCCGTCAGCGGATTGTACAGGTGACGCAGATTTTCCTCCGACACACGGCCTATCATCAGGTAAGGTTTCCCCTGTCCATCCCGAATAACCGTTCCATGGCAATTGATCCACACCTTTTCGCCATTGCGGTTGATCCAGCGGTAATCCATGTTGTGGCTGTCTTTTTCGCCTTTGGCAATCTGCTCCAAACTGTTCAACACCGCACCGCTGTCAGCCGGATGGATGATCCTCAGCATCTCCGGGGTACTGTTGGTATCACTGCCGTTTTTCCGTATATCGTAGTACTTGTCGATGTCACCAAAAAACCAGCGTTTATCCGCCTTAATATCCCAGATAAACAGATAGTCATCTGTGGTGCTGTTGATGGTTTCAACCAATTTCAGGGTTGTTTCAAAGCCATCCGCTGTTTTTAAAAAATCATCCATGATATTCTCCGTTATACTGTATCAAAGTAGCGTCTTCCACGCCCTCAATATCTCGTATTTTATCCAGAAAGAATGTATCATTGTCTTTGCAGTAAACCTCCACCGCCAGCTCCGTTTTCCCCTTGCGTACGGTTTTGGACTTGATGAAGTACTTCATTTTACCGAAGGCTCGGATCACATTGTCACCGGTCTCGTCACTCATGTAATGGATGACCGCAATGTAGATGCGTCCCTTCTGCTGCCTGTTGTAGAAGATGACCACCATCAAAACCATAATGAGCGCCGTAACCACCACCAGCAGGTACATACCCGCGCCGGCGGTGATACCGGTGGTGATCGCCCAGAACAGATACAGCAGATCCAACGGATCTTTGACCGCAGTACGGAAGCGCACGATAGACAGTGCACCCACCATACCAAGGGAAATGACGATATTTGTGCTGATCGCCAGCGTCACCATGGCCGTCAGTATCGTCATACCGACAAGGGTGATCGCAAAGCTGCGGGAGTAGATAACACCAACGTAAAACTTGCTGTAGACTGCATAAATCACCGCACCCATGATCAGTGCCGTGATTACGCCCAGCGCAATGCTCGCCAGACTTGCGCCGTCAAAGGCGCCGGATTCCAGTATGGACTTTTTGATAAAATCTTGGATGCTCATACTGCATCTCCCCCTTAATTCTCGTACCAGTATTTGAAACTGTTCATATACTCCGTCTTTTCATAGCACAGCACGTACTTGGAAACCGCCGTGAATTCCGATGCCCGGTCCGGCAAAATCTCCCGGACAAATTGAGGCAGAAACTCTGTAAATTTCACTTCCATGACGCATTTCCCCGGTTCCAGCACCGGCAAAGTCGGCAGGGTCGAATCGAAAATATCGAAACTCCCCACCGCCGCACGTACATCCATATCGAATGTAATTCGCACGGTACCCTCATCCAAAATCCACGGTTCCCGGTCGTAGTCGACGATGGTCCGCGGCCGCATCACATTGCTGACGCACTCCACATAGAAATCCCGACACAGCGGTTGATCACTGTGCAGAAGGAATTCGTAGTCGCCGTCCAAAATGCGGTACACCTCGTCACGGGTAAGCTTGGCCGACTCTTTGAATATGTACGCACCGAACTTTTTCTTTCGCTCCAGCTTAATGCTTTTATCCTCGCAGTTATAAATGCGGATCCGGTACTTTTTACGCTGGAGCACGCCGGCATCCTTTTCTTCGTAGGCCGACCGATAGTAGTCATCGAAATACAGGCTTCGAAGCATATACCCGCCGTTCTGTGCGTGCTTGTCCAGCTTCAACAGCGGATCCAATCGCTTGCAAACCAGCTCCTTCTGCGCCGTGTCGATCAAATACTTCCATTCGTTCCTGTACCGTTCAGTTTTCAACATAGACATCCTCCACGATCTTCCCGGCCCCATCCACGTAGAAGCACTTGGTACCGTAGACTTTGCCCTTCTCCAACAAATAGCTGTCAAACGCAACCTGTGTTTTTCCGCTGGCGTTTGTCGAAGTCACCCGCATGAAATACTGTCCTCTCGGCAATTTGTCAAAGGACGCCATAGGAATCATCAGGTCGGTCAGGCTAACGATCGGGTTGCTGAAGCTATAATCCCGTGCCAGTTCAAACGTATACGTAACGTCTTCGCCATCAAAGTCGTAGGAGGGATCCCATTCCACCACGTATCCACCGTCCTGCTGGCGGGGAGTGCCAATGTAGAAGGGTAACGGCTTTTCGAAGGATTCCTTATAGCGGTTGTAGTTGTCGGCAATCTCATTGTTAATGCCTCGAACCACTGTATCATATTGCGACCTGGTCAGCCGGGCGTAGGTCAGATCCCGTCCGGAGTACACATAAGGCTTGAGCAGATTTGCATATGTAGTGGCGTAGGAATCGATCCGCTCCGGAGTCAGCACGTTGGTGCGCAGATCCTCCACTGCGGCATCCAGCGCCTTTCGGAACTCCTCAGACCGCAGGCACCGCTGGAACAGCACGTTGCCCCAATAATTGCTCACGCCGCTTTCCCACTCCTCGTAGTCCACACGGCCAACCATCGTATGTTCCGTACGCAAAAGCATGCCGTCGATGTCCCACGGTAGAATATACCAGCGGTCAACATTTTGGGGACTGTAAAGGTAGAAGTTGCGGCTTTGGGTATCAATATTGCCCACCAGCATATTGAACGCCATCCAATAGGCAATGTTCTCTACGTCAAAGGATTCCGCCAAAATCTCTTCTATGGGGATGGAGTAATCATTGACCGCCTCCAGCATCTTGATCAGCTTGGTGTGGTCATCATCTCCCTTGACCTCCAGAATTTCCTCAAACTTCTTCAGGTCATACCGGGGGTCATCCTTCAGCATGATGACGTCCTCATAGCGATAAAATTCACACACATTCACTTTATACAGGTGTCCCCGGTTGTCCAAACCATGGGCCTTCAGAGCGGTTTTGTTCAGCTGCTCCACCTGTGTATAGATGCCGTAGTCACGGAAGGGTTCATTCTCGCTCAGGGTCGTGTCTTTCACGTACAGCCGCACAAACGTGGTACGAAGGCTCATCAGCTGGTCAATATGAGTCAGCAGATCAAACCCCAGCTTATTTCTGAACCGCAGGCCGTCGCCCTGATGCTTGTTCAGCGCAATGGTGGTCTGCCCTCTCCAGTCACCTTTGTTGTCCTTGATCGCAATCTTATAATTCTTTTGCGGATTACGGCTGGAGGACTGGCCACGAATCTGCACGGTGCAGTTGGGTGCCACCTGTCCATAGCCAAACTCGCCGGGAATCAATCCGTTTTCATCCCCAACCTGCAGCAGACCCGCCACCTTGTAGCGTTCCACCCCCATGCGGTCGTAGTCGTAGGCAGAATAGGTATTGACCTCTTCCCAACTATGGTCGGTGCCCTCCCCCTCGTTGCCGCGGGACACCGTCAGATACATGGTGACAATCTCTGTGTTGTCATGCTGGGTGTATAGCAGATTTTTGTCCCGCAGATGGATTCCGCTTCCGTTGTCCGTGGTAACATCCTGCGGATCCACCTTTGTACCAAAAGCAGTGTCCGTGGCCTCCTCAAAGCCACAGGCGCATACAGAAAGGGCCATCAGGACAGCAAGTCCTGCCGCCAGGAGTCTGTTTCGTTTCATGTCGATCCCCTTTCAAACCGTTCTTCCAAAAACACGCCCAACCGGGTAAATCTGCCCGAGCGATCCTCCGAAACCAGGGGCTGCACCGACAGGATGTAGTAAGGTAAGCGCTTTGTAAAGTAATCCAGCCGCAACGCCGTGGCAACCGCAAAAACCATGGATGCTAACAGAAAACCAAACCCATAGTACTCCATCGGCAGCAACAGCGAAAGCACCGTCAGCACAATGGTCGCCCCGGCAAATATACCGGTGGTGAGGCAGGCCCCCTTGTAGTCGGTAAAATACAGCAAGATCAGCATCAGCATATTACCGATAGCATACAGACCGTAGGCCACGCACAGGGTGCGGAAATACCCACGCATGATCTCATTGAACCCAAGGGGCAGTAAATCCAACAGATACCCGCCCAAGGCGATACAGCCCGCCGTAAACAGCAGCTGCTTAAGGGCCGTGTAGAACGCTTCGGTCTTTAACGTGCCCAGCATTTCCTTTTCCGATTGTCGGATATCGCCGATGGTTCCCTTATCGTTGTAAAGGCTGTAGTGATTACGATATTTGGGATAAAAATTTACCTCCACCGAAACCACAAAGTTGACCGTCGTCATCAGCGCAGTCATGAAGGCCAACAGCGCCGGTACGTCGTGCCACGGCGCACCGTAGAACAGTCCATGAACACGAACCCCGATGTCAGAAAACCACATAATCACCAAATGGGAGAACATACCGATATTCATAAACAGTCCCGATAGCGCCAGAGACAGAAATTCGTCGATCCACCGGAAAAAGGCAAATGCACCCAGCTCAGTATGCGGGAAATAGCGGTGCAGCAGCACTATATCCCAAATCAGCATGATGCCGTAACCCACCGTGATGGCGCACAGCAGGGATTCTATCACCGCAAAACCAAGCCAAAGCAGCAGCGCCCCCAGCAGCAGTGACGCAGCCACCGACGCCAGAAAGGAAAGAAAAATCCCCTTATAGTCCTTAATCGCCGTAAGGAAGCTCATGGCGTTCCATACAACAATCAGCTCATTGAACAAGGTAAAGCAAAGGAAGCCCTGAAAGAAGGTCGCCCCCGAAAACAGCAAAAATATACCGTACAGCACGCTGCCCACCACCATCATCACCGTGGTGGAACCCCAAAACGCCGGCAGCACCGCCTGGTTGGTGTCTTCAAACAGCATATCTGCAACATAGCGGGTGACCACCATGGAAAAAAATGCCGTCACCGTTACCGAAGCCAGCAACGTATAGGTAATCATACAAATCAACAATTCCCTGGTATGGGTGGCAACATCGAACATTCCGCACAGGGCCATAATGCCCAGCAGCAAAATCACGCCAAGCAGCATGGGGCCGGCACAAATAACCGTGGCATAGCCGTATGCTTTGGCTGTATTCAGCACACCTTTTTTTTGAAACAGCTTTTTCAGTTCAAAGCCTATGCCTGCCACTGGTCCTCCACCTCTTTATACAAATCTCTGTACTTGGTCAGCATAATGTTGTAGCGAAAATTCTCATAGGTTCTCTTTTGGCCGATCTCGCCCATTTTCAACCGCAACTCTCTGGATCGGCACAGCATCTCCATGGCATCAGCCAGTTTATCACGCTGCATGGGGGGGACAAAATATCCCGCCTTCCCCAACGTATCTCCCGGTTTTCCGTTGATCAGCTCGCTGCAGCAGCCCACATCAGTGGTCACCGCCGGGCGTCTCGCCGCAAAGGACTCCAGCACCGACAGCGGCTGCCCCTCGGAAATGCTGGTCAACAGGGTGAAATCCAGCTTTTCAAAGTATTCGATGATATTCACACGACCGGTAAAAATAATCTTATCTTCCAAATTCAGCTGCTTGACCAGAGCATAGCACTCGTCGGCGTACTCCTGATCGTCCACACCACCCATAATGTGCAGCCGTACATCGTCACGCCGACAGGACAGCTCGAAAAAGGCATAAATCATGGTCTTGATGTCCTTGATCGGCGCAAGGCGCACCACAGCACCAATGTCCACGATTCCGTCCTCTTCCTTCAGCGGGATATTGGCAAGGCGCTCATAGCTGATACCGTTTTCAATAACCCGACACTTTTCCGGGGCACAACCCATATCGATTTGGGTATGCATGGCACGGACAAACAGGGCTGTAACCCGGAAGGCTCTGTCGTAGACCAAATCCGAAAGCATATAGAAAAAGTCGATCCAATGAGGTTTGAAGGCCCGGGCTACCCACTTGGCGCGGATGATTTCCTCCTCCCGTTCACGGGTGTAGATACCGTGTTCGGTCAGAAGCAAGGGTTTTTTATGTATATAGGCCCCCATTGCCGCCAGCAGACCGCCGTAGCCGGTGCAAATAGCGTGATAACAGTCCGCTTCCGGGATTTCCGTTCCCATAAGGTACAGCACAGGCAGCAAACGTGACCGCACCGAATGAAACGCATCAGAAAAGGCGATAAAAGGAAACGCTTCTTCGCAGGTCTTTGTCAGCGTGTCCAAAAAACTTTGGCTCTTCAGGTACGCCATAGGGTTGATTTTGCGCACCTGATACATTTCAAACAGCAGATTCCAATCCGGTTTGTTGGATGCCACCAGCCGTCTGTGAGCCTCCTCTTCCTGCTGCGTAAATTTGTGATCAAAAAGGCCCGCATCCTTTACCCGCAGAGCATCATCCAGAAACACCTGCTGCACGTGCACTACATTATCAGGCAGAGTGTAGACAAACTTATCCTTGTCCTCTGCCTTTGCGCCAATGACCCAAAGCACAAATTCGTGCTCCGGCATCTCATTGATATACTGATGCATCCAAGTGGAGACGCCGCCGTTTATATACGGATAGCAGCCTTCCAAAATCAAACAAATTCTCACGTTTTACTCCTATTTGAAGGAAATAGTAACAACAGCCTCTGTTGCCTCCAGATTATACAGGTTTCCGGTCAGGTGGGTCAGGGTACCGCCCTCGACCGTGGCCGGCTGTTCTTCGTTGAAGCGAACCAAAAATTGTGCATTGTCGTAGAAATTATCAATGGTTACCCGCATTGTCTTATCCGTGATCTCGGTATGCGGCGTCACCGCAGCAAAGCGCTGTACAGCGGCAGAAAGCTCCGTGCCTGTAAAGTTTCGGATGTTGGGTGCGGCGGTGTAGAGCCGGCTCAGAAATTCGTCAAACCTCCGATACAGTTCCTCCCATCCCATCAGGGCGCCGCGCTCGGGGTCCAGAGCATCGTCCGGGTGGGTAAAGTGGTCATTTACATAGTGCATGTTCAGTTCCGACAACGCACCCAATTCCATAAAGTCATCAATATCGCAGCCGGAAATAATGCGTGGCTGGTCCACAACACCGTTGGCGTCCACCTCAAACTCCTGCAGCAGTGAAAAGTCAAGTGCATCATCCGGCAGATAGATGCCGGACAGTGTACGGATCTGCTTAAACTCTTTCAGCAGTACGTCCCGTCCCTCCTGCGCCAACAGATTGGATGGCGGCACGTACACCGACATAGGAACCCCGGGAAACAATTCGTCACAAAGCTCGGTCAGGAAGGTAAACGCCTTTTTGATTGCCTTGGCATCGTCCCAAGCTTTATATTCATAAATCCCTTTGTAGTCCCGACCGATTGCCAGCGGCTGATGGTTGTAGCCGTGGTAACCCAACTCACCGCCCTTGCGCAGTAGCATATTGCCGAAGGTCAGGAACGTGCCGGTATCCACCTGAGCATTGGTAGAACCGTCTACGTCATCGTCGTAACTGGCGATGGCAAGCCCGGTATACTTGATTCCATACTTGTCCGACAGATTCATCATATCGGGCCACCAGATATTAACATAAAAATCACGGGTCGTTGTTTGATAGTCCCGGGCAATATATTCATTGCTGCCTTCGGGAATTTGTGACGGAAAGTCATCCAAATAGAACACAGAACCGTTGATGACCGGGTACAGATACACAGGGTTGAACAAACTTAGCGATGCGGCATAGAACCCTCGAAACGCTTTGTCGCACATACCAAAGTTATCCACCACGAACTTACCCTTCCCGTAGTCCGCCTCCCAGATCAGGGGAACTCCGCCCTCTTTGTCAATCGCAGCGTGCACCCGGGTCGTTTTGGGATTGAGCTGTACGGTACGTGCGGATTCATAAGCATCCGGTACGGCATACGCCCTGCCGCCGCCAAGCATAAACTCTTCGTTGATATAGATATTGCCCACATAGGAATATCCGTAGGATGCTTCCATACCGATTTTGTTCTCAATCGCCGACGAATAGGCGTTTTTATCCAATGTCAGTGGAAACAGCACATTGCCGCCCTCATGCACCCAGTCACACAGGTCGATCAGGGCGTTACCCATGTGGGCCAGGTCAGAAAGCAAAACAATGACCACGGAGTAATTCGTGAACTCGGGAATGTCCGCTCCTCCGGACAGCTCCACCACATCGGTTCCCACCCGCATATCCTGCAGTATGACCTCAAACTGCTCATAGCCGCGGGCGGAGGCCTGATCTGCAAGGCTGTAAAGCAGCAGGGTATCTTTCTCCTGCATGACATAGGACTGGTTTTTGGTCACCACCCTGTCTTGGGGCAACAGGTCCAGCGTCCGCTTGGAATAGCGGAATTGCACGCCACTGAGCTCCACAAACAGAAGCACCGTGATAAAAGCAAACACCAACACAATGGCAAGAATGCCCTTGAACCGGAAATTATCAAGTTTTGCTTTCAGCTTTCCCAAAACGCCAGAACCTCCTTGGCTTTCGAAGACAAAAAGATGTGTCGGTCGTCAATTTCCTGCAAAACCCGCTTGATCTCCTCACCCCGCCCCAACGAGGCCAGATATTGGATCTTCAGCAGATAATACTCCTCATTTTGCGCATACAGCGCCTCCATTTGCCGCAGAGTTTCACCTGCCAAGGTATACTGACCACGCCTCAAGTCATTTTCGATGGCTTTGGAATAGTCGCCGATGCTGCCACCTGTTTCCAATTTTTTCTGTATCAGGGAGGAAAACAGCTCTCGGTTGAGCACCTCAACCTGTCCCTGCATCAGATTTTGGGACAGGCAATTCCACAAAAAGTCGAGATATTGTTCCAGCACCACCGGGTCATCCGGATTGGCAGCATACTCCCGTTCGAAATTCTGCAGGCGGTAGTCATTCTCCTTGGATATTTCCACCATAGCTGTAACTGCGTAGTGGACCACCTCGGTATCGTCATTGTTGCCCGCCTTTTGCAAGAATTCGATGTACTCTCTGGGGTTGTCGTTCAGAACATCCATGATGATGGTGCGGCGCTCTCTGGCAGAGTTGACGACCAGCGCCTCCTCGATGGGGACAGTAGTAGCCGCAATTTGCTTGTTGTCCACCGCAATGCTTTTGTAAAGCTCCGACTCCAGTTTGAGCCGCTCAACCCCTACGTCAATGCTGTCATCTGCTTCAAACCAAATCTGGAAGTGCAAAATCAGCACGATCAGCACGCCCCAAAACGGCAGCAGAAGCGCCACAAAAAACATGTAGTTATGCACGTTTAAGACGTGGCTCCTGATGCCCAAAAACACCAACAGGCAGACAATCAAGTGTACCACAAGCAAAATGGCGAACCACATACCCCAATCATTCCTTACCGTAAATGCTTACTGTAAAACAGTTACCTTTAATCCCAGGTTCTCAAACCGAGGCAGAATAAAGGGCAAATCCTTCTCCCCTGCCTGGGAGAGCAAAACCCTCACCTTCCCCTCGACCGTAGCACCCAAAACATCGTTGCCCCGCACCTTGGAGGCCAGCAGCGCATCCATCTGCTCGAAGGAGCGGCCCGCATTGTCAACCTCCAGCAGCACATGGGCAGAAACCTTTTTCTCCGACAGCGCCTCGAAATTCTGCAGACACTCCGCAAAGGCCTGCGCATTCATGATATGTGTGTTCTCTATGTACTGCTGCTGATGGATGGCCTGATTATAATCAAAGGCCCGCAGCAAGGACATCTGAACCAAATCCCGCAGAATCTTAAACAGGTTCACATAGTACAAAGACCGCTGATCTACGTTGGCGTGCCACAAGAAAATCAACAGGACCAGTTCCTGTCCACGGTAAACACCGGCGGCATACATGGGGTAGTCCGGTTTCAACTCTATGTTGCGCCAGATTTCGCCGCCCTCGATTTTTCCGATCACTTCCGCATAGGTTTCGGTAGATATGGACCGGGCCACTGTGTCGATAATATCGCGGGATGCTACCTCCAACCGGCCAAAGGTGCTTTGCTTGTTCACGGAGTAAACCGTAACATTCTTATTCTCCAGCACCTCTTCAAAGGTTTCCATGATTCGCAGATACAACTGCCGCGGTTCCACGGTATCCAGTCTGCGGGTAATATCAAAGATCTTGCCAAAGCTGTCCTTGGAACCAATGATCTGCTTTTTCAAATCGCGTTTCTCCCGGTTGGTATCTTCATAGAGTTCCCGGGTAAAAACCAGCTTGTCTTCCAGCAAACGATTCTGCTCGGACACAAAGCGAATCGTATCATCCTTGCGAAGCTTCACATAGCCACACAGGGCACCCACCAGCACAAAGAACACAAAAGGCAGCCAGTTGGTAGGCTCATAAAAAATTGTCATCACGTTTGTACCGGAAAGCATCTTTGCCACCAACCACGAAAGACTGCTGAGCAAGGCTGCGGCAAGGCCGAAATTCAGTCCATGAACCGTGGCCATGACAACGATGTATACCATTCGGAAGTCCACGATAGAGAAAACGACCGCTGAATCCGTAAGATGCAGCATCAGCTCCGTCAGCAAAAACAGTACGACCAGCTCGATAATCTTTACGACCAGGCTGTGCTCTTCCATCCATTTGCGTATCTTGTCCCACAGGGTCTGTGTCTTTTCCCGCTTGGTTATCAGGAAATTTTCATATTCCTCCGCCAAATCGTCCAATATCGAAATCCGGGCAAACCAGCCATACTCATTACGCAGAGCCTTGTTGCTGATTTCGAGTACATTGCCCTCTTCCGTGCCGACAAAGTCTACCGCACCGGTCTGACACAGCTTTGCAACGTGCGCTCCGAATTCGGCAAAGGAAATGCTGAATTCATCCCCGACAGTCAAAACACCGCTTCCGCTTTTCCAGTTATCTACGATACGCGCCATCAGCCGCGCCAGATCCTGCAGAGAAATAAAGTGCGTTTTGTTGTTTGCCGCCTCGTCAATTGCAACAATCCGCTTGCTGTGCAACCGCTCAAACACCTGGTGCAAAAAATCCTTTTCATACACGCCGGAGTACAGGTAGGGAATCTGTACCACTTTGATGTCCAGTTCCGACTGTCCGGCATAGAACTGACACAGGCTTTCCTTGGCCGCAGACAGAATGCCCCTGTCGTTACGTCTGGCAAAGGCCGCATCCAGAGAGGAAAGGAATATGACCTTTGCATTCTTCTGCAGCTGCCTTGCGTGCTCCAACACCTCACGAAGTTCCTCGGCATCATTCCGCTCTGTGGTGTGGAAGGTCAGATCACCGGAGAAAAACACAATCAGATCAAAGTCATAGGTTTCAAGAATTGCCTTCACAGAGGGTTTCCGGATGCGGAACAGCTTGATGCTGTCCCGGGAACCCAGCTCCGTATTTCCTACCACCATCACTTTGCTGTCAGGGAAGGTCTCTTCTATAAACTCCTTGGTCACATACTGGGTGTTTCCAATACACAGGACACGCTCCGGCACAAAACCCACGCTGGTTGCAACAACTGCACGTTTTTTGTCCAATGCCTCCCGCAGCGCCACCAGCGCACTGTGGTTGACCACCTTCATCAGGCTGTCGATCAGCACCTCGTTAAACACGCCGCACATGCCACTGGAAATCATCTGAACCGCAACATCCTGAGAAAAGGCATCTTTATAACTGCGGCTACTGGTCAGTGCGTCGTATGCATCGGCCAAAGCAACCACCTGGGCCGACAGAGGGATTTCCTCTCCCTTCAGCCCATCCGGATAACCTGTTCCGTCATATCGTTCGTGGTGGGCCCTTGCAATTTCGGCTGCATAATGCCGAATTTTGGGGTCGATGTCACCAAAATCCAACTCGTTGATCATGGTTTCACCGAACACCGCATGCTTTTTCACAATATCATATTCCACAGGAGACAGCTTGCCCGGGAAATCCAAAATACTCTTCGGAATTTGGGACTTACCGATGTCGTGCAAGGAAGCAGCAATCGCAATTGCCCGCACATCCTCATCCGGCAGCCAACAGTCACCCTGCTTTTTCATTTGAAACAAAATCAGCTCGGTCAGCATACGCACGTGGTAAATATGAAACCCACTTTCACCATTGAGCGTTTCGGAAATATTGCTCTCGTCAAATGCTTCCAGTTTCGGCCGTAGCACGTCATTTTCCCGTTCCAGCACCAGTACTGCATTTTCAATCGACATATGCGCACCCCCCTTCCCACTTTTTGATACAATAACCTAATCTTATATTATAATAAGTATACGGGTTTCTGTCAACGGATTTCCTGTTTTCCCCGGTTTCACTTTTCCAATCTCTCATTGCTTTCCGCTTTCCCTTTTCACCCCTCCTTGTTCTATGCACAGTCGTCTGTTCCATTCCCGCCTTCTCGGTCACTCCAATAAAAAAACGGTGCATCCCAATGGATGCACCGTTTTTTCTTTTATCACATCAGTTTCACGGTATAGTAGACCAACAGCACCAGCAGCCAGGCCAACAGGCCAAACAGCAGGTAGAACGACGCCGTTCCGCCAAACGCAAGGCACGCCGCCAGCGCCAGCAACCCGAATACGCAGGAAAGGATAATGGGCAGATAGTTGGTCTGTTTGTTAAACCAGCCCCCACACTCGCTTTTGGCGCACAGCGCACCGCCCTTTTTCTTCAGACTGAGCACCAGCACCAGGGCCACCACCAAAGCAACCATGCCCGCCACCACAGCGAGCTTGATGCCCAGTTCCATACGGGAACTGCCACGGCGAACCACCCACAGACCCAGCAAGCCAACGCCGGAGCACAGGCAGGACAGGAAAAACTCTTTTTGGTAGAGGTAGTACACAAGCGCCAACACACCCAGCGCAGGAACGACCACACACAGCAGCTCCACCGCAGCGGCATACAACAGCGCAATCAATCCGCAGCAAATGCCAAGGGTAAAGGAGGAAACAGACAGCAGCAACAGGCCAAATGCCAGCTCACCACGGTTGCCGCTGGCACGCTTACACCACAGTGCAAGGGCCACGCCGAACCCCAACCCCAACACAGCCACCACACGAATTACCACGTGCAGTGCCTGCGCCAGCGCAATGGAAGCGCTGGCCGTTGTAAAGCCGATGTAGTACTTATCCAAAAACAGCAGCAGGAACTCCAGCACCATCGCCACCGCAAACCAGAGTATGGCACGGGTCAGGGCGATATCCTCCTGTTTTTTGCTGGCCGCAATCTTCTTTTTGTCCATAAATCATACCCCTTACCCGGAACAGCACGTGCCGCCCCGTGTCACTGATTTCACTATGCAATATTTTAACAGAATATTCCATCTTTTGCAACAAAAAAATCAAATTTCCTTTCCTCTTGCGCCCCATGGGAAAACATTATATAATAATCGAAACGACCCTTTACGGAGGTAATTTATGACTGTCATGGCTATTGACTATGGCGATGCCCATACCGGTGTCGCCATTTCCGATCCCACCGGTTTTTTAACCGGAACCGCCACAACCATCCACAGCCGAAAAGCCGAGGTTGTACTGGACGAGCTTGCCCGGCTGGTTAGCGAACACAAAATCGACGAGCTGGTCATGGGTTTCCCTCGTAACATGGATGGCACCGAGGGACCACGTGCTCAACTGTACCGTGACTTTGCTGCCCGTGTGGAGGAGGTCACCGGCCTGACTTGCGTCCTGTGGGATGAGCGGCGCACCACGGTGGACGCCCATCGCATTTTGTTTGACTCCGGCAAAAACGCAAAAAAGCGCAAGCAAACTGTGGACGCCGTGGCAGCCAGTCTGATTTTAGAGGGCTACCTGGACCTCAAGCGCCGCCAGCGCAACTGAACAGGAGGAATTTCAATGTCCCGTATCACCAAAGTTTGGGCCGTGTACTTCACCGGAACCGGAAACACAAAAAACATAGCCTGCTGCGTGGCCGACGCCGCAGCAGCGGCGCTGAACTGCCCCCGGGCAGAGTTCGACTTCAGCCTGCCCACTACCCGTGATACCCAGCTATCCTTCTCCCCTGACGACCTTGTTGTGATCGGCACGCCGGTCTACGCCGGACGGGTACCCAACAAGTTGCTGCCCTTCCTGACCGAGCACATTGCAGGCAACGGCGCCCCGTGCGTGCCTGTGGTCACCTTCGGCAACCGCAGCTTTGACGACGGGTTGATAGAGCTGACCAAGCTCATGGAGGGCAACGGTCTGCACCCTGTGGCCGCCGGTGCCTTCGTGGGCGAGCACTCCTTCTCTACCACGCTGGGCGCAGGACGTCCCGACGATACCGATTTGTCCCTTGCTCACCAACTGGGCAGCCAGGCTGCAGACAAGGTGCTCGCCGGTCAAACCGCTCTGTCCGCCCCCGTAGACGGCAACGACCCTGTGGGCCCCTATTACACCCCCCGGGATCGGGCCGGAACCCCCATCAATATCCTCAAGGTCAAGCCGAAAACAGACCTGAGTAAATGCAAACATTGCGGTCTGTGCGCCGCCATCTGCACCATGGGGTCTATCGACCCCGCCGACGTTTCCAGCATTCCCGGCGTATGCATCAAGTGCTGCGCCTGCGTGAAACGCTGCCCCACCGGCGCCAAGTATTACGACGACGAGGGTTATCTTTACCACCGGCACGAGCTGGAGGAGATGTACGCCCGTCCCGCCAAAAGCAAGATATTCCTGTAACCCCAAAGCGGACCGTTTATCGGTCCGCTTTTTCCTTTTTGAACAGTTCCCAAAGGCCAATCGCAATCAAAAAGCCGCCGAAGCACTTTTTAAGCACGGCGGTATCCATGGCGGTAGCGGCCCACGCCGCAAGGCCCGCACAGACAAGCCCCGCTCCGATAGTGGGCAGCAGGACGCCTTTTTCGATATACCCGTTCTTCACGTGGGCAGGCAGGGCGCAAAGCCCCGCCGGCAGGAAATAGAGCAGATTGATGCCCTGTGCTAAATGCTGATCCAATCCCTCCACTGCCGTCATATACACCAGCAGCAGCGTCCCGCCACCTACACCAAAGCCGGACAGGATCCCGGTTGCAAACCCGGCCAAAGCGGCAAGCAGCCACCCACTCACATCAAGCACCTCACTCCCCCAAAAATCAGCAGCAGACCGAACCCACGCCGAAGCCAGTCGATCCGAACCCCACGAAACAGGCGACCACCCAACCAGCCGCCCAGCGTACCTCCCACAAGGTAGGGCCACGCAGCGCCGAGTTCCAGTCCTCCCCGCAAGAAATAAATAACAACTGACAGAGCGCACAGAGGCAAGATCACCGCCACCGAGGTGGCAAAGGCACGCCGCCGCTCCATGCCGCACACCCCCACCAGCAGCGGCACCAGTACCGAGCCGCCGCCACCACCAAACAGGCCGTTTGCAACCCCCGCCAGTCCACCAACCAAGCTGTATTTCCACCATTTACGCATAAAAATCGCCGCCTTTCGGGATAGTCTTTCCCAAAAAGCGGCGATTTATGTTTGCATACTCAATCAGTCAGCTTGTCCAGCAGCAGCGTCAGCTCATCCAGCTTTTCATCCACCGTACCATCGGTCACCGCCTGACGCACACAGTGGTCCATATGGGAGCGTAAAACCGTGCGGTTGGCCTTTTTCAGCACGGATACTGCGGAGCTGATTTGGGTGGACACGTCCAGGCAGTACCTGTCCTCCTCCACCATTTTTAGAATTCCGTCGATCTGACCACGAGCTGTTTTCAGCAGCAGCTCTACCTGCGTGCGATCGGCTTTCATTCCACGCACACCACCCGATAGCCTGCGGCGGTCACCGCATCCACGAGGGTATGTTCCTCCACAGGGGCAGACAGTGTCACGGTGGCAGTCTTGTTCTCCAGACTCATCTCCACGGCGCTGACCCCCTCCAACGCAGACAGCACCTGCTGTACACGTCCGGTGCAGTGGTTGCACATCATGCCCTCAACGGTCATCACTTTTTTCATTTCCTTCACGTCCTTTTCTTTGTGTTCAAGCGGGCAGCACCCGCAATATTCATGCTTGAATCGACTTTTGAACCGCCGCAGGCGCAAGGCGTTGGATACCACGCATACAGAGCTCAGGCTCATGGCGGCAGAACCGAACATAGGACTAAGCTGCCAACCCAGCACCGGGTAAAACACGCCTGCTGCAAGAGGAATTCCGATGATATTGTAGAAAAAAGCCCAAAACAGATTCAGCCGCACCTTCGCCATGGTCGCACGGGACAGCTCCACTGCCGCAGCGGCATCCAGCAGGTCGGACTTCATCAGCACGATATCCGCACTGTCGATGGCCACATCCGCTCCGGCCCCGATGGCTAACCCAACATCGGCAGCCACAAGAGCAGGGGCATCGTTGATGCCGTCGCCCACCATAGCCACCTTTTTCCCTTCAGCCTGTAGTCGTGTCACCACCGCCTGCTTATCTGCGGGCAGCACCTGGGCATATACCTGCTCAATTCCCAACAGTCCGGCAATGGCCCGTGCCGTACCCTCATTGTCGCCGGTGAGCATGACGACTTCCAGTCCAAGGGTCTTAAACGCCTCCACCGCTCGAGCCGCTGTGTCCTTGGGTGTGTCCGCCACAGCGATCAATCCCATCATGCGATCGCCTTTTGCAAAGTACAACGGAGTCTTTCCCTGTGTGGCAAGGTTTCGCCCCTGCGCCACAAGTTCGCCCGCATCTACCCCGGCCTCCGTCAGCATGGTCAGGTTGCCGCCCACGCAAAGCGCATCACCCAAACGGGCACGCACGCCTTTTCCATGGACTGCGGTAAAGTCGCTGACCTGTCCGGGTTCCACCCCTCGCTCACGGGCAAAGTGCACCACAGCAGCAGCCAGCGGGTGCTCGGACGATGCCTCCAACCCTGCAGCCAGCCGCAGCAGATCGCCCTGCTCCACGCCGGCGGCACAAACCACGTCGGTGACCACCGGTTTTCCCATCGTCAGCGTTCCGGTTTTGTCCAGCACCACAGCATCCACCTTACACAGCTCTTCCAGCGCACGGGCAGATCGGATGAGGATGCCGTTTTTCGCCCCCTCGCCTGTGGCCACCATAACAGCCACAGGGGTGGCAAGTCCCAGGGCGCAGGGGCAGGAGATGACCAGCACCGCCACGCCCGCTGTCAGTGCGGCAGTCACCTGACCGGTAACCATCAGCCACACAGCGGCCGTGATGACCGCAATGGTAAAAACTACCGGCACAAACACCCCTGCCGCCCGGTCTGCAAGGCGTGCGATAGGCGCCTTGGATGCCGACGCTTCCTCCACCAGACGAATCATTTGTGCCAGCGTGGTGTCCTCCCCCACCCGAGTCCCCTCCACCACAAAAGCGCCGGAACGGTTGATGGTGGCTGCCGCCACCATATCCCCCGTCTGTTTATCCACGGGCAGGCTCTCACCGGTCAGTGCAGACTCATCCACGGCAGAGCTGCCCTCGGTAATGACACCATCGACCGGAATCGCCTGGCCGGGTCGGACCATGACCCGATCTCCAACCCGGACCTGCTCCACCGGCACTTCAACTTCCTTGTCACCCCGCAGCACGTGGGCAGTCCGTGGTGTCAGTTCTATCAACCTTGTTATCGCTTGGGCCGTCTTGCTTTTGGAGCGGCTTTCCAGTAATTTACCAAGGGTCACCAGGGTCAAAATCATACCGGCAGCCTCGAAGTACAAATCCATGTGGTATCTCGCCACACGTTCCAGGTCTCCGTGCCCCAATCCGTAAGCCATCTGATAAATGGCAAAAATGCCATATACCACCGCTGCACCGGAACCTATAGACACCAAGCTGTCCATATTGGGTTGCCGCCGCAACAGCGACTGAATCCCCACCCGATAACATGTTTGATTGATGTACATAATAGGCAGGGTGAGCAGCAGCTGCGTCAGTCCAAACGTCACGGCATTTTCCGTTCCCAACAGCCAACCGGGCAGGGGCAGGCCGATCATGTGCCCCATAGCTACATACATCAGTGGGATCAGGAACATCACCGACCGCAGCACCCGCCGCTTCAGTTCCGCTCCCTCCCGCTCGCCATCCGGTCGTTCGACAGGGGCGGTCTGCGTCTTTTGCTCCGTCGGTGCTGCGCCATACCCCGCCTTGGCTACTGCGGCGGAAATCTGCTCTGCGGTGGTACGGGTTTCGTCAAACTCCACCGTCATGCGGCCGGTCAACAAACTGACCTCCACTCGGTTTACACCCTCCACACCTGCCGCTGCACGCTCCACATGGGCCGAACAAGCCGAACAAGTCATACCGGTAACATTGAATTTCTGTTTCACGCAATCGCCTCCTATCCCCTCCCCCCGGGGGGGTGGTGTCTATATTATAGCACCCTACGCCCGATTGTCAACCCTCCCGGACAAAAAAATCCCGGCCTGCCACAGCAGGCCGGGTGCGCAGCCGTCATCAGGCGTGTCGTTCCTCCATCATGTGGCTGTCACGGAACAGGAGTGTAATGCACCACACTGCCGACAGGCCCACCAGGGTGTAGACCGCACGGGCCAACAGTGCGGCAGAACCGCCTAACAGAAAGGCCACCAGGTCAAACCCGAACAAGCCCACCAGACCCCAGTTCAGGCCGCCGACAATCAACAGCGCCAGGGCAATTTTATCCAAGATCACGTTATTTCCCTCCTCTTCTGCGGTGATCTGCGGATAGTCTTACCCGTGTTTTGCCCATTTATGCATAAAAAAGACCGCAGCAAACGCTGCGGTCCAAAAGGTGCTGTATTGCCCCGCTCTGGCCGTGTGGATCCGTTTAAAACCTGCACGATTGGCAGGTGGGTCGCCTCCACTGCGCTTTTCTGCTTCCAACGTCCGACTGACCTCTGTGGGGGTCGGGAGGCCTGCAAACCACGCCGTGAGGTTGGCGTCCCGTTTCATAAATGTGGGTTTAAAAGAACCCATCACGCACCGAGCAGGAACCGAATACGATGTTGGACTTACTCCTCGTCAGCGAACAGCCGCTCCATGAACTGCTCGTAGACTTCCATTTCTTCCTCTTCGCTGTCCAGGGTAGAGAACAGCTCCTCACCGTTCTCTTCGATGACCTTCATGATGACCATGCCATACTCCTCGTCATCGACATCCACGTCGGTAATTTCGCCGTCATCACCCTCCTCGCCCTCGATGGCGGGGAAGAAAGCCATGTAGACCTGTCCGTTGTACTCCAGTGTGTCCAGATGCTCCAATTCAAATTCATTGCCGTCCTCGTCGGTAACGGTGATGAAATCGGGGCCAAATTCTTCACTCATACTATATACCTCCTGTATGATTGCTGCCTCTATTTTAACCCGCAGCAAGGCAAATTGCAAGAGAAAGCCCTGCCATTTTTTGTCGCAAAATGAAATTAAAACTCACTGGGCCCCAAGGGGGTGGACAAGTTCATCCAACTTTGTTATAATAATGGAACCTATGCGTGTATCGTTCCTCTTGCGCCTGTGCGCAGTTGTTTTGAACGGAGGTTTTCTTATGTCTGACACTCCCAATACTTCCCGCAAGCAGGATCGCACTCCCGCCCGCAAGCGTCACATTCCCCTCAGCCGCAAGCTGTTGTGGGGTGTTGGCACGGTTTTGCTGGTCATGGTGTCCACCTTTGCTTTGCTGTGCTGCTTTGCAGCCATCTACGTGACAACCGTCATCCTGCCCATGACTCCTCTGGATTTGGATGACTTCCAAACCGGCATCAACTCCGTGCTGTACTATACCGACAAAAACGGCAACCAGCAAGAGCTGCGCACCCTCCATGGCGACGAAAACCGCATTTGGGTCCCCTATGCCGAAATCCCGAAAGATCTGGTCAACGCCACGGTCGCTATCGAAGATCAGCGTTTCTGGACCCATCCCGGCGTGGACTGGAAACGTACCGCCGGCGCCGTGGTCTATATGTTCACCGGGCAGGATATTCAGGGTGGCTCTACCCTGACCCAGCAGCTCATCAAGAACATCACCACGTACAACGACACCACTGTCAAGCGCAAGGTCGTGGAAATCGCCCGTGCGCTGGCCTTTAACCGAAACTATTCCAAAGAAACCACCATGGAGTGGTATTTGAACTACATCTATTTGGGCCGTGGCTGCGATGGTGTGTACACCGCCTCCTATATGTACTTCGGAAAACCTTTGGACGAACTGACGGTAGCCGAGTGTGCCAGCCTGATTTCCATCACCAATAACCCCTCGCTCTACGACCCCTACACCAACCCCGAAAACAACCTGCGCCGCAAGAATCTGGTTTTGCGCGAGATGCACAAGCAGGGCTACCTGACCGACGAGGAGTACGAGCAGGCCAAGGCTCAGGAGCTGGTGTTCACCTCCAAAACCATTCAGGGCAATCCCGACGTGGATCCCGATATCTACTCCTGGTACGAGGAGCAGGTCATCACGGACGTGACCAACGACCTTTCCGAAGCGTTGGGCATCGACACCAGCCTTGCCTACGACATGGTGCTGTCCGGCGGTCTGTCCATCTACACCTGCGTCGACCCGGAAATCCAGCGCATTGTGGAGGGTGTATACGAAAACAAGTCTAACTTCCCCTACCCCTCCGCCAACGGTCATCAACTGCAATCCGCCATCACTGTCATCGACAACGCAACCGGCGATGTGGTCGCTCTTGCCGGACAGGTAGGTCAAAAGACCGCCAACCGCCTGCGCAACAACGCCACCGTTGCTGCCCGCCAGCCGGGTTCCTCGTTCAAGCCGCTGTCCGTCTACGCCCCCGCCATGGATCTGGGTCTGGTCTCCCCCATCACCGTCGTTGACGATTACCCCGTCACCACATTGGGGGGTCGTCCCTACCCTGCCAACTCCGGCGGTGTCCGCTATGCCGGTCTGACCACGGTTCACAAGGCGCTGACCAGCTCCACCAATACGGTGGCCTTCCGCATCGTCAACGACATGGTCACGCCCGCACAGAGCTTCAACTTCGTGGAGCAGCAGTTCAAAATCGATCTGGTAGATGGGAAAGAGATCAATGGTAGCTTCGCCTCCGATGTGGACACCGGCGCTTTGGCGCTGGGCGGCCTCAGTCTGGGCGTTAACACCCGTGACATGGCCGAGGCCTTTGCCGCCTTCCCCAATCAGGGCGTCTACACCCCCTCCCGCACCTACACCAAAGTGGTCAACTCCAAGGGTAAGGTTCTTTTGGACAACAACCCCGACAGCACAATTGCCGTCAAGGCCTCCACCGCCTACTATATGAACACCATGCTGCAAAGCGTCGTCACCTCCGGCACTGGTAAGGAAGCCCGTTTTTCCGGTATGCACGTGGCGGGCAAGACCGGCTCCACCTCCAACGACTTTGACCGTTGGTTTATAGGCTTTACCCCCTACTACGTCGGAGGCGTATGGTTCGGCTTTGATAACGACAGGGAGATGTCCGCCCTTTCGACCAACCCCTCGGTGGAGATATGGAGCAAGGTGATGAATATACTTCACCAGGGTCTTCCCTCGGCAGACTTTGCCGAGCCTGCGGGAATGGTCACTGCCGCCTACTGCCTTGACTCGGGCGCACTTCCGACCTCCCTTTGCCGTTCCGACGAGCGGGGAAGCAGGGTCGCCTACGGTAAATTCTTCGCAGGCGATGTGCCGACCTCTGCCTGTAAGCTCCATACCGCCGTCAGCATCTGTACCGAGTCGGGCAGACTTGCCGGCAGCTACTGTCCCGCATCGACGGTCGAGCCTGCGGTGCGTCTTGACCTTTACAGATACTTCTTTGTGCCCTCGGTTGCGGTAAGCGACGAAAAATATACCGTACACCTGCCGGGCAGGCTTTCAGATTATATCCTTTCAATGTATTATCCCGCCGTGTCCGCAGAGGGTGCCTCCATCGAGGGAGGCTGCCACGTACACACGGCGAGCGGGACGAGGTGAGACCGACACTCCATGAGGATAGTTGAAAACGAGCTTCTTTCGAAGCATACTACCTTCAAAATAGGCGGACCCTGCACCATGTATTTCCCCGAGACGGCACAAGAGCT
>JAZSAQ010000091.1:0-3136 GCA_045601985.1 Lawsonibacter sp. | reverse complement strand
CGAGATCCGTCCTCTGGCCGCCGAGGTTGGTCTGCTGCCCCGTGTCCACGGCTCCGGTATGTTTACCCGTGGCCAGACTCAGGTCCTGTCCATCGCCACTCTGAATACCCTGGCTGCCAGCCAGAAGCTGGACACCATTTGGGAAGAGGACGACAAGCGTTATCTGCATCACTACAACTTCCCCCCCTACTCCGTTGGCGAGGCCAAGCCTCCCCGCAGCACCAACCGTCGTGAGTTTGGTCACGGCGCTTTGGCCGAGCGTGCCCTGATCCCCGTGCTGCCCAGCGTGGAGGAGTTCCCCTACGCCATCCGTGTGGTGTCCGAGGTCCTGTCCTCCAACGGCTCCACCTCTCAGGGTTCTATCTGCGGTTCCACTCTGGCTTTGATGGACGCCGGCGTGCCCATCAAGGCTCCCGTTGCCGGTATCTCCTGCGGTCTGATCCAGGACGACGAGGGCGGCTTCACCACCTTCATCGACATTCAGGGCGTTGAGGACTTCCACGGCGAGATGGACTTCAAGGTGGCCGGTACTAAGGCCGGTATCACCGCCATTCAGATGGACCTGAAGAACGACGGTCTGACTCACGAGATCATCAAGGAGGCTCTGGACATCACCCGTGATGCCCGCTACGCCATCCTGGACGAGATCATGCTGCCCTGCATCGCCGCTCCCCGCGCCGAGGTCAGCAAGTACGCTCCCAAGATGATCACCATCAAGATCGATCCCGACAAGATCCGTGAGGTTATCGGCAAGGGCGGCAGCGTGATCCAGAAGATCGTTGCCGAGTCCGGTGCCACCGTGGACATCGAGGACGACGGCACCATCCACATTGCCTCCCCCAATGCCGAGGCCTGCGACGCTGCCAAGAAGATGATCGAGACCATCGTCTTCGTTCCCGAGGTGGGCGAGCTGTACTACGGCAAGGTGGTTCGCATCCTGCAGTTCGGCGCATTTGTGGAGCTGGCTCCCGGCAAGGACGGCATGGTGCATATCTCCAAGCTGGCCGAGCACCGTGTGGAGAAGGTCGAGGACGTGGTCAACATCGGCGACATGATCTGGGTCAAGGTCACCGAGATCGACGACAAGGGCCGTGTCAACCTGTCCTACAAGGACGCCATCCGTGAGATCAAGGCCAAGAAAGAAGCCGGCGAGGAAATCAAGTAAGGCTTCTGCCACAAGAACAGAAAACCCGGACGGACACTATGTGTCCGTCCGGGTTTTGTATGTTGTGCCGGCCCACTACCTACAGGGGGTATGCCGCTCGCATACACCGCAGAACGTGTGGCCGATGTCTAAATTCCAAATTTGAACTTGGAACTTATTTAACATATAAGACAAAATGCATGGTTTCATTCACTTTTCGTAATACGTGCTTTTGCGTATAGCCTAACTTTTCATACAAATAGCAATCCTTTTCCTCTTCTTTAATCGTTACAAGGCTCCATTTTTCCGCCATATAATATATTTTTTCTATCTCCTTTAAGAAAAATTGAGCATATCCCTTGCCTTGTTGGGAAGGAAGTATTGCTAAATCAGCTATACTAAACTCTCCTTTTTCCCGTTGTCCGACACGAACGTACCCAATTGGCGTTTCATCAAGCATCAGCAGGTATGCGTCAGAATTCTTTCCTTTCAAATCATATTGAATATCCTGTACCGTTTTATTCGCCGGATTCTCGTTGTCGTCGTGATATTTTTTCAACAATGGCAAATAAGCCGCCCTGAGTATATTCATTACAACCATTGCATAACTCTCGTCTATCTTTATTAGGTTCATTAAACAATCCCTCGGAATTCAAGTTTGTTTTATCTGTTCGTCAAGATCTATTTTATTTATACCATAAACAGACTGCTGACACAAGAACATCCCCGGCAGAAACGTCTGCCGGGGATGTATGTTTAATCCTCGCTATCCAGCTTAAGCACGGCCATAAACGCCTCGGTGGGGAGCTGAACGCTGCCCAAAGAGCGCATTTTCTTTTTGCCCTCTTTCTGCTTCTCCAGCAGCTTCTTCTTACGAGTAATGTCGCCGCCGTAGCACTTGGCCAGCACGTCCTTACGCATAGCCTTCACCGTCTCACGGGCGATGACCTTGCCGCCGATGGCGGCCTGCACAGGTACTTCAAACAGTTGACGGGGAATGTTCTCCTTCAGCTTTTCGCAGATGCGGCGGGCACGGCCATAGGCCTTCTCCCGGTGGGCGATGAAGGAAAGGGCGTCCACCTGATCGCCGTTGAGCAGCATATCCACCTTGACCAGATCGCTGGGGCGATAACTGTCCATCTCATAGTCCAAAGAGGCGTAACCCTTGGTCCGAGCCTTCAGGGCGTCAAAGAAGTCGTAGATGATCTCGCCGATGGGCATGTAGTAGTGCAGCTCCACCAGATTGGTGTCCAGATACTGCATATCCCGGAACTCGCCCCGGCGGTCCTGACACATGGGCATGATGTTGCCCACGTAGTCCGGGGGCGAGATGATGGACACCTTGGCGTAGGGCTCCCGAGCCTCCACGATGACGCCGGGGTCGGGGTAGTTGTGGGGATTATCGACCCGAACCACGCTGCCGTCGGTCTTGGTGGCCTCGTAGATAACGGAGGGCAGGGTGGTGACCAGATCAAGGTCAAACTCACGCTCCAACCGCTCCTGAATGATCTCCATATGCAGCATGCCCAAAAAGCCGCAACGGAAGCCAAAGCCAAGCGCCACAGAGGATTCCGGCTCGAAGGACAGGGAGGCGTCGTTCAGCTGCAGTTTTTCCAGCGCATCTCGCAGGTCAGGGTACTTGGAGCCGTCCTCGGTGTAGATGCCGCAGTATACCATGGCCTGGGCCGGGCGGTAGCCGGGCAGTGCCTCGGCAGTGGGGGTTTCGGTCTGGGTGATGGTATCGCCCACACGGGTGTCCTTCACGTTCTTGATGGAGGCGGTGAACCAGCCCACCTCGCCCGCGGTCAGCTCACCGCAGGAGTCCATGCCCAGCGGACGCAGATAGCCGCAGTCCAGCACCGTATACTGGGCGCCGGAGGCCATCATCTTCACGTTCATACCCTTTTTCAGGGTGCCTTCCATAATGCGGAAGTAGACGATGACACCCAGATAGGGGTCATACTGGCTGTCAAAGATCAGTGCCTTCAGGGG
>JAZSAQ010000090.1:0-5491 GCA_045601985.1 Lawsonibacter sp. | reverse complement strand
ATTGCGCATCGGCCTTTTGAGGTTTATTCATCGTCGTCTTCCTCGGGCAGGACGCTGACTTTGATCTCCATCACACGGCGCTGTTCCACCTGAGTGACAGTAACCTCCAAACCCTCGGACTGGAAGCTGTCGCCCTGCTCGGGCACACGACCCAACTGGTCTACGACCCAACCGGAAATGGTGCTGGCGTCGGGGTCGCCCTTGACGGAGAACAGGTCGTACAGGTCGTCAAGGCTGGCGCTGCACTGGATGATGTAACTGCCGTCGTCCAGCTTGCGGAAGGACTCCACGACCTCGTCGTGTTCGTCCCAAATCTCGCCCACAAGCTCCTCCAGAATATCCTCCACAGTGACAATGCCCTCGGTTCCGCCATACTCATCCACCACAACGGCCATGTGGGCCTTGTTCTTCTGCAGGATACGCAGCAGGTCGGAGATTTTAGTGCTGCCGGTGGTGTAAATCACCGTGCCGGTGATGGCGGAAAGGGATTTGAAACCACGGTAACGGGCGGCGTAGAAGTCCTTTTCATGGACAACACCGATAATGTTGTCGATGCTTTCCTTATAGATAGGAAGGCGGGAATAGCCGCTTTCGGTCAGCAGTCGGGCGATCTCGTCTGCATCGGTGTTCTCCTCCACGGCCACCAAATCCACACGGGGGGTGAGAATCTCGGACACTTCCAGGTCGTTGAACTCGATGGCGGCACGGATCAGCTCGCTCTCATGCTCGTCCAAACCACCTTCGGTCTCGGCCTGCTCCACAAGGCCCACCAGCTCTTCCTCGGTGATGATGTCATCTTCGTTTTTGCGAATCAGCAGACCCAGCAGCTTCTTCCACAAGCTGAACAGGAAGTTGGCAGGGGAAAGGATGAACGCAAACAGCTGGAGAAGAGGGGTGGCCATTGTGGCCCATCGCTCCGGAAATTCTTTGGCAAGACTTTTGGGGGTGATCTCGCCGAAGATCAGGATCGTCACGGTGAGCACCACGGTGGCCAAGGCGGGGCCCAGATCGTGGAAGTGCTTGGTAAACAGCACGGTGGCGATGGTGGTGGCGGCGATGTTAACGATATTGTTGCCGATCAGGATGGTGGACAGCAATTTGTCGTACTGCTCGGCCAAAGCGAGAGTGCGCTTGGCACGGCGGTCGCCGTCATCAGCTTTTGTCTTAAGGCGGATGCGGTTCAGAGAGGTGAAGGCGGTCTCGGTGGCGGAGAAGTAGGCCGACAGAATGACTAAAATCACAAGGGCGATAATCATTCCGATACTGGCAGGGTCTATGCCTGTACTGTTGGGGTCCATTTGGACGAATCAACTCTGCTTTCTTTATAAATTTTAAGTACTCCTGTACTTGATTGCACAGTATAGCATACTTTTTTATAAAATGCAAGGATGTGGAATAAAAAGCGGCGGCTCCCGGTGGGAGCCGCCGCAAAAGCTGTGATTCGGGTTTCTTTAGTCTTCGTAGGCCACGGCCTTGTCGTACAGAGCCTCTACATCGGCGCCGGGCTTCTTGGTCAGCAGGGTGACCACCACGGCAACGATGGTGCTGGCGATGAAACCGGGGATGATCTCGTAGATGCCGGTGGAGGACAGGAAGGCGAACCAGCCGATGTCCACCACAGCGCCAACCACGATACCGGCCACGGCGCCGGGGAAGTTAAAGCGCTTCCAGAACAGGCTGAGCAGAATGGCAGGACCGAAGGCGGCGCCGAACACGCCCCAGGCGTTTTCCACAAGGCTCATGATGGTGCCGCTGTTAGGATTGGAGGCGATCAGCACGGCGATGACGGCGATAGCCAGCACCACGAAGCGACCGGCCCACAGCATCTCCTTGTCGGTGGCCTTGTTCTTGCGGATGACGGGCTTATACACGTCACTGGCAAAGGCGGAGGAAGCGGCCAGCAGCTGGGAGTCAGCGGTGGACATGGCAGCGGCCAGAATGGCGGACAGCAGCACACCGGAGATCAGGGCGGGGAACAGCATGCGAACCATCTGGATGAAGACGGTAGAGCTGTCGGTAATGTCGCCCAGCAGCAGGTGGCCGATGCAGCCGGCGGCCACGGAGAAGATAACAATCAGGGTGGTCCAGGTGATGCCGATCTTGGCGGACTTTTTCAGAGACTTCTGGCTCTCCAGAGACATGAAGCGGATGATGATGTGGGGCATGCCGAAGTAGCCAAGACCCCAGCCCAGACCGGACACAACGTCCTTCCAGTTGCCGAACAGGTTCCAGTAGTTGTCGGGCAGGGTCACGTTGGCGGCGCCCTGACCGGCGTTGATGAGGCTCAAAGCGAAGATGGGGGCGATGAGCAGAGCGCCCAGCATCAGCAGACCCTGGAAGAAGTCAGTCCAGCACACGGCAGAGAAGCCGCCCAGGAAGGTGTAGCTGATGATGACCACGGCGGCGATGTACATGGCGATGGTGGGGTCGATGCCCATGACGCTGTTGAACAGGGTGCCGCAGGCCTTGATGGAGGAGGCAGAGTAGACGGTGTAGGCCACCAGGAAGATGACCGCACACAGGATCTGCATGGCCTTGGACTTGGACAGGAAGCGGTTGGTCAGATACTGGGGAATGGTGATGGAGTCGTCGGCCACGATGGAAAACTTACGCAGGCGGGGGGCCTGGACGGTCCAGCTGATGGCATAGCCAAAGGCAAGGCCGATGGCGATCCATGCCTGGCCAATGCCGGCGGCGTAGATGGAGGCGGGCAGACCCATCAGCACCCAGGCGCTCATATCGGAGGCGCCGGCGGATAGGGCGGACACCCAGGGACCCATCTGGCGACCACCCAGGAAGTAGCTCTTCTCGCCGCCGTTGCGGTCCTTGATGAAGAAGAACACGCCGATAGCCAGCATGAACAGCAGGTATACAAGAAATACCACGCTTTCTGTGTTGAACATATTAATTACTCCTTTATGTTCGGCGGCACCCCGCCGTTGATTACCACGGCATTATACCATACTATTCCATAGAATGAAACACAGAACGCAGTACAGAATAAACTCCGTACTGCGTTCTATATTATATGAAAAAATACGTGTAATTTCAAGATGTTTCGTGCTGTACAATGATTGGAAATAAGGTTTGTATAAATTAGACAAAAATTACGAATTCGCACGGAAGCTCGCCAAAAAGCGGGGCAGCATGGTTCGGCCGTAGTGGGTCAGGGAATAGCTGCCTTCGGACAGGCACCAGTCGTAGATCAGAGCCCGCTCGCACATGGCGTAGACCCGCACCATCTCGTTGACGGTGGCGTCTTGAGTCAGCTGCCCCTTCTGCTGACCCTCGGAAATAATGCGCCGCAGCAATTTATAATAGGTGCGGTTACGGTCCAGCAGGTGCTTCTCGCCCCGGGTGACCAGTTGGGAGGAGTAGAGCCGTGCCAGCAGATCCAGAGAAATGGAATTTTCGATCATGGAAAACAGTTCCCGGTTGAGGAACATCAGGGCGTCGAAGCTGTCCATGTCCGGGAGGATCTGATCCATCAGCTCCTCGTACTTCTCGTCAAAGAGGTAGGACAGGGAGGACAACAGGGCATCTTTGCCCTCAAAATAATGGTAGAACGAGCCACGGGAGGTGCCCGACTCCTCAATGATCTCCTCCACGGTGGTGTTGTCGTAGCCCTGGCTGTAGAAAAGACTCCACGCTGCAGATACGATACGGCCCTTTGTGTTGCGTCCGGCCTTTTTCGACATCAGGTTCCACCGTCCTTTCGTTCCAAAAACAGCTTGCGAGTGACGAAGTTGTATACCATCACCACCGCCGTGGCCACCAGTTTGGACAACTGATAGGGGATGTGCAGCAGGTCGCTGAGCAGCCACAGCATCAGCTCGTTGATGCCAAGACCCACGGCGCTCATGGCAGTGAAGAAGGTGAATTGCGTTCCGGTACTGCGGGATTTGTCTACGTCGAAGACGAACTTCACACTCAATATATAGTTGCATACTACCGATACGAGAAAGGCAATGGGGTTGGCGACAAGGTAGTGCAGATGGCACACGTCGGTAAGCACTAAAAACAGGGCGTAGTCCACCACCGTGGCAACGACGCCCACCACGCCGAAGCGCAGGATTTGTTTCAGCAGTTTATTCATCGTTGTCGCTCTCCTCCCATTGAATGGGTCGCCCCAATGGGTTTACGGGACCCCATTCGGGTAGGGGCAGGCGCTGCATGGCGCCGAAGATACGCCCCTTCAGACCGGGATAGCGGCCGTTGAGTTCGTACAGAAGCTCCTTCATCTCCTGCCGGCGGGTATTGCCGTCGGCGGGGCAGGGATTGTGGACTACGGGCAGCTCCAGCCGTTTGGCGGTGCTGCGCACCAGTGCCTCGCTGCAATAGAGCAGGGGACGGATCTGGCTGATCTGGGTGCGATCCAACCACGTCACCGGCTGGAAGCAGGACAGGCGTCCTTCATAGACCAGAGAGAGCAGAAAGGTTTCCACTGCATCGTCATAATGGTGTCCCAACGCAATTTTATGGATGCCACGCTCCACAAGTGCGTTGTGCAGAGCGCCTCGGCGCATCTTGGCGCACATGGAGCAGGGGTTCTTTTCACGGCGCAGGTCAAAGATGATGTGGTGGATCTCGCTTCCCAACAGGGTGAAGGGGACGTTCAAAGACTTGCAGTATTCCGCCACGGCGGAAAAGTCCATTCCCTCCCGACCATCGGCAGCACCCATATCCAACGTGATGGCCTCCACTGTAAAGGGGACGGGGTAAAAATCACGAAGCTGAGCCAGCGCAGCCAGCAGCACCAGGGAGTCCTTGCCGCCGGAAACACCTACGGCGATGCGGTCATCGGGCTTTATCATATCGTAATCTTCCACGCAGCGGCGGACAAGGGACAGGACCTTTCGCATGGACTCACCTCCGGATAAAATATCATGCGAGCATTTTACCAAAAAAGTTCATGCTTTGCAAAAAAACAAGAGGATAAAATTGAAAAATGAAAACGAGAAAACAAGAGTAAACGAGAGATATATGGAGATATCGAGAGATATAGAAAAATTTAAGAAAAAAACACAAAAAAGTGGTTGACATGGGAGATACGGCATACTATAATGCATTTTGCTCGGTCAAGCGAGCATCTGTGTTGCTTGCAACTGCAATAGTTCAAGATATAAAACAATGGAGGTTTCACCTATGTCCACTTTTATGGCCAACAAGGCGAACATCCAGCGTAAGTGGTACGTCCCCGACGCCGCCGGCAAGCCCCTGGGCAAGACCGCTGCCGCCGCTGCTGATCTGCTGCGTGGTAAGCTCAAGCCCGAGTTCACCCCCCACGCCGACTGCGGCGACTTTGTCATCATCATCAATGCGGAGAAGGCTGTTCTGACCGGCAAGAAGCTGGAGCAGAAGTACTACCGCACCCACTCCGGTTGGGTGGGCGGCCTGAAGGAAGTTCAGTACCGCACCCTGATGCAGGAGAAGCCCGAGCTGGCCATGAAGGTCGCTGTTCGCGGCATGATGCCCAAGAACGTCCTGAGCA
>JAZSAQ010000089.1:0-85471 GCA_045601985.1 Lawsonibacter sp. | reverse complement strand
GAGGGGCCGTTCCCGCGGCGCATCGAGGTGCGCGGCGAAGTCCTCATGTTCCGCAAGGAGTTCGAGGAGCTGAACGAACGGCAGGCCGCCCTCGGGCAGAAGCTCTTCGCCAATCCGCGCAACGCCGCCGCCGGTTCCCTGCGCCAGTTGGATCCGGCCATCGCCGCCCAGCGCAATCTGGATGCGATCTTGTTCAACGTGCAGTATGCTGAGAATATAGACTTCGTTTCTCATAAAGAAACGTTGGACTACTTGAAAACAAAAGGCTATAAAGTAATTCCGCATTACACCTGTGATACTGTGGATCAGGTGATTCAATGCATCGAGGCCATTGGCGAGGGGCGAGAGAACTTCCCCTTTGATATCGACGGCGCCGTGGTCAAGGTGGACAGGCTGTCCCAGCGCAAACAGTTGGGCAGCACCGCTAAATTTCCACGTTGGGCCGCTGCCTACAAGTACCCGCCGGAGGAGAAACCCACCAAGCTGCTGGACATTGTGGTGCAGGTGGGCCGCACCGGCGTACTGACCCCAAAGGCTGTGCTGGCTCCCGTTCGCCTGGCCGGTACCACCGTGACCAACGCAACACTCCATAACCAGGATTTTATTACCGAGAAAGACATCCGTATCGGTGACACTGTTTTGGTGCGTAAGGCGGGAGAGATTATCCCGGAGGTGCTGTCCGTCCAAACCGAGCTGCGGCCGGAGGATGCGCAGCCGTACCGTCTTCCTGAGGCCTGTCCTGTGTGTGGCGCCCCGGTTACCAGAGACGAGGAGGGCGCTCACATCCGCTGCACCGGCGCAGAGTGTCCGGCCCAGCTGGTGCGCAATCTGGCCCACTTTGCAAGCCGTGACGCTATGGATATCGAGGGGCTTGGTATCGCCGTGGTGGAGGCGCTGGTGTCAGCAGAGCTTATCAAAAGTCCTGCCGACCTCTATTTCCTGGAACCCCAGTCGGTTGCGGCGCTGGAACGCATGGGTAAAAAGTCGGCGGAGAATCTGATTTCCGCAATCGAAAAGTCAAAGGAAAATGATCTTGGCCGTTTGCTCTACGCCTTCGGTATCCGTCAGGTAGGGCAGAAGGCAGCCAAGACCATCGCTCAGCATTTCGGCACGTTGGAGGCCATTCAGGCCGCCACAGCGGAAGATTTTACTGCTGTGAATGATATTGGTACGATTACGGCGGACAACCTGCGCCGCTGGTTTGACAGTGAGCAGAGCCGCCATTTGGTGGACCGCCTGCATGAAGCGGGGGTCAACATGACCGCCGCGCAGAGCAGTGGCGACCGCCGGTTCGAGGGTATGACCTTCGTGCTGACCGGCGCTCTGGAGCGCTTTACCCGTGATGAGGCGTCCGCTTTGATTGAAGACCGTGGCGGCAAGGCCTCTGGCTCCGTGTCCAAGAAAACCACCTACGTAGTGGCCGGCGAGAACGCCGGTTCCAAGCTGAAAAAGGCCAACGAGCTGGGTATTCCTGTGTTGACCGAAGATGAGTTTGCACAAATGCTGGAATAAGGACTGATAGTATGAAACATTATCTCGGTTCCACGCACTGCACTTGCGGTAAGAAACATGATGTAGCCATCGATGACGTAGTCATCGGCAAGGGTGCGCTGGCTTGCTTACCGGAGTTCGTGGCCAAATACAACGCACAAAAACCTTTTATCCTTGCTGATTGCAATACCTACAAGGCGGCAGGGGAGCAGGTGGTTCGGTTGCTTGATCGCTGTGACCTCTCTTATTCCAAGTACGTGTTCCCGTCACAGCACCTTGAGCCGGACGAGCAGGCGGTGGGTTCCGTCGTCATGCACTTTGACCCCTCCTGCGACCTGATTATCGGCGTGGGTTCCGGCGTCATCAACGACATTGGCAAGATTTTGAGCAACGTCACCGGCAGGCGATATATCATCGTAGGTACGGCACCCTCTATGGACGGGTACGCCTCCGCTACGTCATCTATGTCCATGGACGGTCTGAAGGTGTCACTGCCAAGTCGCTGTGCCGACGTGATTATCGGTGACACGGATATCTTGAAACACGCCCCGGAGCATATGCTGAAAGCCGGCTTGGGTGATATGCTGGCCAAGTACGTGTCCATCGCCGAGTGGCGCATTGCCAACCTGATTACCGGCGAGTACTGTTGCGAACAGGTGGCTCAGCTGATTCGATCCGCCGTAAAAAAGTGCGTTGACAACGCCGAAGGCCTGCTCAAACGTGATGAAGCGGCCATTGAGGCTGTATTCGAAGGTCTCGTCATTGGCGGTGTGGCCATGGCCTATGCCGGTGTATCCCGCCCGGCCTCCGGCGTGGAGCATTACTTCAGCCATGTGTGGGATATGCGTGGGCTGGAATTCGGTACGCAAGTAGATCTGCACGGCATTCAATGTGCTATGGCAACCCTGAAATCGGTGGAACTCTATGAGGCTGTAAAGCAGATTAAACCCGACAAGGAAAAGGCCTTTTCAGCCGTTGCTGCGTTTGACGTGGACGATTGGAATGCACAGCTGCGCAGCTTTTTGGGTAACAGCGGGGAAACTATGATTGCCCAGGAACGCAAAGAGCACAAGTACGACAAATCCACTCACCCTTCACGATTTGAAACGATTGTGGCGAATTGGCAGAATATCCTTACGATTCTTGAGGAGGAGCTGCCTACGGCCACGGAGTTGGGTAAGGTTATGGATACCATCGGTATTTCAAAGGATTTGGACACCCTCGGTGTTGATCGGGAGTGCGCCAAACGAACGTTTAAGGCCACAAAGGACATCCGGGATAAGTACGTTCTGTCCCGCCTTGCGTGGGATTTAGGTGTTTTGGACGAACTGGCAGAGTTGCTGTAAAGGAAAACGAGGCACAGTCATTGGGCTGTGCCTCTGCTGAACTATTACCGCAACCATATTGGAGCTCGGTTGGGTAACGTGTTTTGGGAGCTGCTGTCGTCCCTTGTGGGACTGTAGGGCTTGCCGGGGACAGATTCGGGATGCGACAAAAGAAATGTATTCGATCTGTAATTGGGCGCCCAAGTAGGAGCCGAATGGAAAGGAGGTGCCGCATGGAGCGATTTGACGCATATCAGGATGAGGTTTGCTCCTTACGGTGCGACCTTCATACACACTCCGTATTTTCGGACGGAACCTATACTCCCGGCGAAATTGTAGCCGAAGCAAAACGGCTGGGACTGATCGTCGCACTTACGGATCACAACACCGTGGCGGGGCTGCCGGAATTCATGGATGAGGCTCAAAAGTTTGGAGTCACTGCGGTGCCGGGAGTGGAGTTTTCGACAGAATATAAGGGCAAAGAACTGCATCTATTGGGACTCTTTATTTTTCCGGAACACTATGCGGTGGTTGAACGCATGGTTAAGGAGCAGCACGTTCTGAAAGAAATCAGCAACATGGAACTGGTGGAACGACTTAATCAGGCAGGTTATTTGATCGACTATGCGAGAGTCAAAGCTCGCAACCCGAACGGAAATGCCAACCGTGCCCATGTGGCGGCAGAACTTTTAGAGCAGGGGTATGTGACGTCCGTACAGGAGGCGTTTGAAACCCTGCTGCGAAATGACGGCGAGTTTTATGTGCCGCCCTCGCGTCTGCAGTTGATCGATGTGATCAAAGAACTCCGACACATCAGGGTACTTCCGGTTTTGGCGCATCCTCTTCAGGAGTTGACGGAGTCGGAACTGCGAGCGCTTCTCCCAAACGCAATAGCATCTGGTTTGATTGGAATGGAAACAATGCACTCATCCTATACACCAGAGATGATTTCTTTTGCGGAGAAGATTGCCGCAGAGTTTAACTTGCTGCCCAGCGGGGGCAGCGACTTCCACGGCAGTACCAAACCGGATATTGCGCTTGGCATTGGATCCGGCCGCCTTTGTATTCCGAAGGAAATATATATGCAGCTCCTATGCGCACGGAACGCCAGCTGCCGGAAATAACGATTGAGCCTTTTTGCTATCCAATAATGTCTATATCTAAAATGAAAGATGCCGGTTCTATAAAATAGAACCGGCATCTCGCTTGTCTGGCTAAGTTAACCCTTGGCCATACGATTCTTGTCAAAGGCGGGATTATAGAGATAGACGTTCTTCTGGTCCTGCTTTTCCTGCACCATGCGCAGACACTCGCCAAAGCGCTGGTAGTGGACGATCTCCCGTTCACGCAGGAAGCGGATGACGTTGTTCACGTCCGGATCGTCGGACAAGCGCAGGATGTTGTCGTAGGTCTTGCGGGCCTTTTGTTCTGCTGCCATGTCTTCGGTCAGGTCGGCAATGACATCGCCGGTGGACTGCATGGAAGCGGCGCTCCAGGGGAAACCGGAGGCTGCGGTGGGGTAGACCCCGGCGGTGTGGTCAACGAAATAGGATGCAAAAGCCGGATTGGCCTTGACCACCTCGTCGGTCAGGTTGCGGGTCAACTGATGGACGATAGCCGCAACCATTTCGAGATGCCCGAGCTCCTCTGTGCCAATGTCGGTCAGCAGACCCTTGGCCTCGGCGTAAGGCATGGCATACCGCTGGGACAGATACCGCATGGAAGCGCCCAGTTCGCCGTCCGGACCGCCGTACTGGCTGATAATGAACGCAGCCAGCTTTGGGTTGGGTGTTGCGATCTTTACGGGGAACTGCAGCTTCTTCTCATAGATAAACATAGATCACTTCACCTCGTTTTCTTCGTAGTTCCAGGGCCACGGATCCTTGAGCCAGCAGTACTTATCGAAGTCCGCCGTGTTCTTCTGGGTCAGGGGGCCGTTAGCTTTTTCAACCGCCAGTTTGGCGTCCTTGGCCATCTGTGCGAACTGCTTGAACAGAGAGAAGGCCTCGGCATCATCGGGGTGGGTATCCAAATAAAGCCCCAGTTCCTCCACCACAAAACACAGCGCCTGCAAGTCGGCACGATTACCGGACGGTACCTTGCTGCCGGGAACCGCTAAGTGGAAGGGCAGGTTCAGACCTGGGAAGAGTGTGCCGTTACTCAGGGCATCTCGCTGGTCGTAGCGCTGGGGGTCTTTCTGCTGGAAGGGGACATACCCGGTGGCCAGCGGCGCACAGGAAGGCAGGGTGCCGCTCTTGTCGTTGCAGCGGGCAATGCTGCCGTTTTCCATATACCAGATTCCTCCTTGGATGATTTGCGGGGAGGTGCGCTCCCCATGTCATTCTATGGCAAAAAGGTCCTGCGTGTGATGGTGTATCCATTGCGCTGCAAGAGATTTCGTGACTTTATCAAATTCGTGTAAATTGCTTTTATTCCGGTCCGTTTTATGATAAAATGATATAGGAATATGAGTTGGTCTGTATAACCGTCCCTGCAGACACATAAGTTGTTGGAGGGGGAGGGGTCATACATGACAGTTGTAAAACGAACCATATTTTTGATTTTTGTTGCTATTTTCCCGGTTTTACTCGCAATTTATCTGACGTTCCCGGATTTTGATACTGCTTTTCTTCCGTTTATGACCTTGCGCCCGGTACTGATTATTGATGCCGGCCACGGCGGAGAGGATGGCGGTGCCATTTCTATATCCGGAGTGCCGGAAAGTCAGCTGAACTTGTCCATCGCTCAGCGGTTGGATTGGGCGCTGGGACTATTTGGGGCTCCGGCAATCATGATGCGGCAACAGGATGTGTCGCTGCATGATTTATCCGCTAAAACCCTGCGGGAGAAAAAGGTTTCCGACCTGCATAATCGTGTGGCGATGATAGCAAGCCAGCAAAACCCGGTGCTGCTTTCCGTCCATCAAAACAGTTTCCCCAGCGGAAAATACAGCGGGGCGCAGCTTTTTTATGCGCCAACAGTGGGGTCTCAAGCCCTGGCAGAGGCCATGCAGATGACTCTGCGCACCAATGTTGACCCAACAAACAACCGGCAGGCGGCCCAAATCCCCAAAACAGTCTACCTAATGAACCACATTTCCTGTCCTGCTGTGCTTGTGGAGTGCGGTTTTTTGACCAATCCTGCCGAGGAACAACGACTGCGGGATTCGAATTATCAAACAAAACTGGCAGTTGCCATGGCCGGATGCTGGCTGAAACAAAGCGGCGCCGGCTGACTCAGATATAGAGAAGAGGGAACCGTGATTGAAGGCAAAAACACTCTTTTACTGCACATCCTGCGGGCAGGAGATGCCCAAGTGGCAGGGGCGGTGCCCCGGCTGCGGCGAATGGAATACGGTGGTAGAGCAGCCTGCTGCATCGACCAAACGCACCGGCGGAGCAAAATCCGCTGTAGGTATTGGGCTGCAATCGGTTCCCACGTTGATGACCGAGGTGGAACGTGGTGATGAACTGCGTTTTGCCACGGGCATGAGTGAATTGGACCGTGTCCTTGGCGGTGGCGCCGTTAAAGGGTCTTTGGTGCTGCTTGGCGGCGCCCCCGGAATCGGTAAATCCACCTTAATGTTACAGATTTGCCAGCAAATGTGCAAAACTTGCAAGATTTTGTACGTTTCCGGTGAGGAATCTGCCCGTCAAATTAAGCTGCGCGCCGAGCGCCTGAATGTTCAGGGTGACAACCTGTACCTGCTGGCGGAAACGGACCTTGACCGGGTACAAGAGGCGGTGGCGCAGCTTCATCCCGACGTGTTGATAGTGGATTCCATCCAGACCCTGTACAGCGGAGAACAGACCACGTCGCCGGGCAGTGTAGGCCAGGTAAAGGAATGCACCATGACCCTGATGCAGCTTGCAAAAGGGGAGGGGCTGACGGTGTTCGTCATCGGTCATATCAACAAGGAAGGGTCGATTGCCGGTCCAAAAGTGCTGGAACACATGGTGGACTGTGTGCTGTATTTTGAAGGCGAACAGCAGATGTCCTATCGCATTCTGCGTGCGGCAAAAAACCGCTTCGGTGCGACCAACGAGATTGGCGTATTCGAAATGCAGGATGGCGGTCTTGTGGAAGTTCCCAATCCGTCTGAGGCGCTGCTGGAGGGCCGTCCGGTCAACGCTCCCGGCAGCTGCGTTACCTGCGTGATGGAGGGCGCACGACCGGTTTTGGCAGAAGTTCAAGCCCTCGTAGTTCCAAGTAATTTTGGCAACCCTCGGCGTACCAGCAACGGATTTGACTACAACCGGGCTATGCTGGTACTGGCGGTGCTGGAAAAACGTGGCGGCCTGCTGTTGGGCAACTGTGATGCCTATATCAACGTGATTGGAGGCCTGTCGCTGGATGAGCCTGCCGCTGATCTTGCCTTGATGATTGCACTGGCCTCCAGCTTCCGTGACAAGCCGGTTCCCGGTGATTTGGTCGCCATAGGGGAGGTCGGTTTGACCGGCGAGCTGCGCAGCGTCAATTGCCTTGGTCAGCGCCTGAGTGAAGTGCGGCGACTTGGATTCACCAAATGTATCGTGCCAAGCCGGAGCAGCGGCAAGCTGACCGTGCCGGAGGGTCTGGAACTGATTCGGGTCGATAACATCCGTCAGGCGCTGGCGGCAATCGTATAAGAAGAGACGAAAACAACTATTGAAATAATGCTGTACAATAAACGCATTGCCCGGACAAACAGTTTGCCCGGTGGCCTTGCGGACGAGAGGAGGTCTTTGGAAAGACCGCTTTAGGTCAACAAAATAAAAATTTTGTTGACCCGAGTGGAGGGGAAAACGGGAAAAACGGGGGTTTAGGGCCCTTTGCCCCTGTCCAAGTCCTATTCCGGTCTTTCTGCTGCTTATGAGCTTTCGTTCTGATGCACCGCCTATTCTGCGTGACTTTTTGACTTATCACGAAACCATTCAGGGTCACTCGTTCCGCACAGTTGATGAATACTATCTTGATTTGCGCAATTTCTTTCGCTTCATCAAATTAGAAAAACGCAAAATTGATCCCGACGTTCCATTTGAACAAATTCCCATTGATGACGTGGATTTGGCGCTGATTCGCTCCATTACGCTCAGCGACGTCTATTCCTACATGAATTACCTTGGTCGTGATCGTGCAGCGCATTCCAAAAGTCCTGATACAAGCTATGGCTTGTCTGCGGCGGCCCGAGCCCGTAAAGTTGCCGCAATCCGTTCTTTTTACAAGTACCTGTGTAACAAAGCAAAGTTGCTGGACGAAAATCCCATGCAGGACCTGGACTCCCCGCGCCTGCGCAAAACCTTGCCCAAATACCTGACGCTGGACGAGAGTTTGGACCTGCTAACTAATGTAGATGGAAAAAACCAGACTCGTGATTACTGTATGCTAACTCTGTTTTTGAACTGCGGTCTGCGTATTTCCGAGCTGGTTGGCTTGAATGTGACCGATATCCGTGGCGAGCAGCTGCGGGTACTCGGCAAGGGCAATAAAGAACGCATAATCTTCCTCAATCCCGCTTGCCGCAAGGCTTTGGATGATTGGCTGGATGAGCGTGCCGGCCTTACGTTGGTGGATAAAAACGCCTTGTTTGTGACCCTGCAGAACCGACGGCGCATTACAACTGCGGCCGTCCATAAGCTGGTCAAAAAGCATTTGACTGCTGCCGGTTTGGACAGCACGCAGTATTCCTCACACAAGCTTCGCCACACAGCCGCAACCCTGATGCTGCAGAACGGCGTTGACGTACGCACGCTGCAGGAGGTTTTAGGCCACGAAAACTTGAATACAACGCAGATCTACACCCACGTAGACAGTGACAATCTGCGCACGGCTGCCCGGGCCAATCCCCTTTCCGGTGTTACCAAACAGCCGAAAAAAGATAAAAAATCAGAAGATAACGACTAAAAAACGCCCTGCAGGAGCTTTCTGCAGGGCGTTTTGCTGATAATTGTTATTGAAAACTTGCAGTTTCGTTTTGTGTAGGTAAATATGCTCCGATAATGTGCAGGAATCTAATTTCCTGAAAGTCATAAGTGCTCAGCGGCCGATAGTCAGAATCAATGGAATGCGCCGCAATTAGGATGTTATCCAGTGTTGGTGGACCATCGATTTCCACGACGATGGGTGTGTGGGAAAAGATGTCCTTGGTCAGACGTAGCTGCACAAAGTCGCCCGGCAGCAGCATGCTCATGTTGGCAAGCACGCCCACGGGGCCGGTGGTGCGTTCCGTTCGGGTCAGGAAATCGTAGAAAAATTCCACGCCCGTCCAAGCGGGCGCACGATTTTCCGGATCTATATAATACCAGCCGTAGTTTGGTGTGAAGTTCATGACTCCGGTTCCCGCATACAGGCACTGGGACGCAAAATTCGTGCAATCGCCACCGATATTTTCAAAATCATAGAACAGCGGATTACGACCAAAAGCCCAGCGGTGAGCATAACGTACAGCAGCCCTTCGATCGTATGGAATGATGTCAGGCATTCAAAGCCCTCCCCTCTTCCCTATTCTATGGCTATCCTCACCACCTGGACACAAAAACCCGGTATCCGTAAATGGAATACCGGGTTTTCTGTGCGTTATTTCTCTTTTCTATGCATAAATATAAAGAAAATTGCGCTAATCCCCATTAAAATGGGGTAATACAGGTACGGAACGATGTCCAAAGAACCGATGGTATATCCGGCGACAGCAGCGCCGCTGACTGCGTAAAGCAGCTGTGCGCCATAAGGTAAAATACCTTGCATAACCGAGGCAAAGATGTCCAGCAGTGAGGCGGTTCGTTTGGGCGTGATGCCATACTCGTCGCTGATTTCCTTAGCAATCGGACCGCTCATAACAATGGCGATGGTGTTGTTCGCCGTGGCAATGTCAACGCCCATAACCAAAGCTCCAATGCCGAACTGGGCGCCCCGCTTGGTGCGAATTCCTTTGTGGATCACGTGGATCAGCGCCTCGATACCGCCGTTTTCCTTGATCATTGCACCGATACAGGCCACCACGATGGAGATAACCGTAATATCGTACATAGCGTTTATTCCATCAAACAGAACGGAGAAGCTTTCTGCCCACGCAAATGCGCCGGTAGCAATACCAACACCAAGGGACAACACCGTTCCGGCCAGCAGTACCAAAAACACGTTGACTCCGATCAGTGCACCCACAAGTACCACCAAATAAGGCAGTACCTTCAGCAGGTCGTACTCCCCTACTATCAACTCGGTCGAGGCAGTGGGGGTAATGACGATCAGCAGAATCAGGGTCAGAACCGCAGCAGGAAGCACGATCCGGAAGTTCATGCGGAACTTGTCGCGCATCTCGCACCCCTGGGTACGCACCGCTGCAATGGTGGTGTCGGAAATGACGGACAGATTGTCACCAAACATGGCGCCGCCAACGACTGCACCAAGGCACAGAGCAATTGGAAAGCCGGTCACTTCGCTGGTAGCAACGGCAAAGGAGGCGAGCGCCGCAATAGTGGCGCAGGACGAGCCCATAGACAGGGAAATAAAGCAGGCGATCAGGAACAGACCACCCACAGCAATTTTGTCGGGTAAAATGGTCAAAAACAGGTTGACCGTGCTCTCGGCACCTCCCGCAGCGGAGATGGAACCGGAAAAGGCTCCGGCGGCAAGGAATACAAGGCACATCAGAATGATATTGCTGTCCGAAACACCACGGGCCATGATGCCGATTTTTTCCTCAAAGCTGTGGGTTCTGTCCTGCACAACAGCAACCAGTAGTGCAATGAGGAATACCACCACAGCCTTTACATCATAGAACCCACTGGGAGTCTTAAGCACATACTCGAACAGAATGCCGAAACCGAGATAGAGCGCCAAAAACACGCCCACCGGTAGCAGCGCCCAAAGATTCCGTTTTTCCCTCATTAACCAAGCACCTTCAGAATATAGGCGCCGATTGCCTTGGTGTACTCCACATAATCATCACAAACGATGAACTCGTCAGGCTGATGAGCACCGCCGGTCTTGCTGAAGTCACGACCGGCACCAAAGGCATAGGCGTTGGAGTTGCCGTACTTAAAGACAATGGACAGGTCAGACAGGCAGGAACCACAAACCAGCGGCTGCTTGCCGATAGCCTGCTGAGAAGCATCCAGCAACTCCGTAATGTACTGGCTGTCAGGCTCGCAGAAGCCATAGTGGAAAAAGCGTGTAAAGGGGGTGAAACCGTCGCCCTGGATGTCCATGGGAGCCAGGCGATCGGCCAGCACCTTCTCCATCTCGTGCAACTCGGCCCACACCTCTTCCCTGCTCTTGTCCGTGTAGAAGGTCACCTGCACCTTGCCAACGCCCATGTCCGCACCGTTGTCGCCGGCACGGACCTCCATAAAGCGAAGAGAGGTGCCGGGAATGAGGGTGCCGGCGTAGAAACGGTTGGCCTCCAGTTCCTCACGGCGGTGTGCACCGAACTTTTGCAGCTCTTCCATGACGACAGGCAGTGCCTGAGCGGTTTTCAGTGCGCTGTCCACTGCATGGGTCACGTGGAAGTTATAGTTGATTACCTGACCGCCGGAAGCCACATTCCAAATCTGGTTTTCACGGCCGTCCATGCAGATGATGCGGTTGGAGGGGTACTTCATTACGGCAGCCATAGCACCGTGAGAGCCGCCCAGCTCCTCGTCGCAGAAGGCAGCAAAAAGCAGGTTGGCAGAGGGCTCAAAGCCCTCCTTCTTCAGCAGCTTAATCAGAAACAGAACCGTGGCCAGGGCATACTTGTCGTCGCAGGCACCACGACCGAAAATCTTACCGTCCTTGATGATGCCGCCCAAAGGGTCCACGGTCCAGTTGGCGGGATCGCCAATAACCACGGTGTCGGTATGACCCATGAGCATCAGCTCATTCACGTCCTGCTTACCCTTCCAAACGGCAACCGTGTTGTAACGATTCTCCACGCCACGGCCGGGGAAATAGTCGGGGTTTTCGGCAAAACCGTCCAGCTCCATGGGGCTGTAGAAGTCACTCTCCAGGCCCAGCTCCTGACACAGCTCGTGGATATAGCGTGCACAGTCGGTTTCGTTGCCGTAGGTTCCGAAGTTCTCGGAGTTGATTTTGATCAAGTCACACAGCTGAGCAAACAGCTCGTCCTTGTGCTCATCAATCAGTTGATTCAGGTGCTTGATATCCATAGTTATCGCTCCTTTTTCTGCATTCAGCACAAGACCCGGCTAACCTGTGTCAGCCGGGTCTGTGTGATGAAAATTCGGTGGTAAATCAGGCCTTGCCGTCGCAGCCCAAAACGTTGATCAGCTTGTCCTTAACCAGCTCCTTGATGTTAGCACGGGCGGGCTTCAGGTACTCACGGGGATCGAACTTCTCGGGATGATCAGCAAAGAACTTACGAACCGTGCCGGACAGAGCCAGACGCAGGTCGGAGTCGATGTTGATCTTGCAAACGGCCAGAGAAGCGGCCTTGCGCAGCTGCTCGGCGGGCACGCCCACGGCGTCAGGCATATTGCCGCCGTTCTGGTTGATCATGGCGACGTACTCCTGAGGCACGGAGGAAGAACCGTGCAGAACGATGGGGAAACCGGGCAGACGCTTGGAGACCTCCTCCAGGATGTCGAAGCGCAGAGGAGGAGGAACCAGGATGCCCTCGGCATTGCGGGTGCACTGCTCGGGCTTGAACTTATAGGCGCCGTGGCTGGTGCCAATGGCGATGGCCAGGGAGTCACAGCCGGTCTTGGCGACGAACTCCTCAACCTCCTCGGGGCGGGTGTAGGAAGAATCCTCGGCGGAAACGCTGACCTCATCCTCCACGCCGGCCAGAGAGCCCAGCTCGGCCTCGACGACCACGCCGTGATCGTGCGCGTACTCAACGACCTTCTTGGTAATCTCGATGTTCTCGGCGAAAGGCTTGGAGCTGGCATCGATCATGACGGAGGTAAAGCCGCCGTCGATGCAGGACTTACAGGTCTCAAAGCTGTCGCCATGGTCCAGGTGCAGAGCGATGGGAATCTCGGGGCACTCGATAACGGCAGCCTCAACCAGCTTGGTCAGGTAGGTGGGGTTGGCGTAGTTGCGGGCACCCTTGGAAACCTGCAGGATCAGAGGGGCCTTGACCTCACGGGCGGCCTCGGTGATACCCTGAACGATCTCCATGTTGTTGACGTTGAAGGCACCGACAGCGTAGCCGCCGTTGTAGGCCTTCTTGAACATTTCGGTTGTAGTGACGAGTGGCATGAAAAACAACTCCTCTATTAAAATTTGCAATTAATTGTACCATTCCAAACTATAAAATTCAATAGGGTGAGTTATGATTTACACACATTTTTCCACAAAAATTTTGGTCATATTCACTCCTGACCGCTTCCCCGTTCATTTTTCTGTGAAAGGAGCCGCTGTACAACCGTACAGCGGCTCTCGATTTTACTCGGCCAGGAACTTTTCCAAACGGTCCAACCCCTCACGGATGTTTTCCATAGAGGTGGCGTAGGACCAGCGCACGTAGCCGGGGGCACCAAAGGCCTCGCCGGGAACCACAGCTACCAAGCCCTTCTCCAGTAGCGCCTGGGCAAAGTCTGCACTGGAGTTGATTTTCACGCCCTGGATGGTACGGCCAATCTGCTCTTTCACATTCATAAAGACGTAGAAGGCACCGTCGGGCTCCAGTGCAGTGACACCGGGAATCTTTGCGATACGCTCCATAAAGTACTTCATGCGGCGGGTGTAGGCAAGAACCATCTTCCCTACCAGGTCTTCCCGGCACTCATAGGCCGCCAGGGCGGCGTATTGCGTGATGGTGCTGGTGCCGCCGGTGGAGTGACTGAGGTAGCTGCTCATAGCTTTGGAAATCTCCTCATTGGCGGCGGCAAAGCCCATACGCCAACCGGTCATGGCAAAGGACTTGGAAGCACCGTTAATCATCACGGTACGCTCCTTGATCTCTTCGCTTAAGCTTGCAAAACAGGTAAAGGTGCCGTGATAGACCAGCTGGTCGTAAATCTCGTCGCTGATGACGTACAGGTCGTACTTCACTACCAGTTTGGCAATTTCCTCCAGTTCCTCACGGGAGTAGAGCATGCCGGTGGGGTTGGAGGGGTTGGTCAGGATGAAGCACTTGGTGTTGGGGGTGATGGCCGCCTCCAGCATGGCGGGAGTCATCTTGAACCGGGTGCTCTCGTCGGTTTTGACGATGACAGGGGTCGCACCGGCCATCTTGATGGCCTCCTCATAGGTGACCCAGTAAGGTGCGGGCAGAATCACTTCGTCTCCGGGGTTGCACAGAGCTTGGAGAGCCACAAACACATTGTGCTTTGCGCCGCTGGACACGCAGATCTGGGTGGGCTTATAGCTCACGCCGTACATCTTCTCGATCCATTCGGCTACCGCCTTGCGCAGGGGCACGATGCCGGTTGCGGGAGTATAGCGGGTCTTGTTGTCATTGATGGCCTGAATACCGGCCTGCTTGACCAGCTCGGGCGTATCAAAATCGGGCTCGCCGGCACCAAAGCCAATGACATCGATGCCGTCAGCCTTCATCTGCTTGGCAAGTGTGTCCACGGCTACGGTGGCAGAAGGGGCGATCGCCTTGGCAATTTTAGAAATAGGTTTCATGGTTTGACCTCCGTCAGGTTATAGAATTCGGGCAACATATGTATTCTAAAGCACGAAACGCTATTTTGCAAGTTCTTTTTACAAAATTGCATAATTAAAGAGCGCCGTGCTCCGGCGCTCTTTATATTCACAAAATAATGCAGATCAGGCCGCCGGAACCCTCGTTGATAATTCGCTGCAGGGTTTCGCGCAACTTGTTACGGGCATCGGCAGGCATACGCTTGAGCTTGGTGTTCAAATCCTCCCCTACCAATTCGTAGAAGGATTTCCCGAAGATATTAGACTGCCAGATCTTTCCGGTGTCTCCCTCGAACTCCCGCAGCAAGTAGTTGATCATCTCCTCGCTTTGCTTCTCGGTACCGACAATGGGGGCAACCTCAGTTTGAATATCGGCACGAATCATATGAATGGACGGGGCGCTGGCACGCAGACGAACGCCGTATCGCCCGCCCTGACGAACGATTTCCGGCTCCTCCAGAACCATAGACTCCGGTTGCGGTACTACGATCCCGTATCCGGTTTCCTCTACCTCTTGCAGCGCTGCAGCCACCCGGTCATACTCAGCTTTGATTTTGGAAAGGGCGGTCAGCTGTTTCAGCAGATCGCCTTCATCCCGAATGTCAAAACCGGACTGCTGAGAAAGTGTTTGATAGAACAGACTGCGAGGCACCTCCAAGGTCACGGCAGCCGCCCCGGATCCAAGGTCTACCGAATCCATATGCGCATCACTGACCTGCTCGCAGTCGCAGATACGTCGTGCCACGGTATGTACATCACGGATGCGGCAAATCCCCTGTGCGCTGGCCCGAATGGCACTGTACAATCCACTCTTGATCGGATGTTCAGGTTCCAATGCATCCACCCAGGCGGGCAAAAAAAGATCCAGCTCCTTGACAGGGAATTCGTACAGAACATCTGCAATGATTTCAGTAATCGAATTCCGGTCCAGCTCCAGACAATTTACTGCTTTGCAGGACACATCGTACCGTTGTGCAATTTCGGCACACAGGGCGCTTGCTTGCTCGGAGTGGGGCTGTGCGGTGTTCAGCAGGACCACGAAGGGCTTTCCAAGTTCCTTCAACTCCCCAACGACCCGCTCCTCCGCTTCCAGGTAGTTCTCTCTTGGGATATCGGCAATGGTTCCGTCGGTGGTGACTACGATGCCAATGGTAGAGTGCTCGGTAATTACCTTTCGGGTGCCAATCTCTGCTGCCTCGGTCATGGGGATTTCATGGTCGTACCACGGCGTGGTGACCATGCGGGGACTCTCCCCTTCCAGCTGCCCTACAGCGCCATCCACCATGTAGCCGACACAGTCGATCATTCGTACACGCAGTGCGGCGCTGCCGTCCATGGTAATTTCCACAGCTTCCTCCGGTACAAATTTCGGTTCCGCCGTCATAATAGTACGGCCTGAGCCGCTCTGCGGCAACTCGTCCCGTGCCCGCTCCCGCCGGTACACATTGTCGATATTGGGAATAACCAGATTTTCCATAAACCGCTTGATAAAGGTTGATTTACCGGTCCGCACAGGACCAACCACGCCAATGTAGATGTCGCCCTCGGTCCGAAGCGCGATATCCTCGTAGATTTTACGATCTTCCACTTGAATTCCTCCTTCGGCCCGTCAGCCGCAGTTTCTTGTATATTCTATGTGGATAAGCAGTGGGATATGACAAAGGACCGCCAAAAAGCGGTCCTTTGTTCTTTACTTACCTGCCGGAATCAAAAGCATCATACCGGCTGTAAGGTCCTCCGGCTCAAAGCCGTTAGCCTGGCAGATACTCTGGGGCGTTGTTTTGTATGCCTTGGCAATGTCCCACAGCCGCTCTCCGTTCATAGCAGCGCGCATTACCACCGAGGGGCGTGGCTGCTCTCCTTCGCAGTCACTCTCACTCCATCGTGCGTTTTTCACCGTAACCACGGGCACCTTCCTGGTGATACAGCCGGAGAATTCCAAATTGAACCGCACCTCAACACCGCCGGACGTTACCGCCGCAAATGCCTCGCCGGGACAGAAACAGGAACTCTGACAATTGCACCCCTCCGGTATCTCCTGCTGACCGGAAACGAGTATGGTTCGGCTCGTGCTGTACAGTGTGTCGTGGTCATCCACATATAAAACATCGACCTGTAATTGGGCCTGTACGGTGGACCCGCTTGCAGTTACCTGACAGACACGCACTGCGGCGTCAACAACACTCTTGGCCTGAACCTCGGTTTCTATCAGTTCACGCATACTTTGGGGCTTGGTGTACTGCTCCAACAGGTCGGAAACAAACTGACTTTGGGAGTCGACGACCAGTTGACCGCAGGTACTGTATGCATCCTGCAGCATGACAAGAGAGCGTTTCTCCGCCACGATTCCCTGACCTACCAGATCAAGGGTAATGTTCATCTGCCGGCCATCCTCCCCTGCTCTGACGCATCCGACGTTCGTTACGTACACCACCACCGAACAATCCCCTTGCTCCCCGGCTCCCTCAAGTTCAATCACCTGCGAGAAGCTGATGGGAATACTGGTAGAACATATTTTTCCTCCGGCAAAGTAGCGCATACGAAGCCCCGCTTCCCCTTTGAAAAGCAGCCTTTTGCCGATCATTTTGGCTTCGGTGCACCATGCATCCGCACTTAGACAGAGCAGCTCCCCTCCCCCGTCCATTCCGACAGGCGCATGGATTTCCTCGTAGACAGAGAATTCCTTTTCCCTGATTGCTGTGGTGAGATACGTCTGCTGTTCTCCCTTCAGCTGCTGCACACCAGTTTTGCTGTCACATTCCAAGCCGCAGCAGACAGACAGGTCCCGTGGCTCGTACAGACTAAGCTCCACGCAGATGTCTGCACGCACAAGCACCTTTCTTGGGTTTAATGTGCGTGCATCGATCTTGCACAGTACAGGGCGTGCAACGCAATGACCGTTCGGCGTTAGTCCCGGCACGTCTGCCTTTGCGTTGAAAGGAAGCTTGAACTCAATTCTGCACAGCCTTTCCCCATTCTCCGGCTGATACAGCAGCCAGCCGTTGATCGTGCCCCGAATCAGTGCGCTTCCCTCCTGATTTTCTTTATCGTTCAGGCAGAGCTGCCCTCCGGCTTCCGCAATGCGCAAAATGTCCGGCTGAGCATCAGGCACGATCGTTTCCAGTGTTTCCTCCTGGCAGATGCAGACACTATGCAAAAGCTCGTGATGGTTAATATGATCCCAATTCAGTTCCAGTTCCATGGTGTATCCTCTCCTTGCAAATTCACATTGGGTCTTACAAAAACTTATGCAAGGCAGTGACAGGCTATGTCAGCGGATACCAAAAAATTTAGCCAGCAGACCACGCAGCAGCTTTGGTGCCTTGACAACCACAATACTCATTTTCCTGCCTCCATTTACTGAATTGCCGTAATCAATAGGCTACCCCAGTATATGGTTTATATCGTTTAAGCGACACAGAAAAAGGCTGCTCTTCCGAAGAAAAGCAGCCTTTTCGAAGATAGATTGTATTACCGCTGCCAGTCCGGGATGGCACCGGCCTGTTCGTACAGACGGACATAGCTTGCGTGGCGGCTGGGGTAAATATCACCCCGTGCCACCGCCTCCAGCACGCCGCAGCCTTTTCCCTTCAGGTGGGCGCAATTGGGAAAACGGCACCGGTCCGTGTGGGGTGCGAACTCTGGGAAGTAATCCGCAAGCTCCTCCTTCCGGCACAGATCCATTCCATCCGCATCAAAGGAGGAAAAACCGGGCGTATCCGCAATCAAAGTTTGCTCATCCAGGGCGAACAACTCCACGTGCCGGGTGGTGTGTCGGCCACGACCGAGCTTTTCACTGATCTCACCCGTGTCCAGACGGAAATTGGGCGAAAGCGCATTCAGGATGCTGGACTTGCCAACGCCGGAATTGCCGGTAAAAGCGGAAACCTTTCCGGTTATAAGCCGACGAAGGTCGTCAATCCCTTCCCTGGTTTCGGCACTGACACGAACCGTTGGATAACCGGCGGCGCTGTAAATCTTGAACAACTCGTCTCCGGTATCCAAATCGCACTTATTCACACACACAACACAACCGCTGCCACGGCTGGCCGCAATGGTGAGAATACGGTCGATCAGGAAAGGATCCGTAACAGGAATTGCTTGGGATACGATGATTACCAGCTGATCTACATTGGCAACGGCGGGGCGCAAAAATTCATTTGTCCGGGGTAAAATCGCATCCAAGGCGCCGGTCGTGTCATCCAGCGGGGTAAAACTGACACGATCCCCCACCAGCGGCGAAAGCTTCCCGTAACGGAATCTTCCCCTTGCTCGGCAGGTGTAGGTATCACCGGCACTGTGAACGTAGTAGAACCCGCTCAGGGCCTTTATGATCGTTCCCTCCGCCATATCAGCCGTTGAAATTAATGGATTTGCTCTCGTGGAGCGCACCATTGAAGTACACGTCATAGGAAATGCTTCCGGATCCGGTGACCGTGAACGTAACCGAGGTTTGGGTTGCGGAATCCACTGTTTTTTCACCAACCGTAGTGTCGCCGTGTTTCACCGTGACCAACACCTGGCCGGCATCTGCCGGCAGGGTAACCGTCAGATCCTTTGTTGTGGAAACCGGTTGGGTGGTGGGTGTTGCAGGATCTTCCTCCGTCGGCGGAGGATCGACAACGGGAGGATCCACTTCAGGCGGGATAACGATCGTGGCGGGGTCGGGACCCTTACTCACTTGCAGGTTGATCACCGTTCCCTGGGGTACTTCGGTATACGCCGCAATGCTTTGGTCAACTACAACGCCGGCCTCAACCTCGTTGCTCCAAACTTCAAAGACAGTACCGACCTTCAAATTCTGCAGATCAATTTTGTTCAGCGCCCACTGCTTGGTTTGACCAATAAACAGCGGAACCTGCTCCAGCTTTTCGGTGGGACCGGTGCTTACCACCAGATCGACCCGGTCACCGGGACGCAGTTGAGTCCCTTCCAGCGGGGTATGGGAAATTACGTGATTGGTAGGCACTTCTTCGTGGGCGGAGTAGCTCGGAACAGGCACATCAAGGCCTAGATTGCTCAAAATCACCATGGCCTCTTGGTAGTTTTTATTCACCACACTGGGCATAAGAATGATCTCCGGTCCACTGCTGACAAACAGCGTAATCTGCGTTTCAGGGTCTTTGGTAACCGTTTCTGCATTTGGGGTCTGACGAATAATGGTTCCCTCGGGTTCGTCACTTGCCACACTTTCAATCGTAATCAAAAACTCGCCCAAACGTTCTTTGTCTGCGGATACTTCCTCATAGTTCTGACCCACCAGATCCGGAATAATGTAGTCCGGCGTAGTTTGGAGCATGGGACGAATCACGCCGTTAAACAGAAAGAGGAAGATACCACCGGTAACCAGCAGGATTGCCGCAATCGCTGCAACCACAGGCCAAATTTCACCCTTCTCATCTTCGACATCGTCCTCGTCAGGTTTTTTGCGCTCCTGATGGTCAAGCGGGGTGGCTTGTTTCGTCTGAATGCTTTTGCCAATGGCACCAACGGTCACCTTCTGGGTCTTTTCCTCGCTGACCGGGTCATCTTCCGCCACCGGGCGCAAATCCTCGGCGGTATATTCAAAGTTAATGCTGGGATTCTTACGGAAAGCCTCCAAATCCTCCAGCATAGCTTCCGCATTGACGTAACGCTTGTCGACGTTTGGGGCCATCGCTCGCATGGTAATGCGCTCAAGGGCCTCGGGAAGCTCGGGATCCAGCTCCCTGGGGGACAACGGAATGCTGTTGATGTGCTGAATCGCAACGGATACCGGGGAATCTCCCTCGAAGGGCAGGCGTCCGGTAATCATTTCGTACAGCACCACACCGGCAGAGTAAAGGTCGGAGCGAGCGTCGATATGGCTGCCTCGGGCCTGCTCGGGAGAGATATAGTGCACGGAACCCAGAGTTTCCTGCGTCAAGGTGCTGTGCCCGGCAGACGTCAGGCGGGCGATACCGAAATCGGCGACCTTGACACTTCCATCACGCAGCACCATGATGTTGTGCGGCTTGATATCACGGTGGATAATGCCACGGCTGTGTGCATGGCTCAAACCCTTGACAATCTGCGTGATGAAATGCAGCGCCTCACGCCAGTTGAGTTTGTTGCCCTTTTTCTGCATGTACTGCTTCAGGCTGATGCCGTCAATCAGCTCCATGACAATGTACTCAAACTCGTCCGAACGGTTCACGTCATATACGGCCACGATGTTTGGGTGAGAGAGCATGGCAACAGCCTGGGATTCGTCATAAAAACGCCGACGGAATTCGGAATCCTGGGAAAGATCATCACGCAAGATTTTGACCGCAACCAAACGGTTCAGCCGATGGCAGCGTGCCTTATAAACCTTTGCCATGCCGCCGGAGCCGATCAATTCCAGCAACTCATACCGGTTATCAAGCATTTTTCCAATATTCTGATCCATATCTCTCACCTCCTTAACACTCGATTAAGACGACTGTGACGTTGTCCGGTGCACCACGTTTAATGGCGATTTCCAGCAGGCGATTGCAGCAATCCTCTGCGGCACCGCCGTGAAGTACCTCATAGAGCATCTCCTGCTCGGAAACGACGTTGCTCAACCCATCGCTGCAGAGCAGGAAGTATTCACCGGCAACCACATCGCGCTCAAACAAATCCTCGTGCAGGTCAGCCTCGGACCCAAGGGCACGGGTAATCAGGTTCTTGTTAGGGTGGATCCGTGCCTGCTCGGAGGTAAGCTCGCCCCGCTGCACCAGGTCCTCCACCAGGGAATGATCCCGGGTGATTTGAGTAATCGTTTCAGGGGTGATCAGATACGCCCGGCTGTCCCCTACGTTCAGGATCGTTGCCTTTTTGCCGTCCTGATAAGCCGCCACCATGGTGGTGCCCATGCCGTAGCAGGCTCTGTCGTTCATAGCACGGTGATGGACGACGGTATTTGCTTTTGTGGCAGCCGTTTGCAGCAATACGTTTGCCTTGCGCTCTTTTGCGGCCCAAAGCTCAGAAAATGCGGACGAAAAAGCCTCAACGGCCATAGTGCTGGCAATGTTTCCTGCCCGTGCACCACCCATGCCGTCGCAGACCACTGCAGCCTGCTGCCGCTTTGATAACGGCAACAGCGCATAGGCATCCTGATTTTCCTCCCGGACCATTCCCCGGTCGGTAATACCCCACATATTCATACGTCAACCTCTTTTCCTGGTTGCTGTTTATGATTCATCGCCTTGCGGCGCAACTGACCGCAGGAGGCATCAATGTCACTGCCCAGCCGGCGCCGGACGGTAACGGTAATTCCTTTTGCCTCCAGCCGCTGCTGGAACTGTTTGACACGGCGGCTGGGTTTTAGCGGACTCTCCTCCACGTGGTTGAGGGGAATCAAATTCACATGGGCGGCGATGCCCTGGATCATTCCTGCCAGTAAATCAGCCTGGCGGTCCGAGTCATTGACACCGTCGATCATGGCGTACTCAAAGGAAATGCGGCGCCCGGTGACATTAAAGTAGTCACGGCACGCCTTTATCAACCGCTCCACGTTGATGCCACGGTTAACGGGCATGATTTTAGAGCGTGTTTCATCGTCCGGCGCATGCAGCGACACGGACAGAGTCAGCTGAAGATGCTGCTGCGCCAGCAGATCGATTTTGTCTGCAAGGCCGCAGGTGGACAGCGAAATGTGACGCATACCGATGTTCAGGCCGTCGGGAGAGTTGACCAACTCCAAAAATCGCATCACGGTATCGAAGTTATCCAGCGGCTCACCGATCCCCATCAGCACGATGTTGGAAACCTGTTCCCCGCTGTCCATCTGCGTAAACAGCACCTGATCAAGCATTTCAGCCGGGGTGAGGTCACGCACCTTGCCGCCCAGGGTGGATGCGCAGAACGCACACCCCATCCGGCAACCAACCTGACAGGAAATACACACGGTATTTCCGTGCTTATACCGCATCAGCACCGTTTCGATACAGTTTCCGTCAGGCAGGCGCCACAGGTACTTGATCGTACCGTCAAGGGCAGACACCTGCTTGCGCTCCACCTGAAGACTGCTGATAGTGCATTGGGACGCAAGCTTTTCACGCAGCGCCTTTGAAAGGTCGCTCATCTGCTCGAAGTCGGTCACGCCACGATGGAGCCAGCGGAAAACCTGCTTGGCACGGAAGGCCGGCTCCCCCATCTGCTTGAACAGCGCAGACATATCGGCCATGTTGTAGGATTTGATGTCGATCATGCCTGCCTCCTCAGTTTTGCGAAGAAAAATCCGTCGGTATCGTGGCGGTGGGGCCACAGCGTAACCATGCCGTCCTCGGCCCTACCTAACGGTTCGGGTAACGCAAAGGACTCCAACGCAAAGCGTGGATCGACAGAGAGCAGATGCTCTACAATTTGTCGGTTTTCCCGGTCAAGCAGCGTGCACGTGGAATAGAGCAGCACGCCGCCGGGCCGTACGTAATTTGCTACGTTTTCAATAATGCGCCGCTGAACTGCCGGTAAATCGGCAAGGGGTTCCGGTGCCTTATAGCGAATGTCCGGTTTCTTACGAATGACACCTAAACCGGAGCAAGGCACGTCGGCGACCACAAGGTCAAAGCAATCCTTCCACTCCGGGCGAAATTCTCCTGCATCTGCCGTCATGGGCGTTACAACGGTCAAGCCAAGACGATCCGCACCGGCCTGAATGAGTTTTCTCTTGTGCGGGTGCAAATCGCAGGAGAGCAATTCTCCCTGATTTTCCATGTCAATTGACAAGGAAAAAGACTTTCCGCCCGGTGCGGCACACGCATCCAGCACACGCATACCCGGCCGGGCACCGGCGGCCGCAACCGCCAGCCGACTGGCGGCGTCCTGTATATGGAAGTGCCCCTGTCGGAAGCTCTCCAGCTCCTCAATGCTACCGGTATCACGCAAAATCAGACAGTCAGGCAGCCAGGGATGCATCTGGGCATCCACTCCCCGCTCGGACAAGCGTGCCAGCAGGGCCGGCGTACTGATCCGGCAGGTATTGACCTGCGCCGTTATGGGCGGAGCACTGTTATTAGCGGCGAGCAAAGCTGCCGTTTCCTCCGGTCCAAGCTGCTCCAGCCACAGGCCGACCAACCAGTCCGGGTGGCTATACAGGGTGGACAAATACTGCACTTTGTCGTTTTGGTCGATTAAGGGCAACCGGTCCAAATTGCGCTCCAAAGCACGCAGAATTCCGTTTACCATTCCTGCGGCACGGGGATTCTTGCAACCCGCCCGTGTCATTTCCACAGCGCTGTTTACTGCGGCGCTGTGTGGAATTCGAGTCAGAAACAGCATCTGATACAGGCCGATGCGCAAGGCCTCCACGACCCTGCTTTCCATGCGTTTCAGGGGAATATTGGAGAATTTGGAGATGTAAAAGTCCAACAGGATGCGATTTTGCACCACGCCAAAGCAAATTTGGGTGGCCAAAGCGGCGTCACGGCTGTCCAAACCGGCCTGAGCCAGCTGCTTTTTCAGTACGCCGTCAGACCAGCCCCCCTGTCGTTCACAGGCGCAAAGGGTCAAAAGCGCCACATTTCTTGCATCCATGGTTACACCTCCTGTCGTTATGTTCTCAAATCAAAGCTCAATCGGATGCCCACGCAGATAATCGGCAGCCGCCATGCGTTTGCCACCCTGCGCCTGCAACTGCTTGATACGCAGTACATACCCATCGCCGCAGGCTACATCAATGCCGTTCTTTCCGGCCGCAAGGATGGTTGCCGGTTCGGCTGTGGTGATCTCACCGGTCAACTCGGTTTGAAACACTTTTACCGGTTGCTGCCCGATGATATCGGTTGTGGTTGCAGGCCAAGGCACCAGGCCACGTACCTGATTGTGCAGACATCTGGCGGGGCGGCTCCAATCCAGCGGCGACAGCTCCCGTGAGAGCATTGGTGCAAAGGTCACCTTTTTCTCGTCTTGCGGAGTACGGGTTGCCGTTCCGGCTTTGATTCGGGCCACAACGTCAACCAACAGTTCGGCGCCCATCTGCGCCAGGCGGTCATGTAGGGTTTCCACCGTTTCGTTGGGGTCGATGGGCGTAGTCACCTGAGCAATAATATCGCCGGCATCCATGGCCTTGGCCATGTGCATGATGGTCACGCCGCTTTCACTGTCGCCATTCAGAATCGCCCAGTGAATGGGAGCGGAACCACGATACTTGGGCAACAGGGACGAATGGACATTGATGCATCCGTAGACGGGATAGTCCAAAATGTCCACGGGCAGGATGCGACCATAGGCCGCCACTGCAATCAGTTCCGGCTGCAGCTGCTGAATGGTAGCCAGGGCGCTGCCGTCCTTCACCGTTTCAGGCTGAAAAACCGGAATATCATGTGCAAGGGCAAACTCCTTTACAGGGGGGGCCTGCAACTTCATTCCCCGGTTTTTCGGTTTATCCGGCTGGGTAAAGACGCCGCAAATTTCATGCCCGGCATTGACCAGCGCCTCCAAAGAAGGCACGGCAAAATCCGGTGTTCCCATAAACAGAATTCGCATGGTTACTCCTCTTCTCTCATGGCGTCCAATTCTTCGGTGGTATAGAGTCGGTCAGCCAGTTCGGAAAACAGATGCCCGTCCAGATGATCCAGCTCGTGGCAGAAGCAGCGGGCAGTCAGATCCTCGTCCTCCTCCTCAAACCAGTTGCCGTTGCGGTCCTGGGCCCGCACACGTACACGCATAGGGCGCTTGACCACGCCCCACTTGCCGGGCAGGCTCAAACACCCCTCAAAATCCTCCTGCTCGCCCTCGGCGTGGACAATGGTGGGATTGATCAGCTCGATTACCCTGCCCTCACCGTTGATGACCAGCACCACACGGCGCAGGATACCGATCTGAGGTGCGGCCAGGCCCACACCATGGGACTGGGCCAGGGTATCATGCATATCCTCCAGTAGATCCCAAAGCTTTTGATCGAACTGCGTCACAGGGTGGCAGACCTTGTTCAGCACAGGGTCGCCTTGGGTCACAATTTCTCTGATTGCCACGGAAAACAACTCCTTTAGTCCATGGGGTTAATGTCAGCAAAGGCAGAAACGCCCTTGCATTCCTTATCTTGGTGTACCGCACGCAGCATTTGGGCCACCAGGCGCCGCTGCTCCGGAGTACTGCGACCGGTTAAGGTCAGGTGATAGCGATAGCGGTTATTGACTTTGGTAATGACCGCAGGTGCGGGGCCCAGAATCTGATAGCTGCCCTCTGCAAGGCCCTTCTCAAGACCGCCACGCAACTTCATACAGGTCCGCAGAACGCAGGCCTCGTCCAAGCCGGACACGGTAATCAGCGTCAGGTCAGCAAAAGGTGGGGTTCCACGCAGCTTCCGCATCTCGATTTCCTGCTGATAAAAGCTGTCATAGTCCTGCCCAGCGGCAAAACGGATCACCTCATGATCCGGGGTATAGGTTTGAATTACGGCTCTGCCGGACTTCTCCCCTCGTCCCGCACGACCAACCACCTGGGTCAGCAGCGAGAACGTACGCTCTGCCGCACGCAGATCCTCGGCATACAGTGCAAGGTCCGCCGCAATGACACCAACAAGGGTCACGTTTTCAAAATCCAACCCCTTGGCTACCATCTGTGTTCCAATCAAGATGGGAACCTTTTCCTTGCGAAATCGCTCTAAATAATACTCGTGTGGTTTGGCGGCGGTGACGGTATCCGTGTCCATACGCAGTACCTCCACGCCGGGAAACAGCTCTGCAAGCTCCTCCTCCACCCGCTGGGTACCCACACCGATAAAGTTTAGGCCACCGCCGCACTCCGGACAGCTATCCGGCAGGCGCTGGGAATGGCCACAGTAGTGGCACATCAGCCGTCCGTTGGCTGAGTGGTAGGTCAGATGGGCCGAGCAGCGTGGACATTCGGGCACATGACCGCACTCTCCGCAGGACACCATGCGGCTGGCGCCACGACGATTCAAAAACAGAATGGTTTGTTCGCCACGTTCCAGGTTTGCCTGAATCTCGTCCCGCAGCAGGGTGCTGATAGCACCACCGTTGCCCCGGCGCAGCTCGTCCTTCATATCCGCAACCAAAACCTGCGGCATGGCTTTTTGATTATATCGTTTTTCAAGGAGAACCAAGCTATACTGACCGGTTTGCGCATAATACATGGTTTCAACGCTGGGTGTGGCAGAACCAAGCACAAGCAAGGCGTTATCCTGGGCACAGCGATATTTTGCGATATCCCGTGCATGGTATCGAGGGCTGTTCTCCGATTTGTAAGAAGACTCCTGCTCCTCATCCAGGATAATGACGCCGATGTTATCCAGCGGGGCAAACACAGCCGAGCGGGTTCCAATTACTACCTGTGCCCTGCCGCTTTTGACCCGTTTCCACTCGTCGTACCGTTCACCGGCGTGCAGACTGCTGTGCAGTACGGCAATGTTTTCCCCAAAGTGCGCTGCAAAGATACGCAGCAGCTGAGGGGTCAGTGCAATTTCCGGTACCAGTACCATGGCGGTACGTCCTTTGGCAAGCACGGCCTGTATCAGCTTGATATACACCTGTGTTTTGCCGCTTCCGGTCACACCGTACAGCAGTGCGGCTGCAGGTTTCTCTCCGGCTGCAAGGTTGGTTAGCCGGTCCAGAACAGCGCTCTGCTCGGCATTGAGCTGTATCGGTTCCGCCGGCGGGACTTCCACCGCTTTACGGCGCAGAACCTCCTGCTTTTCCAGTGTAATCAGGCCCTTTTTCGCCAGGGTACGCAGTGTGGCCGGTGAAGCGCCGGTAAAGTAGCAAAGCTCCTTACTGTTGGCGCTGCCAATGGCGCACAGCAGCTCCATTACACTGTAGTGCAGCGGAGCCGTTTTACGCTTTGGCGTTACCTGCGCCATGGCCTCCTCCGCCGGAACGGCAAGTACCGCAATGTTTTGGGTCTTATCGTTCACTGCACGGTGGGCGTCGGTCTCCACCAGGATGACATTCTGTTCGCTGAGCAATTTGATGGCGGATGACGGGGATTTTTCGCCGAAGGCGAGGCGGATTTGCTCCATATCGGCGCTACCGCCACAAGCGTACAGCATATCCAGCAGCTTTTTGGCCACAGCAGAGTTCCCCGCTGCTGCATAGGCCTCCTCCCTGCCCATATCCGATCGGATCAGGCAGCGGTCCCGCACGGAAAAATAAAGACCAGCCGGCAGCATAGCCTTTACCGCACTGTACACAGTGCAGAAACAGCGCTCACGCATCCACAAAGCCAGTTTTAGCAGTTTGTCGTTCAGTACCGGCTCATCGTCCAGCACACTGACGATGCTTTTTAGTCGGGTTCCGCTGCCTTTGGAAAGGGCGAGGACGATCCCGTCGCTGGGCTGGTTTCCGTTACCAAACGGAACCAACACCCGCATACCGGGACGCAGTGTTTCGGCCATGAGTTCGGGTACCAAGTAGTCGTAGGGCTTATCAATGGCATACAACGCCCTGGAAAGCGCAATTTTCGCCACCGTTTGTTCTGCCATTTCACCGCCCCTTTTCGTTACAAACAAGCCACAGGCACATTGCGCCTGCTTGTTTCGGTTTGTTCGGACTTATTCGGCGTCCTTATTACCGGCAGCCACCTCACGGATGGCAATGCTGACAGGCTTATCCTCCAGATGGGTGCCGTTCTCCTCCGCCTCGTAGGCGATTTCACGGGCACGGCAGGCCACCACGTTTACCAGTTCATAGCGGCTGTGCACATTGGCCAGCAGGTCCTTCATAGGGGGGTAGAGCATCATAACGCATTATCTCCTTCAACAATATATTTTCTGTTTGCTACACGGCACTCTGCCGCAGTGAGGATGGATTCGATCTCACTAACTGCGTTCGCCACCTTGTCATTGACCACAAGGTAGTCGTAGTTGGGGATCTCTTTATACTCCAGGCGGGCCTTTTCCAGGCGGCCGGCGATCACCGTCTCATCGTCCGTGTTCCGGCCACGCAGGCGGCGGGACAGCTCTTCAAAAGACGGAGGGATCATGAAAATAAAGATGGCATCGGGGCAGCGCTGACGTACCTTTGCCGCACCCTTCACCTCAATATCCAGCAGCACATCAATTCCGGCATCCAGTTTTTCCCGGATGACCTTCAAAGAGGTGCCGTAGAAATTGTTTACGTACTCGGCGTACTCCAGCAGCTCGTCTGCAGCGATCATTCGCTCAAATTCCTGCTTTGTGATAAAGTTGTAGTTCACACCGTCCGCCTCGCCCACTCTGGGCTCACGTGTGGTGTAGGACACAGAAAAGAACAGGTCACGCTGCGCCATCAGCTCGGCAATGACCGTGCTCTTTCCGGTTCCGGAGGGACCGGACAATACGATCAGTTGGCCCTTGGCTTTCTTTTTCGAAATCATACATCATCCTCCTCGTCGGCAGAGACACCCCTGTCCTCCAGCCGGCCGGCCACCGTTTCCGGTGACAGAGCCGAAAGCACCAGATGGTCATTGTCCATGATCAGCACGGAGCTGGTTTTACGCCCGTAGGTTGCATCGATCAGAATGCCGCGGTCACGTGCCTCCTGCACCATACGTTTGATGGGAGCGGAGTCCGGACTTACGATGGCTACGAGGCGTCCGGCGGAAATCATGTTTCCAAAGCCGATATTAATCAGTTTCACAGCCCTCGACTCCCCTTACTCCACATTCTGGACCTGCTCACGGATTTTTTCAATCTCAGCTTTCATGTCCACCACGTAGCGGGAAATCTCCAAATCGGTGCACTTGGAGCCGATGGTGTTGGCCTCACGATTGAACTCCTGAATCAGGAAGTCCAGCTTTCTGCCAACGGGAACGCCGCTTGCCAGCATGCCGTCCAGCTGTTCCAGATGGCTGTGCAGGCGGACGGTCTCCTCGTCCACGGCAACCTTGTCGGCAAAGATTGCCGCCTCGGTCAGGATTCGGCTTTCATCCAGCTGCGTGTTGGCAAGCACGTCACGCATGCGCGCCTCCAGCCTGGCACGGTAGTCGGACACGGTTTTGGGGGAACGCTCCTCCACCATGGCAAGCAGACCCTTGATGGTAGCGGCCCGTTCACGGATATCATCCGCCAGCTTTTCGCCCTCCCTGGCTCGCATCTGGTTGTAATCGGCCAATGCCGCATCCAGCACCGTGCAGATGTCTGCTGCAACAGCCTCCATATCCTCCTGGCTCTTTTCCACCAGCAGCACGTCCTGGAACTTGGACAGCAGAGACACGGAGATGTCATCCTTCAGCTGGTACTGATCCCGCAGAGCAACCAGTGCTGCATAGTAGCTGTCCGCCACAGGCTTGTTGACGGAGATGACGATCTCCTCCACCTCGGCGTTGTCCAAGCTGACGAACACATCCACCTTGCCACGGGAAATGGCGCCCTGAACCCGGGTTTTGATCGCATCCTCGGCAAAGATATAGAGCCGGGGTAGCTTAACGGTACAATCCAGGTAGCGATTGTTGACCGAGCGGATTTCAACAGTAATGGAGCGACCATTCAGCACAGCCTCTCCCCGGCCATAGCCGGTCATGCTTTTGATCATGTCACATACCTCTCTTTTCGTTTAGCTTAACAGAACAGACCGCCATCGAACGGACACAGGCAACGCAGACACAGATAGGTCGTGCAGCAGTCGGACATACCGCTGTTGCTTCCGTACGGCGAAAACCCGCCGCCAGCCCTTTGCATCATGGCCAGCGCCTGACGATACTCCATATTCCCGGGATCCAACTGGCAGGCAATCTGATAATGCTGCCGGGCCTCATCCAGCCAGCCACGGCGGTATGCCACCGCACCGCTTAGGAAATGCCATTCGGCACCGTGGTCCGTAATTTCGCCAAGTAACCGATCCGCAAGCTGTAAATCACCGGTCGAAATTGCGCTACGGACACGGGCGAAGGCGGCACTTCCGCCAGAGGAATTCCTATAGGAGGTCTGGGAATGGTACGTTCCCCCACCGCTCTGGCGCTGTTTCTGTATAGCATCATACGCCTCGTTGATGGCCTTCATTTTTTCCTCTGCCAGGTCGGCAAGAGGGTTGTCCTGATAATTGTCCGGGTGGTACTTGCGTGCCAAATCCCGGTAGGCTCGCTTGATTTCCTCGTCGCTGGCGCTTGGATCCACGCCCAGCACACTGTAGGGATCATTCATGCTTTGTTACTCCAAATCTTCTGTTTTTTTATCTGCCTCCACTGTCCGGAGAGTACCGCCCTCTGCACGGCGGGAAGGCCGTAGTATAACACGTTTTCAACCAAAGCTGTTTGGCGGCCAAATTCGATCAAAGCCGCTGCGCTTTGCATCAGGGACACGGAATGGGTCAGTGTCAGCGCCAGCTCTTGGTCCGAGGGACCGTCCTCCCATCGCAGTGCGATGGGGTTATAGCTGCCGGATCTGCGGTCGTCCTCCAAATCATCCCTGGCATCCACAAGATAGATCCAGCGCCCCAAATGGTAAAGCAGCTGGTCCATGGCACGCTGTTGGCCTGCATCGCCCCGAATAGGCGCAGCCGCAGTCAGTAGTTTTGCGAACGTATCCGCCACCTTATCGATGGAAGAGCAGTTCTCCCTCTCCAACTGATGCAGTGCATCTAACTGCCCGCAAACGATATGGTCAAACTCCGGTAATCTGCCGGCCGCCTTGGTGTACGCACCACCCAGCAACCACCGCACAACAGCAGCACCGAATCGTTTGATGCCCGTTCCGTCGAGAATTTTATCCTCCAGCTGCCAATAGGTCAATATCACACTGGCGTCTGCCGCATGCTCCAGTGCGGCGGATTGCTCGCACATGCAGCGTTTTGTAGGGACGACGTGGCATCGGTGCCTGCAGGTTACCTGCTCTCCGTCCTTGGGTGCCAAAAGCAACGCAAGAAAGGTAAAGTCGTAATTGAGGATCATCGGTGCCAGCAGACCACAGCGGCGCCGAAGGGTTCGGCACAATCCGCAGTAAGTGGCACGATACAGATCAAAATCCTTGCATTTCATTTCCCCACGCAGGGGCCGCACATATCCGAAGATACGCCTTCACCTCCCAAGGGAAACGATGGTAAACTCCGGCCGGTTCCGCTTACTTGCGGCACGGTTGACCAAAACCGCAGGCAGAAACCCAGCTGTAAGGCCAACAAACGCAGCAAGAATGCAAACACCCTGTGACGCAACAAGCATTCCGGCCAAGCCGTAGCCTCCAAACAATCCCACACAGGGCAGCAGCCACACCAGAAAAGCTGCCCAACTGTGGCTGGGTTGAACCGATACAACATCGCCGACACTCGCACCCAACCGGTTGTCCGCCAGGGCCAGCAGCTCCTGCCCTGGCTTTTGCCGGCATCCATCACAGCTTGTACAGTCAAGACCGCACTGCGTCTGCCGCATCAGCGACACTTCGGCCAAATCTGCAGACAGAATACGTTTCACAACCGCAGTTTGCAGCATGGATGTTCTCTCCTTCCGCAGATTAGCCCCGTGTCAGCTTGACGACCACGCTGTTCTGTCCTATCACGCCCACTTCACTTCCGGCATACAAGTACACCTTGGCGGGCACGTTGTAGGAGCCGGTTGCGGCCAGTTCGGACAAATCCGCTACCATGCGAATCTGAGGCATCAGCACTTTATCCAGGGCCTCCTGCGTGCCACGCAGGGTCACAACACGCTTTTGCGTGACCAGTGCCGCCTTGTACCCCTTCGGGACGTTCATCAATTCAATGGTTTCCACTTCCACCGTCTTGGTAACCAAACCGCTGACCGTAACGTTGACCTGTGCAGTTTCGGTTCCGCTGATGTTTATCAGGCCCGCCGACAGATAGATGGGGTATTCGTCTGTGTAGTCGCCGGCCACCTGGGACAAATCGATCTTACCAAGGGTGATATGTTCAAGGTTCCCGAGCACTTCTTCCGGCCCGGACACCGTGATGGAGGCAGGTTCGATGGAATACTCAACGTTGTCGATCGTGGCGCCGCCGCCGGCAACAAAGTCGACCGACAGAGGGATTTCCTTCATGACCACAATCGGCATATATACCTGCGCCCGCTCCATACTCAGGCGCAAACCTGTGGTTTCAACCACCTTGCCAGCCTGGTCCAGGAACTGCAGCTCCAACTCGCCGGAAAAGCTTTCTTCCATGTTCTTCTGCTCCAGCACGACCTGCACACGGTGAACGTCATCCACTTTCTCCTGCGTACCGCTGATCTGCACCTGCTCGGGCTCGACGATGATCTCGCCTGCCTGATAGCCGTCCTTGACGCTGCCCTTAAATACAGGCTGAATGTCCACCGACTTGGTGTAAATCTTGGTCACGGTGACGCTGATGGTCTGTGGGATACTGTTTTGCAGGGACACCTCGGACGTTGCCACAGTGGCGGGGTAAACCGGGACAAACTCCAGGTTATACTCACCCGGCTCCGTAATCTTGGAAACGTCCACGCTGACACTAACATTGTCACGGTTCAGTTGGCTGACCTCACGCCAGTTACCCTTCCAGATCAGGGTAACATCCGAGGGCGAAATGCTGTCAATCATCAACCCCTGCGTCTCCAGCACACGCTCACCGGTGGTAACCACAGGAACGGCCCGCTCTCGGTTTTCCATTTCGGGATCCTCGTCCATACGGACAAACAACCACAGTGTTGTGGCTATCAGCACAGACAGCAGGACGTAGACCCATCGTCTCTCCTTAATTGGTTTCATCCTGTTCATCCCCCTTTCTGCTGCGCTTGAGCAGCGAGGAAATCAACGTCATCACATTCACATTCTCGTTTTCTACCTTGGTCAACAATTCATTCTCCAAAAGACGCCGGAAGGTTTCCGGAGCAAGATGCCGCTTGAGCATACCGCCCACGGCAACGGAGATGGAGCCGGTTTCCTCCGATACAATGGCGACCACCGCATCGGAATGCTCACTGACACCAATGCCGGCCCTGTGGCGCATACCAAGATCCCGGCTCAAATTCACATTGCTTGACAGCGGGAGCATGCAACCAGCCCCGACGATTCTGCCGTTTCGAACGATGACCGCACCGTCATGCAGGGGGGCCTTATTCCAGAAAATGTTTTTCAGCAGCTCCGCACTGGCGGCGGCATCCAGAGTCGTGCCGGTCTTGATAATGTCATCGAGATGGTTCTGCCGCTCAAATACCATGAGCGCACCAACTTTGTCCCCGGACATAAGCTCATAGGCCTCCACCGTTTCATTGATGGCGTGCTCGACAGCGTTCACATCACGGACCTGCGAGGAAAACAGAGCGTTGAACAGGCGGCTGTCACCCACACGCTCCAAAATCCGACGAATTTCCGGCTGAAAGATGACCACAAGAGCCAGCACGCCCCAGTCAATCACGATGTTGAACAGGTAGCTTACGGCATACAGCTTCAGCACAGAGGCCAGTGCCATGATGACCAGCAACACACCAACGCCCTTCAAAACGCGGCCAAAGCTGTTCTTTCTCGTCATCCAAATCAGCTTATAGATAAAAACAGAAAGAATGGCAATATCCAGTATGTCGCTAATGCGGATCACGCCGAAAACGGTATCAAAAAATCGAATCACTGCCTGCACTGTACTCCCTCGCTTTCTTCCCATGGCAACAATCTGGCAGGTTAAAATTATACCAATACATTATACAATAAGAATCCAAAAATATCAAGCGCTCTACCCCTGAAACTACAGGATTTTTTCACAAAAAAAGATTTGCCGCAGCCCATCATTTCAGGCTGCGGCGAAAACACCACGTTATGCCGTTATTCGTGCAACCGCACGGGCAAAAAATTCCAGCTCCTGCTTTGTGTTAAACACAGAGACGCTGGCTCGAACCGTCCCGGTTTCAAAGGTTCCCGCACTGGTGTGAGCCAGCGGTGCACAGTGTAGTCCACTGCGGACAGCAAAGCCCAGTGTCCCCAGCCGTTGACCAAGCTCTTCACAATCCTGTTGCTCCGCCCTGAAGGACAGCACGCCACCGCGGCAGTCCTCCCCTGCCTGTTGCTCAAACACCCGGATGCCGGGGATTTTTGACAGTCTGTACGCCGCCCATCGGCTTAATTTTGTTTCCGCACGGCCGATTTCTTCCACCCCTTTGCCGCGAACAAATCGAAGGCCCTCCAGCAGACCTGCGATTCCGGGGATGTTATGTGTCCCTGCTTCCAAGCGGTCCGGCAGATAGTCCGGCATCTGCTGCATGGCAGAGGCACTTCCGGTTCCACCTTCCAACAACGTCCGTGGTTGTGCCCCACACAGCAGAAGTCCCGTCCCCTGTGGTCCGTACAGGCCCTTGTGTCCGGGCATTGCCACAAAGGCAGCCTTCCACCGCCCTGCATCCACAGGGACACAACCGGCCGACTGGGAGGCGTCTACGATCAGCGGCACCTTTCGTTGTCGGCAGAGTTTCGCAATGTCATCCATCGGCAGAATATATCCAAATACGTTGGACATATGGGTGCAGATAACGCAGCTGACCTCAGGTGTGACCAGCTGTTCAAATCGTGCAAGCATCTCCTTTGGACGGAACATAGGTGCGTCTGCCACCCGGATATCCACCTGACCAATGGCATGCAACGGCCGTGTGACTGCATTGTGCTCGTAACCCGAGATCACCACTGTACTTCCGGGCGACACAAGGGATTTAATGGCAATATTCAGGCCGTGGGTTGCGTTGCAGGTAAATACCACGTTTCCCGGATCACTTATTCCAAACAGTTTTGCCGCTTCCACACGGCAGGTGAAGGCTGTTTCTGCCGCCAGTTCCGCTGCTTTGTGGCTTCCCCGGCCCGGGCTTGCCATGCGTTCCATGGCACGAACCATCGCCCGCATTACCCGATCGGGTTTTTGCATTGTGGTTGCGGCACTGTCCAAATATATCACGGAAATGCAACCTCCTCGAACCTGCCCGCATTATCCCGAGCAAACACGTGCTTTGGCTCCAGATCGGCTTGAAACAATACATGAAGCGCCTGTTCAAATGCACGGTTTGAAATTTTGACGCAATGGCTGCACCCCTCCTCTGTCGAAATTCCTTTGGGGCAACGCAGCACCCGGGCAGAAATCCCCGCCCGTTCCAAAGCGAAGGCCGATCGCTGCGCATGGGTCAGCGAGCGGCACAAAATGAGGTAATTGACCATTCCGATCCCGTCCTTTCCTGGCAATGATCCCTCACAGCCCATCTTATGCGCCCCACACCGTACCGACACAAAAAAGGGACGGAGCAAACTCCGTCCCTTTTATATCAAATCCGTTCCAGCAGTGCCACCGCATGAACCGCCATACCTTCGCCGGAGCCGGTAAAGCCAAGCTTTTCCTCGGTCGTAGCCTTTACATTGACCCGTTCCGGTTCTACCTGCATACGCACCGCCAGTTTTCTCTTCATCTCCGGCAGAAACGCCGCCAGTTTGGGGCGCTGTGCAACAATAGTTGCATCTACATTGCTTACACGCCAGCCCTTTTCCGCCAACAGAGCCATCACATGATCCAACAGCTTAAGGCTATCTGCTCCTTTGTAAGCGGGATCCGTATCGGGAAAGTGCTTGCCAATATCGCCCAGAGCGGCGGCACCAAGCAGTGCATCCATCACCGCATGAGTCAGCACATCTGCATCGGAATGGCCCAGCAAGCCAAACTCATACGGGATTTCAACGCCGCCCAAAATCAGCTTGCGCTCTGTGACCAAGCGGTGCACATCGTAACCGTGTCCGATCCGAAACATGTTTACTCCCCTCTCGACTCCAAAATTGCCTGCCCCAGCACCATATCAAATGGCGTGGTCACTTTGATATTTTCTCGTTCACCGTGCGTTAAAATCACGCCCACACCAAGCCGCTCTACGGCAGAGCAATCGTCAGTCACAGCTGCGCCCTCCTCCACCGCCTTGTCGATGGCAATACGGATCAAATCCGCCTGGAAAACCTGAGGCGTCTGGACCGCACGCAGGTTGCTGCGGTCCACCGTATCGGTGATCCGTTCATCTTCGTTCACACGTTTGATCGTGTCGTTCACCGCAATGGCCGGGGCAGCTGCGCCGGACAGCATGGCCTGCCGCAGCACGTCATGCAGCACCCGTTTGGAAACAAAGGGGCGTGCACCGTCGTGAATGGCAATGATGCCGGCATCCTTGCGCACCTGACGCAATCCGTTCTGTACAGACAGCACACGTTCTGCGCCACCAATTACAGCAGAAGAAACCTTATCAATCTTATATTCCTCACAGAGCCGACCTATCTCCTCCAACAGATCTTCCCTTGTAACAATGACAATCTCGTCAATATCGTCACATAGCTGAAACGCCTGCAAAGTGCGCACTAAAATAGGAATCCCGCCTAAGGGCGCCATGATTTTGTCGATTCCCTCCATGCGCCGTGCACTACCGGCAGCAACCACGACCGCAGAACAAATCAACCCCTCTTTTTTTCGCTTGAGTTTGGAAAGAAAACCTAACATGTCGTTCTTCCTCCTGCAAAAAAGGAGCCATTCGGCTCCTTTTTCAACTTATTTAGACAAGGCCTCCGTGATTTGCGTCTCAACACTTCCGTAATCGTTATCAAGCGCCAGAACAAGCTCCGATACCAAGATTTCCTTTGCGGAGTGGAGCATTTTACGCTCTCCGTTGGAAAGGCCACGCTCGCTGTCACGAACCATCAAACTCTTGATTACCTTGGCGACCTCCAGTAAATCACCGCTTTTCAGCCGTTCCATGTTCTCACGATAGCGGCGATTCCAATTCTGTTCCACCTCGGCCTCGATGCCGGCAAGGCAGGCAAGGATCTGCTGCGCCTGCTGCTGGTCGGCAATGGGGCGCACGCCGATTTCAACACAGTTGTGGGTGGGGATCATAACCACCATGGAACGCACCGGCAACCGCATGACATAGTATTCCCGAACTACGCCGTCGATTTTATTCTCGACGATACTCTCCACAACACCTGCACCATGCATAGGATGCACAATCTTGTCACCAACGTGGAACATATTCCCCCACCTCCGATACGCAAATATGATATAATTAACCAACCTTCTTAAATTATATCACATTTTGTCGCCTGCGGCAAGGTTTCATTTCCCGTTTTTTTCTAAATTTTCCAGTTGTGCAAGCAAAAACCGGGTGTCGGTCCACGCCGACACCCGGTTTAGCAGACGGATTAAATTAAGCCTCAGTCTCCTCGGAAGCCTCATCAGCTTCCTCAGCGGGAGCCTCAACAACCTCGATCAGGGCACGGATGGAGAGGGAAACCTTCTTCTTCTCCATGTCGATGTCGGTGATCTTGGCCTCGACTGCCTGACCCTCGGACAGGACGTCGCCGGGCTTCTCCACACGATGATCGGCAATCTGGGAAATGTGGATCAGACCGTCAACACCGGGAACGATCTCGGCAAAGGCGCCAAAGTCCATCAGCTTGACAATCTTGACCTCAGCAACACTGCCAACCTCGTAAGTAGCGGTGAACTTGGCCCAGGGATCCTCGGCATGATCCTTCACGCCCAGAGAGATCTTCTTCTTGTCCTTGTCAACGGAGATAACGTACACCTCGACATTATCGCCAACGGAAACAGCCTCAGAAGGATGCTTGATGCGGCTCCAGGTCAGCTCAGAGATGTGAACCATACCGTCCACGCCACCGATGTCGACAAAGGCGCCGTAAGAGGTCAGGGACTTGACAACGCCGCTGTAGCGCTTGCCCTCCTCGATCTCCTCCCACACCTTGGCGGCGATGGCAGCACGCTCCTCGGCGGCCACGGCACGAATGGAACCCACCACACGGCGGCGGGCACGGTTGACCTCGGTAATGCGCAGACGAACCTTCTGCTTCAGCAGCTGGCTCATCTCAGCCTCACGGGGCAGACCAGTCTGAGAAGCGGGCACGAACACACGCACACCCTTGACAGACACCACGATGCCGCCCTTGTTCTCCTCGGTAACAACGCCGTCCATGACGGACTTGTTCTCGACAGCGGCCTCGACCTCTTCCCAGCCCTTGACCATGTCAAGGCGCTTCTTGGACAGCTTGACCATGCAGTCACGGTCGCTGACCAGGATAACGTAGGTTTCGATCTCGTCGCCGACCTTCACCTGCTCCTCGATCTTGACAGAAGGATCGTCGGAAAACTCGTCAACGGGGATATAGCCGGGATACTTGATGCCCAGCTCAACCTGGATCTCGGTCGGCGTGATGGCCACAACGGTACCAGTAACCTTATCCCCCGTATTTAAAGTTTTGATCGACTCCTCCAGCAGCTCCGCAAAGGATTTTTCGATCTCCATGATTTCTTCGCTCATTTTGTTATAGACCTCCTTTATTATCCACTCGGGCGTAGAGGCGCCCGCAGTGATGCCCACATTGGAAAGCTTGTGAAGAGATGCCGTGTCAAGCTCGTCCGCACGCTCGATCAAGCGCACATCCGGACAAAGCTGCCTGCACAACTCGGCCAGGCGCTTGGTATTGGAGCTTTTACTGTCCCCGATAACCACCATAGCATCGCTCTGTGCGGCAAGGCGCTGCGCCTCTTCCTGTCTTTTCGATGTTGCACCGCATATTGTATCAAATATTTTTGTATTTGTACACTCTTTTTTTGCAATTTCTACGCACTCGGACCAAATCTTTTTTGTAGACGTGGTCTGGGACACAAAGGTCAGGGGTAAAACACGCCGCTCCGGTACTTCATCCAGCCAGCAAACCAGCGCCTTGGCGTTTTCCAGCACTACGGGATGTTTGCACCAACCAGCGATAGCCAACACCTCAGGATGGTCAGGTGTGCCGATGATGACCGCCGTGCGTCCGTCCTCCTCCGCCCGGATAACAAGATCGTGTATGTGTTTTACGTTTGGGCAGGTGGCATCCAGAATTACAGCATTTTTCTCTGCAAGACGGTCATAGATCTGACGCCCCTCGCCGTGCGAACGGATAATAACCGCACAGCCGTCCGGCACGTGCTCTACATTTTCCACCGCAACCAGTCCCTGGCAAGCAAGGTGCTGCACCACATCCTTGTTATGTATGATGGAACCCAGCATAACGCAGGGACAGCCTTCTTTCGCAGTTGCATCCGCAAGCTCTACCGCTCTGCGCACGCCATAGCAAAAGCCGGCGGATTTCGCCAACGTGATGTTCACGGTCTGTCCACCTCCAAAGCGTGGATGCGCACCATCAGGTCGTCGGCGATGGCACGGTACTCCTCCGCCGTCCCTTTCCGCCCGGAAATCTGGGGCATAAAGGGTTGTCCGATGATCACACGGTTTTTACGAAACAGCCGTTTATGGGCCTCAATATAGATAGGAACGATGGGAACGCCGGCACGGACGGAGAACATAGCTGCGCCGGTTTTCGCTTCCACACTCTCCCCCTCACCCACACGGGTCCCCTCGGGGAACATCAGCAGCTTGCGTCCGCCCTTCAAGTGGCGCAAGGCCGTCTTAACAGCAGTAATATCCGCACTGCCGCGCTCAACGCCAAACACGCCGATGTTGCGCAGGATCCAGCCGATCACAGGAACACGCATCAGCTCCGCTTTCGCCATGGCACGCATAATGTGCTTGCGGCGGAACGCAAAGACCACAAAAAAGGGGTCAAGCGCATGGGTGTGGTTTGGGCAAAGGATGGCTGCACCCTCCGGGATGTTTTCACGACCCGAAACCCGGATGGGGTACAGCAAATGGAACACAGGCCAAAGCACGGCATAAAGCACCCGGTATAAACGATTTTCCTTCATCCCTTAAATTCCTCCACGAATGGCAGAAAGAATCGCCTGCAGGCTCTGTTCCAGGTCGAGCTCGGTGGTGTCGATCAGCACGGCATCCTCCGCACGACGCAGAGGCGCAATGGGACGGTTGCTGTCCTGTTCGTCACGGAGAATAATATCACGCAGTACGGTTTCAAAATCCGCCTGCTGGCCACGCTGTTGCAATTCCAGAAAGCGGCGCCGGGCCCGTGCCTCGGCCGAAGCGGTCAGGAAGATTTTGACCTTGGCATCGGGCAGCACCACGGTGCCGATATCACGCCCGTCCATAACCACATCATGCTTGCGGGCCAAATCCCGCTGCAGCTCCAGCAAAAACTCCCGTACCTTAGGAATGGCAGAGATTTTAGATGCGTGCTGGGAAATTTCGTGCAGGCGGATCTGTTCGGAAACGTCCTCCCCATCCAGATACATATGCTGCAGACCATCCTCGGCATTGTAGGCCAGCTCGATTTGCATATCCTGCAGAATGGACTCCACGGCGGCCCCATCGGAAGGCTCCACGCCACGGCGCAGCGCCCCAACCGCCACCGTGCGATAAATAGCGCCGGTGTCTACATAGAGATATCCCATTTCCGCAGCGGCACGCCGTGCAAGGGTGCTCTTTCCGGCGCCGGACGGGCCGTCAATTGCCACGCTGATGTGTTTCATGGCTCTATCCTCCTCAATTCGTTACAATAATTGGCTGCACTTTCGCCCGCAACCGCTCCGGTGGCCCATGCAATCTGCAGGTTGAATCCGCCGGTGTAGGCATCTACATCCAGTACCTCGCCAGCCAGGAACAGTCCCTGAACCTTGCGGGAGGCCATGGTTTTAGGGTCTACCTCACTAACCTTGATACCACCCGCTGTAACGATTGCCTCGGAAAGAGGTCTGGGCCCGGCAATGTGAATGGTGAGGTTTTTCAACGTTTCCAGCAGGCGTCTGCGCTGCCCTTTGGAAATCTCGTGTCCCTTGGTATGGGGCGAAATTTCTGTCAGCTCCACCATAACAGGAACCATCAAGCGAGGGACCAAACTGCCCAAAATATTTTGGAAGTCCTGATTGGACCGCTCACTCAGTTCACGAACAAGGCGGGCATCAAGCTTTTGCTCATCCAGAGCGGGTTTCAGGTCAATGACCGCAGTATACCGCTCGTCGTCCCACTCCCGCATACAGGCACTGGCACTGAGCACCAGCGGACCGGACAGGCCAAAGTGCGTAAACAGCATCTCCCCCTGTTCCTGAAAAACCACCTTTTTCTTGCTGTTTTTAACCTTAAGCGCAACATTTTTGAGTGAAAGTCCCTGCATGGCACCGCAAAAGCTCTCCTCAGCCTCCAACGGGATCAGGGATGGACGGGGCGGAACCATTGTATGTCCCACTTCGGCAGCTATATCGTATCCATCACCGGTGGAACCGGTGCCCGGATAGGATGCACCTCCCGTAGCAAGCACAACCGCACCACATGAGTAATCTCCCTGCTCTCCTGCTACCCCGGTCACCGCACCGTCCCGGGTTTTGATGGCAGTGGCACGGTCACGGACAACGTTCACCCGCAGGCGGCGAAGCTCACGCAGCAGTGCATCAATGATGTCGGAAGCCCGGTCAGAAACCGGAAACACCCGGTTTCCACGCTCAACCTTCAGCGCAACACCCAGCTGCTCAAACAGCTCCATTACCGCACCGGGCGGCAGACGATGCATGGCGCCTGTCACAAAGCGACCGTTGCCAGGAATGTTGGCAAGCACTTCGTTTACGGGGCTGTTGTTCGTTACGTTACAGCGACCTTTTCCTGTGATATACAGTTTTCGACCGACCTTTTCGTTGCGTTCCAGCAGGGTGACCTGAGCCCCGGCCAAAGCGGCGCTGCGGGCCGCCATCATACCGGCCGCCCCGCCACCAATCACAATTACTCTGTTGTAGCCCATTTCCGCTCTCCCAAAGACGCTCCCAAAGCACGTGTCTTCGGGAGCGTTCCGATTATTCCTCGATTTTTTCGTATACGTCGTACTCTTCCCAAATCTGCTCCAGCTGGCGGAAGGTATTGGCCACCTCCTGGCTACGTTTTTGGCTGACCGACACAATCAGGGCGTTCACAAGGCTTAGCGGTGCAACCAAAGAGTCGACGAAGGACGCCATATCACTTTTTGCCGTGAGGATAATATCAGCGTGATCCGCTACGGGCGAATGTTCACTGTCTGTAATTGCCACAACCGTGGCGCCACGATCCTGGGCATACTGCATGGCCTTTACCGTGCGGCTGGAGTATCGGGGGAAACTGACTCCGATCAGCACGTCATCCTCACCCACACGCAGCACCTGCTCGAACACTTCGCTGATGGTGTTGGCGTCGATCTCACGCACGTTGTCAAAAATCAAATTGAAGTAAAATGCCAGAAATCTGGAAATTGCAGAGGAAGACCGCACACCCAGAATATAGATGTTCTTGGCGTTCAAAATGGCATCCACCGCCCGGTCAAAGCTGGCAGGGTCCAACTCCTCCAGTGTGGTGCGGATTCTGGCAATATCGGCCCGCAAAACGGAGGAAACCACACCCTCACGGCCGATCTGGTCATTTGCCATCTCGATGCGCTGAACACTGGTCAGCCGGTTGCGAATCATTTTCTGCAAGGCTTTTTGCATATCGGGATAGCCGTCGTAGCCCAGCTCCGCCGCAAAACGAACGACCGTGGACTCGCTGACATTGGTGGTCTGTCCCAGCTTGCTGGCCGTCATAAAGGCCGCTTTGTCATAGGAGGACAGGATAAACGCCGCAATTCGCTTCTGTCCCTTGGATAACGTTGCCATATTCTCCTGTACAAGCGTCAGAATATCTCCACTCATAAGTTACACCTCGGTATGCATACAAGCACATAATACTGTCCTTTATCATACCGTTTTCCATCCCAAAAAGCAAGCGGTTTTTGCAGGATTTCCATCATTTCCTGCAAAAACCGCCTTACTTATTCTTTAGTTTAGCCACCTCTTCGTGGGTAAGCTCCCGCCACTGCCCCGGTTGCAAACCACGGTCAAGGCTGACCTCCCCTTCCCGGATGCGTTTCAGGCGCAGTACGTTCAGACCGGCCTTGGCACACATACGCCGCACCTGCCGGTTTTTGCCCTGATGAATGATAACCGCCAGCTGTGTCACGCCGCCGCTGGATTTTCCCCGGCGCACCTGGGCAGGAGAAAGCGGTTGCCCGTCCAGTTCCATGGGAGCGGTCAAAACAGGCATTGCCTTGTTCACGTCCCCCATGACCCAGACAAGGTATTCCTTATCGACCTCGTGGCTCGGGTGAATCAGGCGCTGGGTCAGCTCGCCGTCATCGGTCATCAACAACAGCCCTTCGGAATCCTGGTCCAGCCTGCCCACCGGCCACACACGCCGCCCGCAGCCGGACACCAGCTGGGCAACGGTCTTTCGGCCACGCTCATCCGACAGAGTGGTCACGTATCCTCGGGGTTTATTCAGCATCAGATACAACCGGTTTCCCTCCGGACGAACGGGTACGCCGTCCACGCAAATCTCGTCCCGGTCCAGATCCGCCCGATCGCCAAGATGGGCTACCTCGCCGTTCACCGTGATACGGCCTGCGTTGATCCATTCTTCCATGGCACGGCGGGAGCCTATGCCGCACTGTGACAGCAATTTTTGCAAACGCTCCTCCATGCTCTTGCTCCCGCCTTTCGTCTAACGTTCAAATATTCTGCGCAGATTTTGCAGCAAGCTCCGCTCACCGACCACGTTCAGCGGCGCAGGGTCGCCATACACCAGCGGGCATACGCCGATCACCGTGTCATCGAGATAGTACGTGACGGTTCCTGCCGTTTGGCCCCGAACAATGGGCGCCTGTACAACCGGAACAAGGGATACCTCCCGCCGAACCTGTTCCCCTTCCTTCACGGGATAGAACAGTGTATCCCGTTCCTCCACGTTGGCAAAAGAGAGCAGGCTACCGAGCACCGGCTGCCTTGCGCAGACGACACCTGCACTTGACAGCTGCCGGTCCGAATACTCCGAAAACCCGTAGTCCAGCAGTTTTGTGTGGTCCTGCCAATCGTCGGGCGCATTCAGCGTCACCGCCACCAGCAACCGACCATCCCGGCGGGCACAGGATATGAGTGTCCGCCCGGCCCGCTGAGTATAGCCTGTCTTCATTCCGACACAGCCGTCGTATCGCCAAAGCAGCTTGTTGTGATTGGTAAAGCTACGACCGCCAACGGTTATGGACCGGGTGGCGACGATTCTTGCAATGGGTTCAACCCGCATACAGGCTGCGGCCAGCTTTGCCATATCCGCAGCCGTGGACACGTGTCCATCCTGGGTCAGGCCGCTGGGGTTCAGGAATTTTGTATTCGTCATTCCAAGGCGGGCCGCTTTTCGGTTCATCTGCTCCACAAAGGCTTCCACCGTGCCGCCGCAATATCCGGCAACCGCAAGCGCCGCATCATTTCCCGATGCCAGCAAAAGGCCGTACATCAGTGCTTCAAGGCTAAGCCTCTCCCCCGGTTTCAAGTACATGGAAGAGCCTTCTGCCCCGGTATACTCCTGCTTGATATCCACCATTTCGTCAAGGCTGTGCCCCGATTCCATGGCTACCAGCGCCGTCATCATTTTGGTAATACTGGCAATATATCGTTTCTCATTCGCATTGTGCTGCCACAATATACGCCCGGATGCGGCATCCATTAAAACGGCGCTGGATGCGGACACATCCAGCGCCGTGCAGGGTACGCACAGCACAAGACACAGCACTGCACAAACGAACCCCCGTGCATACTTCTTCATCACCATCACCCCAAAAGCAAGGTGATATTATTATAAGAACTATGCCGGGCATTTATCCACGAAATCGGTCTTACTGACCGGACTTCTTTGCCGCCTTTTTCTCCTGCTGCTTTTCGCTAAAGCCGGTGACCTTGTTGACCACCTCGGGCACCATTTCGATTGCACGGTCCACGGTGGTAGCAGGAGGCGGAGTCACAGACATCAGGCGCACACTGTCGCCCTTGATGACCAAAAACGCCACAGGCTCCAGCTTGGCCCCGGCGCCGCTGCCACCGCCAAAGTTATTGGGGGTGGCGGGCTTGTGATTCTTGGTGGCATAGTCACTGCCGCCACTGGCAAAGCCGAAGGACAGCTTGGATACGGGAATCAGGGTGACCCCTTCCGCCTGAATGGGCGCCCCGATGATGGTGTTGGAATCGACCATCGTGCGAATCTTCTCCATGGTAGTGCTCATCAGCTCGTTGATAGGATGGCTCATAATCAAACCGCCTTTCTTAGTTTGAGGGGGTACTTGCTGTTCTGCGAACCAAAATAACCAATGCCTGCACGGCGAACACCACAGCCAGAGCCAACAACTGGCCTACCCGCAGCGACGGCTCCGCAAGCAGATATACAACCGTTTTTCTTGCCTCAAAGTCGATTTCGGTCCTTGCGTGACCGTCCACTACATGACAAGTGTTTACGATCGGATGCCACAGACTTCCCAGTATGGCGTTTGCAACGGCGTATTGAACCACAGCATCGCTGGGGTCCTCTGCCCCGGCGGTCAGCACCAGGTCCAGCTTGTCCACCCGCAGCTTGCCGCACAGCCGTTTGATCGCACGCAGCACAGGAGGCAAAAGCTCCTGAATCAGCTCAAGCTGGCCGCCTTTCTTTGCCGGCTTACGTTCCGGTTTCGCTGGCTTTTCCGTTTTGGAGCCTTTCTTCTTTTTCTTTGTCCCAGCCGGAATGATCTGCACGTATCTCGGCCCGATGCGAAATCGCACCGCAAGGCTGTCCGGGCCATACTCCACCTGCACGCCAATTCGCAGCAGCAGCAACACTGCCAGCAAAATCAGCACGCACAGCGTAATGATCCAACCCGTCATACGGTTTCTTCTTCCTGTTCCTGTTTTGCCTGCTCCTCTTCCTGGCGCAGGCGGGCCACAGCGGCCTCCAACTCCAGTGTGATCTGCCCATCCTCGGAAGAGGCGTTGGGCAGTTCAGGCAACTCGTCCAGCCCACTCATGCTGAACGAACGCAGGAAATTCTTGGTCGTGCGGTAAAGAATGGGGCGACCCGGAACCGCCAGTCTGCCGCATTCCTCAATCAAATCACGCTCCAGCAACAGGCCCATGGTATAAGAGCTGTCAACACCACGAATCTGATCCACATAAGTGCGGGTCACCGGCTGGTAGTAGGCAACCACCGCCAATGCCTCCAGTGCGGATTGGGACAATCTTGCCGGCTTGCGGCTTTCCAGCGTTTTGCGGATGTGCTCGGCATATTCAGGAGCGGAGCACAGCTGATAACTGTTGTCCAGACGCACCAGACGAATTCCTCTGCGCTGGAAGCTGTATTCGTCCATCAAATGCTGTGCCACCTGGTCCAGGGTTTCACGATCAACGTCCAGGGTCGCACACAGGCGCTCAGCAGCGACCGGCTCGCCGGACGCAAACAGGATGCCCTCAAGGACAGCCTGCAGTTCTTTCACTTCCATCGATACACGCTCCTCAGTAGCTGTCAGCGGTAAAGTTCAAATCGTCGGTTTCATTTTGGGTCGAGGTGACCGTGCAATCCTCCTCCGTTCCGGCAAGGCGCAGGCGGCTGGCCTTACACAGCTCCAGCACGGCAAGGAAGGTCGCAACGATCTCAGACCGGCTCTTATTGCCCCGGAACAGGGCCCGGAATCGGGTAACACCAAACCGAATCAGGCGGCGGATGATCTCGCCGGCCTTTTCGGTAACAGGGTACGGTTCACGCCCCACGATCCCCTGGAAGGCACTGACCGGCGGAGGCAGCTTGCTGTCGGAACGCCCCAACACCTCGCCTATGGCACGCCGCAGATCCTCCGCCTCGTGGACGTATTGATAGGCCAATTCCTTCCGAAGCGGTTCAGGCCCCTTGGTAATATAATTGCGACCGTAGGAATAGCGCTGATCCAGCTTGGGAATCACTTCTTTCAGCCGTCCGTAGTTTTCGTTGCGCTGATGCGCCTCCAGCGTGGCAATCAGCTGCTCCATCTCGGACAGGGCTTCTTCGTCGTGAATAGACAGCAACATACGGGTCTTGATGTAGATCAGGTGGGATGCCATGGTTACAAACTCACTGGCTACCTCCAGATCCAACTCCTTCCGCTGGTCCATCCACTCCAGATACTGCTCCAAAATCAAGGAGATCTGAATGTCCTTGATCTCCATTTTGTTTTTGCTCAAAAGGTGCAGAATCAAATCGAGAGGACCTACAAAATCCTCCATATCCGCTTCTTTGACCTTAACCACGCCTTCCAGTCGATAAATCGGACTTTCCATTCTGCACCTCCCTTCTGCGGGCATACTCCGCACAATATATAGTAGTATACCAAACTTCACGCAACATTACAAGCTATTTATCCACTCTGTAACACAAAAATACCCGGACTGCGTGTCCGGGTATTTTTACAGACATTATTGCTTGCCACGTTCGACACAGGCAAAGATTTCATTGAGTAATTCCTGCCGCCCTGTCCCCTTTTCCGCAGAAAACGGAATCAGCTTTACGGAGTCGTCCAGCTCCAGGGTTTTTCGAATCTGCTCCAGATTGGGTTCGATTTCTTTTTTCTTCAGCTTATCCAGCTTGTTTGCTACCACAAGAAACGGACGTCCTGCATCCTTGTACCACTGCGCCATGGTGCAGTCGTCTGCGGTGGGCTTGTGCCGGGCATCCACGATCATGACTCCCATGGTCATCTGGTCCGGATCGGCAAAGTATTCCTCCATCAGCCTGCCCCAACGGTCACGCTCCCCTTTTGACACCTGTGCGTAGCCATAGCCGGGCAGGTCAACCAGATAGAACGCTTTGTCAATAAGAAAGTAGTTGATGTGTACTGTTTTCCCGGGAATAGCACCCACACGGGCGAAATTCTTGCGGTTGAGCAGACGGTTGATCACCGAGGACTTTCCAACGTTGGATCGCCCCGCAAAGGCCACCTGAACCATATGATTGCTGGGAAAATCGCTGCGCCTTACCGCAGAACGAATAAACTCGGCATTTTGAAGGTTGATCGCCATGGCAGACGCCTCCTTACTGTTTCAGTGTAACGGTACTCTCCGCCTGTTTGCCCTCCAGCGCCATGCAGACCGCAGGCAGCTCCTGCTTCGTCTCGCCCTGCACCAGCGCAGCATTCAGCACCTGACTTACGTGGTCCACCGTTACGAAGCGCAAAGCGGCACGGACCGTCTGGTCAATCTCCTCCAGGTCCTTCTCGTTGTCTTTTGGAATGATGACCGTCTGAATTCCGCTGCGCAGGGCTGCCATAGTCTTTTCCTTTAACCCGCCAATGGGCAGCACACGGCCACGCAGGGTGACCTCGCCGGTCATGGCAATTCCGGCGCGAACAGGCTGTCCGGTCAGTGCGGAAACCATTGCCGTGGTGATGGCAATACCCGCCGAAGGACCGTCCTTAGGCACCGCCCCCTCAGGGAAGTGGGCGTGAATATCCGTATTCTTGTAGAAATCCGGGCCAATCCCCAGCTTTTCGGCGCAACTTCGTATGTAGGTGTGGGCAGCATGAGCCGACTCTTTCATCACATCACCCAGATTGCCAGTCAACTCAATTTTACCCGTACCGGGAACAGCGTTGACCTCCACCTCCAGCAGTTCACCGCCCACACTGGTCCAGGCAAGGCCGTTGACAACGCCAACACGCTCCTCCAGCGCCTGCCGCTCAGGGTGATATTTGGGCGCTCCCAGGTATTCTCCCAGATTTTCAGCTGTAATGGTAATTCGCTTTACATCATTTGACACAAAGGACATGGCCGCCTTCCGGCACAGAGAAGCTACCTGCCGCTCCAACACACGAACACCGGACTCACGGGTGTACTCGCTGATCATACGGCGCAGGGCCGCATCGGTCACGATAAGCTTACCCCGGTTCAGTCCGTGGCGCTTGAACTGTCTGGGGCAGAGATACTGTTTGGCAATGCTCAGCTTTTCCTCATCGGTATAGCTGGACAGTTCAATGACCTCCATGCGGTCCAGCAGCGGCTTGGGAATGGTGGAGGTGGTGTTGGCCGTGGTAATAAACAAAACCTCGGACAAATCGAAGGGCAACTCCACAAAATGGTCCCGGAACGTGCTGTTTTGCTCGGCGTCCAGCACCTCCAACAGGGCAGATGCGGGGTCGCCACGGTGGTCGTGTCCCAGCTTATCAATTTCGTCCAGCAGCAGCAAGGGATTGCAAACACCCGCTTGATTGATGGCATTCAAAATCCGGCCGGGCATCGCACCGATATAGGTCTTGCGGTGACCACGAATCTCAGCCTCATCACTGACGCCGCCCAAAGAAATGCGGGCCAGCTTCCGGTTAAGGGCACGGGCCACAGACATGGCAACAGAGGTCTTTCCCACACCCGGTGGACCCACCAGGCAGATGATCTGCCCCTTCAGGTCGGGAGCCAGCTGCTTGACAGCCAAAAACTCCAAAATACGCTCCTTCACCTTATCGAGTCCAAAATGCTCCCGGTCCAGCACCCGGCGTGCAGCGGCCACACTGACCTTTTCCTTTGTCTTTTTGCCCCAGGGCAACTCCAAGCAGGTATCCAGATAGTTGCGCATGACCGTTGCCTCGGCCGAACCGAAAGGCTGCTTCGCCAGGCGGCCCAGCTCCTTCAGTAACTTTTCACGCACTTGCTCCGGCAGTTCGGTACCGTCAATCTTAGCACGGTACTCGTCCAGCTCGCTGTCGGCATCTGCCTCACCCAATTCGGATTGGATGGCCTTGATCTGCTCACGCAGATAGTAGTCCCGCTGGTTGTCGGACATCTGTTCCTTGGCTTTACTTTGAATCTGCTGATCCAGCGCCAAGATGTCAACCTCACGGGCAAGCAGACGATACATCTTCTCCAGCCGGCGTGCAGGATTCACCTCAGCCAGCACCAGCTGCTTATCGTCGTTGCGCATGGGAATGTTCTGCGCCACGAAGTCCGCAATGAAGCCGGGGTCATCACTGGACAGGATCTTGATCAGCAGATCGGCAGAGGCCTGGGGCCCCACCTCAACATACTGCTGAAACAGCTCATAAGTACGGCGAATCAGCGCCTCGGTCTTTGGTGTTACTCGAGAGATACGCTCGGCAATGCGCTCCACCTCACCAACAAGGTATGGATCCGTGGCAGAAAGGCTCACCAGCCGACCACGTGCAAAGCCCTCCACCATCACACGAACATTGTTTCCGGGAATTCGCAGCAGCTGCTTTACATTGGCAAGCACACCCACAGGATACAGATCCTCCTGCGTGGGGTCCTCCACCGACATATCCCGCTGGGGCACCAGGAAGATGGGCTCGGCATCCTCCAGCGCCTTCTCAAAGGCTTGAATGGAACGCTTACGCCCCACATCAAAGTGGATCAGCGAACCGGGAAACACCGTCAAACCACGCAGCGCAACGGTGGGCATTTGAAGATGAAACGTTTGCTTTTCCATAAACTCACTTCCTCTCGGGGGTAGTCAAAACGTCCCGCAGACCACAGTGTGCTCTGCGGGACGTGTCAGTCATACTGTTTGGTGCACTGCCCTTACTCCACACGAAGGGCAGCCTTGCCCAACGTGGGGCGATCCACCCGGTTGGGGTCACGCAGCAGTTCGGGTTCCTTTTCGCCACGGACGCTCTCCGGCGTGATAATTACCTTGACAATGGTAGGGTCGGACGGGGTCAGGAACATGACCTGCGTCATAACCTCCTCCAAAATGGCACGCAGACCACGGGCACCGATGCTGCGCTCTACAGCACGCTCGGCCACGGCACGCAGTGCCTCAGGCTGGAATTCCAGCTCCACCTCGTCGTACTCCATCAGCTTCTTATACTGCTTGATAAGGGCGTTCTTGGGCTCGGTCAGAATGCGCACCATCTGGTCCACATCCAGGGACTCCAGCGTAGTCAGCACAGGCAGGCGACCCACCAGCTCGGGAATGATGCCAAACTTCAGCAGATCCTGGGGCTGCAGTTCCTTAATGATTTCGCCCACATTGCGCTCTTTCTTGCTTTGGATTTCGGCACCAAAGCCCATACTCTTGCGATCCAGACGGCTTTCGATGATTTTCTCAATGCCCTCAAAAGCACCGCCGCAGATAAACAGGATGTTGCGGGTGTCTATCTGAATGAACTCCTGATGGGGATGCTTACGGCCACCCTGAGGCGGAACGTTGGCTACAGTGCCCTCCAAAATCTTCAGCAACGCCTGCTGCACGCCCTCGCCGGACACATCACGGGTGATGGACGTGTTCTCGCTTTTACGGGCAATCTTGTCCATCTCGTCGATGTAGATGATGCCGCGTTCAGCCAACTCCACATCGTAATCCGCAGCCTGAACAAGGCGCAGCAGAATGTTCTCTACGTCATCACCCACGTAACCTGCCTCGGTCAGGGTGGTGGCATCGGCAATGGCAAAGGGGACGTTCAGAATTCGGGCCAGCGACTGGGCAAACAGCGTTTTGCCGCAGCCGGTGGGGCCAACCAGCAGAATGTTGCTCTTCTGCAGCTCCACGTCCTCCGCACCCCCGAAGTAGATGCGCTTATAGTGGTTGTACACAGAAACGGACAGGGCAACCTTAGCCTGCTCCTGACCAATGATATACTGGTCCAGATACTCCTTGATTTGCTTGGGCGTGGGAATTTCGTCAGGTACTTCCACAGCGGGAGCATATCCCTGCTGCTCCATATCGGAATCTAAAATACCCAGGCACAGGTTGACACACTCGTTGCAAATGTAGGCGCCCGGTCCGGCAATCAGCCGCTTGACCTGATCCTGATGCTTGCCGCAGAAAGAGCAGCGCAGTGTCTTCTTATCGTCGTTCTTACCCATAATGACTCCTTATCGCTCAAAGGAGTGGAGGCAGACTTCTGCCCCCACTCCCCCGATTTACTACTTATCGTTTCTCAATCACCTTGTCGATCAGACCGTACTCCACAGCCTGTTCGGCGGTCATAAAGTTGTCACGCTCGCAATCGGCGGTAACGGTTTCGACACTCTTGCCGGTGTTATCCGCCAAAATGCGGTTCATGCGCCGCTTGATGATCTCAAGGCGCTTGAGATGGATGGCCATATCGGTCACCTGACCCTGGGTACCGGCAGAAGGCTGATGAATCATGATCTCGGCATTGGGCAGAGCAAAGCGCTTGCCCTTGGTGCCGGCAGAGAGCAGGAACGCACCCATGCTGGCAGCCATGCCGATGCAGATCGTGGACACATCGCACTTGATATACTGCATGGTATCGTAAATGGCCATACCGGCGGTAACGGAGCCCCCGGGACTGTTGATGTAGAACTGGATGTCCTTATCGGGATCCTGCGCCTCGAGGTACAGCAACTGCGCCACTACCAGGCTGGCGGTGGTATCGTTGACCTCTTCAGACAGGAAGATGATACGGTCGTTGAGCAGGCGGGAGAAAATGTCGTAGGACCGCTCACCACGGTTGGTCTGCTCCACAACGTAGGGGATGAAACTCATTGTAAAATCTCCTTCCGGACAAATCTGTCACTACATTATGTCCGCACGCCGGAAGATTATTCCTCAGTCTTCTTGGCGGCAGGCTTCTTAGCGGTAGTGGTCTTCTTGGCGGCGGGCTTCTTCTCCTCGCCGGCCTTGGCAGCGGTGGTCTTCTTAGCGGCAGGCTTCTCCGCACCGTCCTTGGCAGCGGTGGTCTTCTTAGCGGCAGGCTTCTCCGCACCGTCCTTGGCAGCAGTGGTCTTCTTGGCGGCAGGTTTCTTCTCCTCGGTAGCCTCAGCAGCCTCCTCGGTCTTAGCGGCAGCCTTCTTGGCCTTGACCTTGGCGTTAGCGAACACGAAGTCGGAAGCCTTCTTCTTCAGCATATCCTTCTTCAGCTCCTCAACGGGAACCAGGCTCTTGACCTTGTCCAGCTCCATGCTGTACTGGTCAGCCAAGCGCTGCAGCTCGGCCTCGATCTCCTCGTCAGAGATCTCAAACTTCTCGGCGGCAGCAATGGCATCCAGAGCCAGCTCCACCTTCACCTGCTTCTCAGCATTGGGACGGGCGCTCATACGCATCATGTCGGCGTTCATACCCATCATCTGCAGGTACTGGTTGAAATCCATGCCCTCGGCAGCGACACGGTTGGCAAAATCGTCCATCATGCGGTCGACCTGCACATCGATCATGGTCTCGGGCACGGTAACGGTCATCTTCTCGATCAGCTGGTCGATGATGGCCTGCTCATACTCACGCTGGGCAGCCTCAGTGCGGCGGGCAGTCAGCTTGTCAGCCAGATCCTTCTTGAAGGCCTCCAGCGTATCGAACTCGGACACGCCCTTGGCAAACTCGTCATCCAGCTCGGACTTGACAGCTTCCTTGACCTCATTGACCTTGACCTTAAACACGACATCCTTGCCGGCCAGATCGGGGACATACTCTTCGGGGAAGGTCAGGTTCAGCTCTTTCTCCTCGCCGGCCTTGGCGCCGATCAGCTGCTCCTCGAAACCGGGAATGAAGGAACCGGAACCCAGCTCCAGGCTGTAGTTCTCGCCCTTGCCGCCCTCGAAGGGCTTGCCGTCCATAAAGCCCTCGAAGTCGATGACAGCGGTGTCACCCTTCTTGGCCTTGCGCTTAACAGCCACCAGACGGGTAGCACGGGCAATGTAGGGAGCCAGCTCGTCGTTGATGTCCTTCTCGGTGACCTTGGCGACGGTCTTGGGAGCGGACAGACCCTTATAGGTACCCAGCTTCACCTCGGGGCGAACGCTGACGATAGCCTTGAAGGTGAAACCCTCCTTGCCGACGGAGACGATCTCCATCTTGGGATAACCGACCTCATCCAGCTTCTGCTCGGCAACGGCCTCGGCATAGGCGGCGGGATACAGCTCGTTCACGGCATCCTCATAGAAAATGGAAGCGCCGTACAGCTTTTCCACCATAGCGCGAGAAGCCTTACCCTTGCGGAAGCCGGGAATGCTGATGGTAGCACGGTTCTTCAGGTAGGCTTTCTGAACGGCAGCCTCAAAGGCCTCGGCCTCCACCTGAATGGTGAGCTCTACGGTGCTGTTTTCTTTCTTTTCAACATTGGTAACGGTCATTTCTTTTTCCTCCTGTCGGCATTTCGGGTCCGTATCGGGCCGGAAAAACATGCCAAATGCTTTAACTCATATATTCTAACAGATTTATTTTGTTTTTTCCATATGTATTTTGCTTTTTTTGCAGATTATTCGCAAATTTTTTCAGGCAAAAAGCCGATAAAGTCGGCAGAAACCGTGCGGAACTGTATTCCATTGTCTGTGCCGCAATAGGCAAACCGATGACTGGGACCGTGGAGATGCCCTGAATAGCAGCAGGTAACGCCGTATCGGGACAACAGCTCCAGGATTTCCTCGCACCGGTAGCCGGTACACAGAGGCGGGTAGTGAAGGAAGCAGTACTTTTCCCGCTCCCCTGCCGCTTTCAGTGATGCTTCCAGCCGGATCAGTTCCCGATTGAATATCTTGGCGCTGTGTTCGCCTCGCTCTTCCTCAAAGAACCAGCCTCTTGTGCCGCACAGCGCCACCTCACCGTACATAACGCAGTTGTTGTGCAGCAGCGCCAGCTTGTCAAAGCCGTTCTCCGCAAAAAAGGTGTTCATTTTGGATGCTGTGGTCCACCAGTAGTCGTGATTGCCCTTGATCAGCAGCTTCTTACCGGGCAGAGCGTTAAGGAAGGCAAAATCCTCTCGGGATTCCTCCAGACTCATCCCCCAGGAAATATCACCGCAGATGACGACGGTATCATGTTCCCCAACCTGTGCAAATCCCTGCTGCAATTTTTCCATGTAGCCGTCCCAGAGACCGCCAAACACCTCCATGGACTTATTGCTTTTCAGGGACAGGTGGGTATCACCGATTGTAAATAGAGCCATGTCAGTCCAGCATTCCCAGGACCACGTCTTCCATTTGGTCCTTTTCCACACTGCGGTCAAAGCGGACCGTTTTGTTCTTCAGGCCGGCCAACGGCGCAGGTGCAGTGCGGCCGGTAACCTCGGTCAGCTGATCCAACACCTCCAACCCGGAGGCGATCTCAGTCTGCCCCAGCGCAGTCAGCACACTGTCACAGAACTTGAATGGGCTGGCGGTAGACACCACGAGTGCGGTGCTCTCGTCGCCGGTGTTGCGGCGGTACTGCTCCATCACGTCGAAGGCAACAGCGGTGTGGGTATCAATGAGGTAGTTATGCTCCCGGTAGATGCGCTCAATGACCTTGGCGGTCTGGGCGTCATCGCAGAAGCCGGCATAGAATCGCTTGGCGATCCACTTTTTGACCTTGTCATTGACCTCATACTTACCCTGAGCAGTCAACTGCTCCATGTAGCCACGCACAGCGTCGGAATCCTCCTCCACGGCAAACAGCAGACGCTCCAAATTGCTGGAGATCAGGATGTCCATAGAGGGCGAGGTGGTGGTATGGAAGGTGCGGTTTCTGTCATACACACCGGTGGTCAAAAACTCGGTCAGCACGTTGTTGCTGTTGGAAGCGCAAATCAGCTTGCCTACGGGCACGCCCATCTCACCGGCATAATAGGCGGCAAGAATGTTGCCAAAGTTACCGGTGGGCACACAGATATTCAGCTTGTCCCCCATGGCCAGCTTACCGTCACGCACCAGATCACAGTAGGCAGACACGTAGTAGACGATCTGCGGCAGCACACGCCCCCAGTTGATGGAGTTGGCCGAGGACAGGAAATACCCCCGTTCGGCCAGTTTCTCACGCAGCGCCGCATCGGATAACAGCTTTTTCACGCCGGGCTGGGCGTCGGCAAAGTTGCCGGAAACGGCACAGACACCCACGTTGTTGCCCTCCTGGGTAGTCATCTGTAGCTGCTGCACCTGGGAAACGCCGTCCTTGGGATAAAACACCATGATGCGGGTGTTTTCCACGTCACGGAATCCTTCCAGCGCACCCTTGCCGGTGTCGCCGGAGGTGGCAACGAGGATACAGACAGTCTTGTCCTCCTCCGTCTTTTTCAGAGAAGCGGTCAAAAGGTGGGGCAACATCTGCAGCGCCATGTCCTTAAAGGCGCAGGTGGGTCCATGCCACAGCTCCAGGCAGTGCAGGCTGTCGTCCAAAGAATGTACCGGTGCCACGGCTGCGGTATCGAACTTGTCCGAACCGTAGGCCTTGGCGGCAAAACCGGTCAACTCAGCGGCGGAGAATTCCTCCAAAAACAACCCCATAACGTACACTGCCCGCTGCTGATAGGACATAGTGCACAGTTGCTCCAAAGCACCTTTGGGCAGCTTGGGAATGTATGCCGGAGTCAGCAGACCGCCATCCCGGGCCAAGCCCTGTGCAATCGCCTGGGCAGCGCTGCAGCTTTGCTGATTATTTCGTGTACTGATGTACTGCATATTGGTCACGTTCCTTTGTGTGATGTATCAAACAGTAATTATGGCAGAAAACCCTCGCAAGGTCAAGTTCGAAACGCCCAAAACTTCACATTATTCAAAGGCATTTTCCAGCACGTTGACCCGTGGACGGCGGGTTTCCATCCCGTGTGGGGCATAGACCTCCACCACGTCAAAGCGTGGCTGCAGGTCGGTAGGGTTTTCCGCAAGATACAGCTGCGCAGAAGTACGCAGTCGCTCCTGTTTGTGTCGGTCCACGAAAACACGTGCCGGAGCGAAGCTGTCGTCTTGACGCAGCTTTACCTCCGCAAACACGATGTAGGTCCCGTTGTCCACGACCAGGTCGATCTCACCGAACCGGCAGGCCCATCCCGCCGCAACAATGCGCCAGCCCTTCTTACGGTAAACCTCGGCTGCCACCGCCTCGCCCCATCGGCCCAACAGCCTGCGTTCTCCCCCGCTCACAGGTTCTTCAGAAAGCTGCGGCGGTGGATGGGGCTGGGCCCATACTGACGCAGCAGGTCATAGTGAAGCTTCGTTCCGTACCCCTTATGCTTTTCGAACTGATATTGAGGGTACTGCTTGGCTGCCTCTACCATCCAGTGGTCACGGCTCACCTTAGCAAGAATAGAGGCCGCCGCAATGCTGGCACTGCGGCTGTCCCCCTGTACAATCAGTTCGTGCGGGGTGGTAATGGCCGCAGTACGCCCCTTGTCCCGGTTACCGTCGATCAGGGCAAACTCCGGCTTGACAGACAGGGCATCCATGGCGAGCTGCATGGTCTTCATGCGGGCACTGAGGATGTCGGTGGCGTCGATTTCCTCCGCCTCCACCCGTGCAACCGCCCAGGCAATGGCCACGTCCTGAATGACAGGAAACAGCCGTTCCCGCTTGCGCTCGGTCAGTTTCTTTGAGTCATTCAAACCGGGAATATCCGCATCGGGCGGCAACATAACCGCTGCCGCATACACAGGACCGGCCAGTGGGCCGGCACCTGCCTCGTCACAGCCGCAGACAGCTTGGTATCCTAACGACCGGTACTTATGTTCAAATTCCCACATGGCGGGATCCATCATTTGGACACATCCTCCCCTGCCGCATCCTCCGGCAGTTCCAGTGTAAACCGACCAAGCTTGCCACCACGGTATTCGTCCAGCAGCACACGGGCCATGCGCTCGGTATCGAACTCACCGCCGGAAATGCGCATACCACGCTTTTGTGCGGACAGCTGCAAAATGCGGTAGCCAAAGGCCACGTCATTCTCCTCCTGCTCCTGTTCCGGAAGAGCGGTCAACTTGTACCCGTCCAGCAGCGCCTTGGGATAGCGGCGGCTGAAAAAGCACATCAGGTGGCAGGCCAGGGTCTCCACATCCATGATGTCATCCTTCACCGCACCGGTAAAGGCAAGATGGATGCCAATCCGTTCATCTTCAAACTTCGGCCACAGGATACCGGGGGTGTCCAACAGGTCAAGGGAGCTGTCCACATTGACCCACTGTTTACCACGGGTCACGCCGGGACGATCCCCCGCCTTTGCAGATTTGCGCTTAGCCACCTTGTTGATAAAGGTTGATTTACCCACGTTTGGCACACCCACCACCATGGCACGCACAGGGCGTCCAACCTGCCCTTTTTCTCTCCAACGGGCAATCTGATCCTTCAGCGCCGTCTGTACCACCGCAGAAAAGCGATTGATGCCGGCACCCGTCTTGGCGTCGGTCTCCATTACCGTCCACCCTTTTGACTTGAACCAATCCGTCCACAACCGGTTGCTGCTGGGGTCAGCCTGATCGGCACGGTTGAGCACTACAAGCCGGGGCTTGTCCCCCACGATGCGGTCAATATCAGGATTGCGGCTGGAAATCGGGATTCGGGCGTCAATGATCTCCACCACAATGTCAACCAATTTCAAATCTGCCTCAATCTGCCGGCGGGTCTTTGTCATGTGTCCGGGATACCATTGGATATTCATGGCTTATCCCTCCTGTTTGGTTATTTCTGTACAACTACCGACACTCCGTCCGGTATGGCGGTAATGGTCACATCCTGCTTTCCAAGCAGTTCTTTCGCCTGGACAAGTGCCTGCTCAATGGAATGGGCAGGGATCATGTGCATCTGCTCCACCAGTTCGTCGGCCAGTTCCGAAACAAATATCACCTTGGCTCGCATCAACACACGTAGCATGATCTGTGTCTGCCACTGGTCCGGCACGGTTTCCCTGCGGCCACGGGCAAGGAATGTCTGCATGGTCTTTCCAATGTCCGCCTCGTCCGCCAGCTGATGATAGAAGTGGTCGCCACCGATACCATCGCCGGCTTTGGCAAGCATGATGATCACGCCGCCCTCCTTTACAGTCGCTTCCGCCGCAGTCATACCCTTGACCGCCTGGTAGACGTTTTGGTCCAGGGGGTAGCCGCCATTGGTAGAGATGACGATGTCCGCCGGCACGGCCTTTGCGCCGCACAGCGAGGACAGGAAGTCTGTTCCCCGCTTGTGTGCCTGCTCCACGTCACCTGCAACAGCGTAAATTACCTTTTTCTCGGCATTGAGCACCACGTTGACGATGTACTGGAGATTGGCTGTTTTTGCCGCCCACAGCATATCTTCATGGATGGGATTATTCTGCAGCACACCGGTGCGTGCGCTTTCGTGGGCAATAAATTCCGAGCAATGGTTTGCCAGCACCGTACCACGACCGGCAATGCCGGGCAGCACACTCTTTCGTCCGCCGGAGAATCCCGCAAAGAAGTGAGGTTCAATGAATCCCTCGGCCACCAGCAAATCCGCATCCATGGCGATGGTATTTACTTCGCAATCACCGCCGGAGGGCAGTGTTCCGATGCTGACCAACTTTTCCCGTTCGTCACAATCGTGGACGTAGATTCGCTCGTTGTCCACGATCTCCTGCCCAAATTTGGACACCAGCTCCTCCCTGGTGGTTCCCCGGTGGCAGCCGGTTGCAATCAAAATGGTAATATCAGCATTGGGGTTACCCTTGCGGATCTCCGTCAGCATAGCGGGGATAATCACCTTACTGGGTACGGGACGGGTGTGGTCGCTGGCAATGATGACCACGTTCTGCCTGCCAACCGCCAGTTCGCTCAACCGTTTGGATTCTATGGGAGTTTGCATAGCACGGTGAACCAATTCCACTTCGTCCGCCTCCGGCACATATTCCTCAATGGCAGAGGTCAAAACACCGACCAGTTCATCTTCCGCCAAACTACAGGACAGACGCTCTTTCCCGTAGGGGAATGTAAGTTCTCTCATACGCTTCGACTCTCCCACGTTTCAATCGCTTTCACAATAACAGGCACCAGCACCAGCTGCAGGACAATTCCGGGGATTGCCTCCACAACCGCACCGGAGACAAACACCCCAAAGGTAAGAGGATTCTTGCTTTCCAGAAGCAACGCCCACTTAACAATTCCATACAGGATCCGTCCAACAACAATGGCAGAGAGCAGACTGGTGTACAGCCACCACAGCTTCTTCCTGAACTGCTCGAAAAATCCATTGTACAGGAACCCGGTCACCGCACCGTAGCAGGCCAGCTCCACCGCCATCCAGACGGCTCGGGGGTACATGGGAGACGGCATACCAAAGCACACCGAACGCAAAAAGGGCAAAATCGCACCCACAGCCAGTCCGTACCATCCACCACACAGGTAGCCACACAGCATCACCGGGAAATGCATAGGCAGCAGCGCATTCCCCAAATCCGGGTTTTGTGCGGTCAGGAACGGCAACACCATTCCGATTGCCAGCAAGAGAGCCGCACGCACCAGTGTTTTGGTTCTCATCTCAGGATTTTTCATGGAAAACACCTCAAATCCAAGCAAATTTCATTCTTTCCAGATGCCAAAGGACTCGTTGAACATCTCCCCCGCCAATCTGCGGTCCTTCACCCGTTGGGCAAAGCCGGAGGAGGCCGGCGTATCGGCGAGGCTTTCCACCGTGGTGTTCCACTTGAATACATACTTCAAAATGGCATCGGAAGGCTGCTCGTGGACGATGTCAAACATATCTCGGAATCGGATAATGTTGCTGTCGGCCGACAGAATTTCGTCCAGTTTTTTGTCCATCAGCCAAGAATGGCAGGTAAAGCACCGATACGTATGATCGGGGTAGTATTGGGTAAAAAAGGCACGGGCACGTGCAACAGACTCCAAACAGTCTTCTCGCTTCAGAGGACCAACCGCCTGAATATGTACCTCAACCACAGGGTCACCCTTTGCAAGATTGTGCGCCGGGACATCGTGCTTGGCATTCCCAAGACAGAACTGCAACCGCCCCAGCTTGAAAAGGCGCATACCAAGATGGAAGCTCAGCCAGTGCAGCTCTCCAAGCCACAACTCGCCCTTCAGCTCGCTCCAGACTTCCGTCCAGACTACAAGGTCGCTGAGAGTATCCAACAGAACATCCTCACCGATTCCCTTTTCCTCGTAGCGATGCTTGAGCTCCTCGCAGAAGTACAGGAAGGATAGCAGATTACGCTTGCCATCCTCGCATTTAAGGTCATAATTCTCAAGCGTGCTATCATCGGGAAGCTCAATTTCATTCAAGGCACAATAGAATTCCTCATCATACCGTGGAGGAAAGTTCAGTTTTTTGTACCAGAATTCAATAATTGATGCGGTCCGCATCATTATCCCTTCTTCCTGCTCAGTAGCCAATCCAACAGCTGCGTGGTATAGGCATAGTCCCAGACATTGTGACCGTAACCCTCCAGTCGCTCATAGGTGACATTCTTGCCGAGCGAGCGCAGCTTTGCCACCATCTCCTCGGTCTGATTGACACTGACGGTATCGTCTTCCACACCGTGGCAGGTCCAAATGGGCATATCGAGTACGCCTGCGTTCCACGCCATACCGCCGCCGCAAACAGGGGCAATGGCCGCAAACAGATCGGGACGGGCCATAGCGGTAAACCAAGTTCCGTATCCACCCATACTCAAGCCGGTCAGATATACCCGGTTGGGGTCGGCATTGTATTTCTCCATCATCTGGTAAACAAAGCGCACGATGGACTCCACCCGAGCAGCCCAAAAGCTCCCCGTGGGACACTGGGGCATCACAACGACACAATTGCGCTCAACGTCGTTCAAGCACTTGGAAAATCCGTTTTTATCCACAAGCACCAGTTCTTCGTTTCCGTCCCCACGTTCCCCTGCGCCGTGCAGCTGGATGATAAGGGGGCATTTCTCCCCTGTTTCTGCGCCGGTGTAGGCGACAAAAGAAAACTCGTATCCCTCTCGATACTCCGTACGTTTCACAGCAATCTCCCTCTCTCTTACAGCTTTAGCAGTTCCTCTGCAATAACCTTGGCCATAACGGCGTGACCGGCATCGTTTGGATGCAGGCCGTCAGGGACCAGAGAAGTATCGGTGCAATCCAAAGGATTAATAGCAAACAGGTCAATGATCTTAACACCACGCTTTGCGCAGATAGTGCGGATGGCCTGCACGTAATCCGCAAGAAGCTTGCCTTCGGGCTGATCGGGCTTGTTCTCTTCTGTATAATGCAGAGAGGTCATAAACACCAGCTCCGCCTTTGGGAAGTCCCGCTTCAGCTTGGAAATCAGACTGTTCAGCGCGCCGCAGAAGGTGTAGATGTCCTCGCTGTCGCTGTCCATATCGCCAAATCGGGCATCACCATGGCCAAAATCATTGACTCCACCAAAGACGACCACCGCATCCACATCCCGGCTCATGATCTCGGCACGCAGTTCAAAGGTCATATCGAAAGAAGGACTGCTCAGATAGGGTACGGTACGGCGTGCGATACGAGTGCCACTGATGCCGTAGTTGTTGGCCTGAGCCAGACCGTAATCTCTCTTAATAATCTGATGCCAGGTCAGCTTTTCCGGGTCGGAAACTCCGTGACCCTGGGTAATGCTGTCACCCAGGAAATTAATTTTCATACCTTCCAGTTTCATGAAAAACTGCTCCTTTTTGTGTAGTTGGTCACTTGGAGTCATTATAACACACAAGCACGGAAATGCCAACGAAAACAGAACGAAAAAGGCATAAAAAAATCCGTCCCTGGCGGGACGGATTTTTTCGGATAAATTACAGCTTCTCCTGCAGCTTGGCAGCCTTGCCCACGCGACCACGCAGGTAGTACAGCTTGGCACGACGGGCCTTACCGTGACGAACCAGCTCGATCTTCTCCAAAGAGGGAGCGTGGATGGGGAACACCTTCTCGACGCCGACGCCGTAGGACACACGACGAACGGTGATGGTCTCCTCGATGCCGCCGTGCTTCTTAGCAATGACAGTTCCCTCGAAAATCTGGGTACGCTCACGATTGCCTTCCTTCACGCGGATGTGGACACGGACAGTGTCGCCGATCTGGGCGACAGGGGCCTCAGCCTTCAGGTGCTTTTCGGTGAATGCTTTCATCAAATCCATGGTAATTTCCTCCTGTTTTTATAGGCGTTCGTACCGGTTTTGTTCCGTGCCGCACTCACTTGCTAACACACCGCAGAGGACCACCCTTTATTCAGACTTGGAAATGTTACCATAAAACATTCAGAAATGCAAGTGTTTTTTTGAAAAAATATTCACGTTTCCGACTCCGGGATCCGTCCCCCTTCTTTCGGTTCCAAATCAACCAAAACCGTATCCTCACCAAACTGCCGCACCGCCTGCCACGGAATCACTACAGGCCGCTCTCTGCCCAACAGTCCGAACAGTCTGAGCCGTCCCGGAATAACCAGCCCCTCCACCCTGCCACTGGTGGGGTCCAATTCAGCATCCCCGATGTATCCAAAACGATTGCCGTTATTTATCCCGATAACCTCTTTGATTTTCAGTTCACTCAACCGCACAAGCCATACACCTCACCTCTTCATATTTTTAATTGTATGGCAAATATCTCGTCCCATATGTCGGCGGCAAATATGAATTTTCAATCGAACCCGGTCTTACGAATTAAAATTTTGCTCCCTCCCCTTTCGTATGAAACCACCCACCCGGGAAATACTGATTTCAGTATCTCGGCGGGAGGTCAAATATGCTGAACAAGGTTGAAATTTGCGGTGTGAATACCACCAAACTCCCTGTATTGAAAAGTGAGGAGACTCGCCAGCTGTTGCTGCGTTCCAAACAGGGCGACAATCAGGCCCGTGAACAGCTCATCCGTGGTAATCTGCGTCTTGTTCTGTCCATCATCCAGCGTTTTGTCAACCGCGGAGAAAACGTGGATGACCTGTTTCAGGTGGGCTGTATCGGTCTGATCAAGGCTATCGACAACTTCAACACCGACCTCGATGTGCGTTTTTCCACCTATGGTGTCCCCATGATCGTAGGCGAAATCCGCCGCTATCTGCGTGATAACAGCGCCGTGCGGGTATCACGAGCTATGCGTGATACCGCCTACAGGGTCCTGCAGGCGAAGGAAGCTTATATTGCCCAGCACCAGCAGGAGCCCTCCATCGATCAACTTGCTTCCCTGCTGGATATCAAGCGTGAGGAAATCGTCTTTGCTTTGGATGCCATCAGCGAACCGATATCGCTGTACGAGCCTATCTTTTCCGACAGCGGCGACTCTCTTTGCGTGGTGGACCAAGTCCGTGACACGAAAAATACCGACGAACTTTGGCTGGAACAAATTGCGCTTAAGGACGCCATTTCCCGCTTGAGTGAGCGAGAGCGCAATATCCTGAACCTGCGGTTCTATCAAGGCAAAACACAAATCGAGGTTTCTCAGGAGATCGGCATCTCACAGGCGCAGGTGTCCCGTCTGGAAAAGGGAGCGTTGGCACAGATTCGAAAAGGGATGTAAAAACTCCCCTCCGATCGGAGGGGAGTTTTATACTCTTATCGGTAAGCCTGATAGCTGAGAAGCTGATAGGTTTCTTTGCTGTCGTGGGTGTAGTCCTTCACCCACGCCTCACCGTCAGCAACACAGGTAAACAAGCCGTTGGACTGCGCCTGTTCCGGAGTGAAATAGTAGAATTCCTTGGGAATGCCGTTGTCCATGTAGTACTCCCCATCTACCTGGTAAACACAGAACGCTACGCTGTATGTTCCGTCGGGATTCTTTACCATGCTGTCCGCCACCGCAAGGTAGCCGTAGAACTCACCTGTGGCAGCAGGACAACGGTACTTCCCGTTCCTGAATTCGTAGTAATCGTACGCACCGCCATCCGGACTGTCGAAACGCTGACCCTCGGCAGGCTGAATGGTCTCGCCGAAGAACCGCTTGAGCACCTCGTCCGCCCGGTCTTTGGAAATCACAAAATACTCCCCATCATCATCCACTGTCTTGGGTGCGTTAATAAGGGAATAGGCAAACAGGAATTGAAGCAGATGGTATTCAAGATTATCAAAAATCGGATAATCCTCGAACCAGGCCTGCTCGGCAAAATTGCTTAGGAATACGTTGATTCGATAGCGCTGCTCCTTCGTAGTGTTAGCAAGCAAGTTTACATTCTGCACAGAGGGCTCAGGTGTAACTGCCTGCTCGGGAGCAGGCTGCGGCTGAACCTCCGGTTCGGGATCGGGGGTGGGCTGTTCTGCCGGCTCTTCCTGTTTCTCCTCGTTTACAGCGGTACCGCAAGCGGAGCAAAAAGCCGCATTTTCGGCCAATACCGCCTCACAGGACTTGCACGTTTGAGGTACAAGCCGTTTTCCGCAGGCGGGACAAATATCCGTAGCTCCGGAAATCACAGCCGAGCAACCCGGGCATTTGACTTTGCCCTGCGGCGTGCTTCCGCACCCGGCCAACGCCGACACAAGCAGTCCCAGCACCAAAAAGGCAGCCATCGTTTGCTTTATGAATCTATGATACATATCTCTTCACCTACTCATTCGTTAATGTAATTGTTCCTTGTTGGCAAAGGTCTCGCAAAAGCGGGCGGAAAAGGCCGGCTCACGGTCAGCGACGTACAAATGGGATACGTCACCGAAGGCCGCTACACGGAAGCTGGCCTGCCCTTCCCGGCGTTCCTCGGTGTAAACGGTGGTCACCGAGGTGGGTGCGGCGCAGAAGCCGTGCCACAAAATCATGGGGGACACGTTCAGCAGGTGACCCAAAAGCACGCACTCCAGACCAAAGTGGCAGAAAAACACGATGGTGTCCTCGTTTGGCTGCACAGCGTTATAGTAATTGCCGTTGCGCACGTAACCGTGCCTGGCCAGCAGTTCATCCAGGCCGTCCTTGACCTTTTGGATGCCCTCACGAACATTGGCTTCGGCAAAGATAGGCACATCCTGCCATTTATCCGGGTCGTAGAACTCCGGCACAACCGTCCATTCGGCGGGTTTCCAGTCCCACAGGACATCTTCCTCCGTTTCACCCGGTTTGATGATATTGATGGGGAACTCCCGTAGCCAATCCATGGTTTCTGCCGTGCGCCCCATCTTCTTAAGGGTTACAGAGGCCGTATCCTGTGCCCGGCCAAGGGGTGATACGTAGAAATCTTTTACGTCCTGTTTTGCAATGCGTTCTGCCAGCAGCTTTGCCTCCACCCAGCCGTCGGGGGTCAAGGTGTCCAGCTCGTAGTTGGGGTCTCCGTGGCGAATAATAATCAGTTTCATTGGTATCGCTTCCTTACTGTTTTGCGGCGTAAATCATAGAAATCAGCTTGCGGCCGGTGACTTCCATCAGCTCAAAAGCCTTGCGCATAAGCACCTTATCCTCTTTGTAAGGAGCCAGGAAGGTTCCGCCCACCTCGTAAGTAAAGTCGCCGTCATAGTCAACTTCAGCCAGCGCGGCGGTCACCGCGTTCCAGTCCACCTTGCCCATATAAGGAATGGTGTGCAGGTCGTGAACGTGGTCGGTATCGTGGACGTGCAGAGCGTGGAGGCGGCCGCCCAATGCACGGATGGCGTTGTCGGCGGACTCACCCACCAGACCGCAGTGACCGATGTCCAGACAGACGGTAAACCATTCGGGATCGAGGGCCTCATAGTACTCCGCCAAATCCCGGCCAAAGCTGCACACGTTAGCCATAATCTGCTGCCGGTTCACCTGACTGACGCCCCACATATTTTCCAGCGCAATCTTGATGCCCGCCTCTTTGGCATAGGGCAGCAGGCTGTTGTAGTAGGCAACGTTGTATTCCTTCTGCTTATCCAAATCAGGGCAAGCAAGAGGATGCACGATAATCTGCTCGGCACCCAGCAGGCCGGCGGCACGGATGGAGCGAATGACCTTGGGGTGCATCTTCTGAATGTAGGCGTCCCGGCGCTCCTGCTCCGGGTAGAACATGTAGCCGGGGAACGGTGCATGTGCCTGGTTGAAGTAGACGCCGCACTCCTTAGCGGTACGCAGCAGCTTCTCACAGGTCACCGCATAGTTCTCCTCGGAAAACGCCTCGGTGTCGATCATGTTGCAGAAGTTCATGTCCAGTGCGTCAAAGCCGACGTCTGCCAACATCTTCACGCCCTCTTCCAGACCAAACAGTGCAAAGCAATGCTCCGTGGTGGTGGACAAAACCATACGTTCTTTCATGTTATTCCCTCCAAACGTTTCATTGGGTAGTATACAAAAAGCAGAAAAGTCCCGATGCAATTGCATCAGGACTTTTCGTGGCGCAGAAGGAGGGATTCGAACCCTCGCACGGTTTAACCCGCCTACTCCCTTAGCAGGGGAGCCCCTTTGGCCTCTTGGGTACTTCTGCAGGTCAAATAAATTGAAGATATTAAAATGGCGGAGAGAGTGGGATTCGAACCCACGGCTCTTGCGAGTCACTGGTTTTCAAGACCAGCTCCTTAAACCGCTCGGACATCTCTCCGTACGGCTTACAGCAGGAGTTATCTTAACATACTTTCCAATCCTTGTCAACTGTTGCTGTGCTTTTCTTTTTTATTTTCCCCTTCCCTGCGCAAATAAAACCTCCGCAGGCAAATTTACCTGCGGAGGTTTTGCATCTATCAAGCCAATTTGGCCTTGTGGAACACCTTTTTGCCCTTCTTGATCATCAGGCCCTCGTCGCCGAAGTCGGCGGCAGTGTAGCTGACAGTAGCAGCGGCGACCTTCTCGCCGTTGACCTCAACGCCACCCTGCTCCACCAGACGGCGGGCCTCCTTCTTGGAAGGAGCCAGACCGCACTTGACCAGCAGATCCAGCACACCGATAGCGCCGTCGGACAGGTCTTCGGCAGTCAGTTCGGTGGCAGGCATGTTGGACATATCGCCACCGCCCACAAACAGAGCCTTGGCAGCCTGCTCGGCTTTGGTGGCCTCCTCCTCGCCATGAACCAGCTTGGTCAGCTCGAAGGCAAGGATCTCCTTGGCGCGGTTGAGCTGGCTGCCCTCCCACTTGTCCATCTCGTCGATCTGCTCCAGGGGCAGGAAGGTCAGCATACGCAGGCACTTGAGCACGTCCCCATCGCCCACGTTGCGCCAGTACTGATAGAATTCGTAGGGGCTGGTCTTGTTGGGGTCCAGCCACACGGCACCCTTGGCGGTCTTGCCCATCTTCTTGCCCTCGGAGTTGAGCAGCAGAGTGATGGTCATGGCGTGGGCGTCCTTGCCCAGCTTGCGGCGGATCAGCTCCGTACCGCCCAGCATGTTGGACCACTGGTCGTCGCCGCCAAACTGCATGTTGCAGCCGTAGTTCTGGAACAGATAGTAGAAATCATAGGACTGCATGATCATGTAGTTGAACTCCAGGAAGCTCAAACCCTTCTCCATGCGCTGCTTATAGCACTCGGCACGTAGCATATTGTTCACGGAGAAGCAGGCACCCACCTCACGCAGCACGTCCACATAGTTCAGCTTCAGCAGCCAGTCAGCGTTGTTGATCATGCGGGCCTTGCCCTCGCCAAACTCGATGAAGCGCTCCATCTGCACCTTGAAGCAGTCGCAGTTATGCTGAATGGTCTCGGGGGTCATCATGGACCGCATGTCGGTACGGCCGGAGGGGTCTCCGATCATGCCGGTGCCGCCGCCAATCAGGGCGATGGGTTTATTACCGGCCATCTGCAGGCGCTTCATCAGGCACAGAGCCATGAAGTGACCCACGTGCAGGGAGTCGGCGGTGGGGTCAAAGCCGATGTAGAAAACGGCCTTGCCCTCGTTGATCATCTTAGAAATCTCTTCCTCATTGGTGACCTGAGCGATCAGACCACGGGCCTTGAGTTCTTCGTAGCAAGTCATGTTCATTCTCCTCTTATGTCAAAATTTAATTCCTTACGATGTTTGTTCCTGCTTTGCCAGCAGGACATTGTATCCAACCACGCCGCCGACCACGATAACTGCGCCGACCAGCGAAACCAGACCGATTTTATCCACACCCGGATAGAACAGCGCCACCAGAATGGGGTTCAGCACCGGCTCCAGGCCGGAAACCAAGCTGGCGGTAACAGCGGGGGTGGTTTTCAAACCCTCGCCCAGGAAGATAAAGGCAGCACCCACCTGGAACACACCCAGCACCAGCATACTGACCATGCAGGTGGTGCCGAAGTCTGTCTCCTGCATCACAAACGGAAGTCCGATCACTGCGCTGATCACGTGACCAAAGAAGGCAGCAGACAGGGCGTCGCCATCAGGCAGATCGTTGAGCATAAAGACCACGGCATAGGTCACACCGGAGATCAGCGCCAGCATATCGCCGGTCAAACTGCCGCCGGACAGACTCTCTACAAAGAAGCACAGCACACCGCCAAACACCACGGCACAGGCCGCCAAGTCCAGCCGACCGGGACGCTTGTGCATAAACAGAGCGGTCAGCACAATGACAAAGATGGGTGCCGTGTACTGCAGAACGATGGCGTTTGCCGCCGTGGTCATTTTGTTTGCAATGGCAAACAGGATATTGGTGAGGGACACCGACAGTGCGCCCAGCAGGATCCAGCGGTTAAAGCGCAGCTTCTGCTTGGTCAGCAGCAGGTAAATCCCCATCACCACCACGGCAATGGCGGTGCGGCCGCCGTTGACAGCCATGCCACTCCAGGGAATGCCCTTCATGCAGATACCGCCGAGGCTGTAGCAGATCGATGCAAGGAACACAAACAGCGTTCCCTTTTGTTGTTTGGTCACAGATTATTCCACCTTTCAGGAAAAAAAGCCCTCCGTCCTTTCGGACAGAGGGCATAATATGCGGTACCACCTCTGGTTGCCGACACCTCACGATGGCGGCCTCACGGAGTGCAAAAACACTCCCACGCAGTAACGGGCGTACCCGGCACAACCCTACTGCGCAACAGCGGTTCGGGCGGCTGCTCCAAGGTGTATTCACGCCGTTCCCTCTCCGTCCTTTCACCAACCGGACGGCTCTCTGCGCAGGCTTGCGGCGCTACTTCTCCTCATCAATGCAATACATATCAAGCAGATTATAGCATCTGTTTTGGGTTTGTCAAGGGTGTTTCAGCGGCTTTGACAGATGATATAGGCAACAACCGCCAAAACCACGACGACCACAGGCAACAGCCAAATCGCCATACACTCAGCCTCCCTGTTTATACTCCCGCGCCTGAGCCAGCATCTCCCCCGCCCCTTGCAAGGCTGCTGGGGTCAACAGATCACCGCTGGTCAGCCGGGCCAGTTCCGCACAGCGCTGCTCATCGTTCAGCTGCTGCACGGCAGTGAAGGTGCGGCCGTCGGCTTCCCCCTTTTCCACGCAGAAGTGGCTGTCCGCCATGGCGGCGATCTGGGGCAGATGGGTCACGCACAGCACCTGTTTAGTCCGTGCTACGTCGGACATCTTCCGCGCCACCTTTTGGGCCGCACGACCGGACACGCCGGTATCCACCTCGTCAAAGATAAGGGTGGTCACCTGCTCATTTTCCGCCAGCACGTTCTTCAGCGCCAACATGATGCGGGCAAGCTCACCACCGGAGGCGATTTTGTGTATGGGTTTGAGTTCCTCGCCCACGTTGGCGGACATCAGAAACTGCACCGTGTCCATGCCCGTTTCGTCCAGCCCGGTCTCCCCCGCCTTTTCCGCAAAGTCCGCCATAAAGCGCACCTTGGGCATGTCCAACTGGGACAACTCTTCCTCAATGCGAGCCTGCAGGGTCACCGCCGCCGCCTTACGGGCAGCGGACAGCTCCGCAGCAGCGGCTTTCGCCTGCTCCAGTGCTTTTGCCTGCTGCCCCTCCAGGCGGGCAATGATATCATCGGCATACTGGATCTGCTCCAGTTCCTGACGGCTGCGCTCCAAAAACTCCAGCATTTCGTCCACAGTGGAGCCGTATTTCTTTTTCAGGCGGTAAATGAGATCAAGCCGACCTTCGATCTGATCCAGTTCCCCGGCAGAGGACTCAAAACTGTCCCGCAGGTCACGGATCTCCTCGACAAGGTCATAGGCAGCATAGCGCAGCTCCGCCGCCTTCTCCCCCATTTTTATCAGTTCGTCGCTGACCCGGCCGCCTGTGGACAGGGCCTGCTGCGCCTCGGCCAGCAGTTCCACCGCCCCCCGGTCACTGTCACCGGACAGCGCCTGCCACGCCGTCTCCACCGCATCCATAATGCGGCCGGCGTTTCGCAGCAAATCCCGTCGGGCGGTTAGGGTTTCATCCTCCCCGGCGGTCAGGTTGGCACGTTCCAACTCGGCAATCTGATAGGTCAGGGTGTCCACACGGCGTGCCTTTTCCGCCTCGTCCATCCGCAGGCTGTCCAGCTGGCGGCGGATATCTGCAAGGGCATGGTAATATTCAGCGTAGTTCGCCAAACGCTCCTGCGTCTGACCAAAGCTGTCCAGATAATCCAGATGGCACGCAGGGTCCAGCAGTTGCTGCCCGTCGTGCTGACCGTGGATGTTCAAAAGCTGACGACCCAGCAGCTTCAATTGGGCAACCGTCAGGGGACGTCCGTTGACACGGCACACATTGCGCCCGTCAGACAGCAGTTCACGCTCCAGCAGCAGTTCACCATTCTCATCGGGGCAGATGCCGTTCTCCCCAAACCACGCAAGCTCGGGCAAGGCGCAGAACACAGCACTGACCCGGGCACCGTTGGCGCCGGTGCGAATCAGGTCACGACTGGTCCGCTCCCCCATAACAGCACCGATGGCATCGATGACGATAGACTTGCCTGCACCGGTCTCGCCGGTCAGCACGTTGAACCCCGGCTCAAACCGGATGTCTGCCGACTGAATGACCGCAATATTCTCGATGTGGAGCAGAGACAGCATCTCTATCCCTCCGTTATTGGTCAGTTGAGCATGGTGTGGATTTCATTACAGAAGTCTGCAGCCGCTTCGTTGCTGCGCATGATGAGAATGGCCGTATCATCGCCGGCCAGTGTTCCCACCAGCTGGTCAATGTCCATGGAGTCCAGCGCAGAACAGGCCGCCGAGGCAAGACCGGGCATGGTGTTGACCACCACAATGTTCTGCGCCACGTCAAAGGAGGTCACACTCTCCTTAAAGATGGTACGCAGACGTGCCTCCACATCGGAGTTGTGCTTGCGAGCAGAACGGGCATAATGGCTGTGACCGCCGCCGGTGCGTTCCTTCACAAGGTGAAGCTGCTTGATGTCACGGGAAAGGGTCGCCTGGGTGGCATTGAATCCCCGTTCCCGCAACGCTTGCCGCAGTTCCTCCTGGGTTTCAATGGGCCTACTCTCGATAATATCAAGAATGGCGCTTTGACGGGTGCTTTTCACTGTCTGCCACCTCCCAGTTTTTGGTTGAGCAGCTGATAGAAGTTCTTGCCCGTCAGCCGCACCAGCTGGGTGCGGCAATCCGCCTTGCGGATCTCCACCCGATCCGTACCGGAAAGGCGGATCGCTTTGCCGCCGTCCACGGACAGGTAAACACTCTTACGGCTGCGCTTGGGTAATTGTACGTTGATATTGCGCTCGGCAGACAACACCAGGGGGCGTGCCGACAGCTGATGGGCGCAGATGGGCGTAATGATCAGCATGTCGGAATTAGGCTCCACAATGGGACCGCCGGCAGACATGGAATAGGCCGTGGAGCCGGTGGGAGTGGATACGATAACGCCGTCGCCGGACAGGTGGCTGATCAGCACGGTGGAGTCCGCCGTCACGTCCAGCTCTGCCACACGGGCAATGCTGCCCTTGGAAATGACCGCATCGTTTAAGGCAATCTGATCGTAGATCATCTGCTTTCCGCGGTAGACCCGTACCTGCAGCATCATGCGCTCCTCAAGGGCGAAATTGTGGGTTGGAATGCGGCTAATCAGATTCAGCTCGCTCTCCTCCAGTTCAGCCATAAAGCCAATGCTGCCCAGATTCACACCCAAAATGGGAACGCCATGGCTGGTAGCGTCCTTTGCGGCGTGCAGAATGGTGCCGTCACCGCCAAAGCAGATCAGCATATCTGCACCGGGCAGCTCCTGTTCCATTTTCCTGAAGTCCATATCCCGAGGCAAGTCAGGTGGCGTTACAGCCCCCAACTCAAAAGGCAGGCAGAAACAGCATTCCACTGCGTCCTTTTTCAGAATCGAAGCCGCCTGTCGGGCCGCTTTCATCCCCCTGTCACGAAAGGGATTGGAACTGAGTATGACTTTCACTGCTCCCCCTCCTTCAACGTACCGTGGGATTTTTCCACCAACGCAGCAAGATCGCCCTTCCATGGCTGACCGGCTCCAGCTTGCAGATAGCCAAGGTATTCAATGTTGCCCTCCGGGCCACGGATGGGCGAAAAATCGACATCCAGCACGGCAAAATCCGCATTGTGTGCGTGTTCCAGGAAGTGCTCCAGCACCTCAAGATGCACGGCACTGTCCCGAACCACACCCTTTTTGCCAACCTTATCCTTGCCGGCCTCAAACTGAGGCTTGACCAAACAGACCACGTGCCCCTCTGGCTTGAGCAGGGTACGCAGAGCAGGCAAAATAAGGTTCAGCGAGATAAAGGAAACATCCACGCTGGCAAAGTCAACAGGCTGCTCGATGACCTCCGGAGATAAATACCGGGCATTGGTGCGCTCCATGCACACCACCCGAGGGTCGGTACGCAGGCGGTAGTCAAGCTGGTTGTAGCCCACATCCACCGCAAAGACCTTTTGGGCGCCGTTTTGCAGCATACAATCGGTAAATCCGCCGGTTGAAGCGCCGATATCGGCACAAACCGCCCCGTTCAGGTCAATGGGCCAGCATTTCATGGCTTTTTCCAGCTTCAAGCCGCCACGGCTGACGTAAGCAAGGGTCTTGCCCCGCACTTCGATCTTATCCTCGGCACTGATGGGTGCACCAGCCTTGGTCTGCTTCTGTCCGTTCACGTAGACCTGGCCACTCATAATGATTGCCTGGGCCTTCTGTCGGCTTTCGGCAAGACCATCTCTGGTCATAACAACATCCAAACGCTCTTTAGCCATTCGCCAGCACCTCCTTTGCAGCAACGCACAGACTCTGCGGGTCAAGCCCCAGCGCCTGCTCCAACCGTGGCGTGCTGCCGTGCGTAACAAATTCATTTCCGCTGTTGCGCAGAACAACGTTTGCCTGCACCTTCGCCTTAGCAAGGGCAGCGCTCAACCTCTGGCCCACACTTCCTGCGGCCACACAATCCTCGGCAACCAGCAACGCGCCGGTACGACCAACGCTCTTAATCACAATTGCTGCATCAAGAGGTGTAATGGTATTAAGCTTTACAACCTCTGCACGAATTCCCTGCTGCTCCAACAGGTCAGCTGCCGCCAAAACACGGTTAATGAGCACGCCATAACTGACCAGTGTAATATCCGTTCCCGGACGCAGGACCACAGCGGCAGAACTGCCGCTGTCAGCGGTATAGTCCCCTTCCGCTCCCCGTGGGAACCGAACCGCCACAGGACCGGAAACCGTTTTGACCGCCCGGCCCAACATCTGCCGCAGCTCGGCGTAGTTGGCCGGAGCCAGCACCGTCATGCCGGGAATGCTGTCCAGATAGGCTACGTCAAGCACGCCGTGATGCGTTTCACCGTCCTCGCCCACAAGGCCGGCACGGTCAACTGCAAACACAGTGTGCAGTCCCTGAATTGCTACATCATGCATCAGCATATCATACCCACGCTGCAGGAAGGTGGAGTAAACCGCAAAAACAGGGATCGCACCCTGTTTTGCCATACCGGCAGCCATGGCCACCGCATGCCCCTCGGCAATGCCGACATCAAAAAATCGCTCGGGGTATTCCCCGGCAAACCCGTCAAGGCCGGTACCGCTCTGCATAGCGGCGGTCAAAGCACATACACGGTTATCCTCGCCGGCCAAGTCGCACAAGGCCTTGCCAAATACCGAAGAGAAATTCTCCCCGCCCGCCTTCAGCGGTTGACCGCTGGTCACATCAAAGGGCGAAACACCATGGAACTTGTTGGGCCGCTCCTCTGCATGAGGGTAACCCTTTCCCTTCACCGTTCTCACGTGCACCAGGACAGGCCCCTCTTTTTCCTTGGCGTATTTCAGGATTTCGGTCATGCCCTTTATGTCATGTCCGTTCACAGGGCCCATGTAAGAAAACCCCATATCCTCGAACATGCTGCAGGGTAGAACGCTCTCACGCACGATTTTCTTCAGCTTGTGAGTCACGGAATAAAATTTACGGCCAAGCCTGGTCAATTTCATAAACTTACGATAACGCTTTTTGATGGCCAAATACTGGGGCCGCAGTCGTTTGCGTGCAAGGTATTCCGCCACACCACCCACGTTTTGGGTGATGGACATACCATTATCATTCAGGATAACCAGCAGGTTTTCCTTGCTCTGCCCGGCATTGGAAAGCCCCTCATAGGCAAGGCCGCCGGTCAGGGCGCCGTCGCCAATCAGGGCAATGACGTGGTAATCCTGCCCCAGCATAGTTCTCGCCCGTGCCATGCCAACCGCAACAGACACGGAGTTCGATGCGTGACCTGCCACAAAGGCATCACAATCGCTCTCCGTCGGCTTGGGAAATCCGGCCAAACCGCCAAACTGACGTACCGTTTCCATCTGTGCCCCACGTCCGGTCAGCATCTTGTGGATATAACACTGGTGCCCCACGTCAAAGACCAGCCGGTCCTGCTTGAAATCAAAAACACGATGCAACGCCACCGTCAGCTCCACAGCACCTAAATTGGATGCCAGATGACCACCGGTACGGCTGACCGTATGGATGAGGTCGCTGCGCAGGTCAGCACACAGACGGGTGGCCTGCTCGTCTGAAATATTATGCAAATTCAGTTGTTCCCGGTTACTTCCGGCGTTCATGCAAGACACCCCTTTCTGCGTGATTTGAAAATCAATACTCCCGGCCGGCCATCAGCCTGGCCAACCAAATGTGGAAATCAACTCGCTCCATGCCGTCAAGGGCGGCAATGGCCTGCTCGGTCAACTCATCCACCAACTGCCCGCAGCGCTCCAGTCCAAGCGCCGAAACAAAAGTAGCCTTTTCGTTCTCGGCATCGGAACCGATGGGTTTTCCCAGCACTTCGGCACTGCTGGTCACGTCCAGCATATCATCCCGCACCTGGAAGGCTCGCCCCACACACTGGGCGTATTGACGCACCGCCTGTCGAGCAGAATCGCTGCCTCCGGCCACAATGCAGCCAAGCTCTGCCGCAGCGCTGATCAGTGCGCCGGTCTTAAGGGATTGCAACAGCTCCAGTTCATTCAGGGAAAGCATACGGCTCTCCCCATCCATGTCCAGCATCTGTCCGCCGATCATACCGGCAGCACCCGCCGCATGGCTCAGGCAATCCACCGCAGCCAGCACCAACTTGGGTTCAAGACCCTCGGCGTACTCGCACATAATTTCAAAAGCAGCGGTCAGCAGTGCATCGCCGGCCAGTACGGCAGTTGCCTCGCCAAACACCTTGTGATTGGTGGGCTTACCACGGCGCAGATCATCATCGTCCATACAGGGCAGGTCGTCATGAATCAGTGAATAGGTATGCACCATCTCCACCGCACAGGCAAAGGGCAGCGCCTTGTCCACGTCCCCGCCGCACATACGGCAGGTTTCCAGCGTCAGCACTGGGCGAATGCGCTTGCCGCCGGCCATCAGGCTATACTGCATGGCCTCATAAATCTGTCCATACTCCACCCGGTCTGCAAAGCATCGGGACAAGAATTCCTCTACCAGCGCACAATCATCCTGTAGCAGCTTGTCAAAATCCATAGTTTATTCCTCCGTATCAAAGGGCACTTCTTCCGGTTGCCCCTCGGAGCCAACCTTCAGCAGAGCAACCTGCTGCTCCGCCTTATCAAGCAGTGCAGAGCAGTTTGCCATCAGCTTGGTTCCCTCCTCAAACAGGGCAAGGGATTGCTCCAGGGGCGCTTCGCCCTTTTCCAACAGGGCAACGATTTCTTCCAAACGTGCCATAGACTGTTCAAAATCAAGTTTCTTGGTGGCCATCAAGGGCACTTCCTTTCTTCCACACGGCAGACAAGCGAGCCATTGGCAAGGCGCAAATCAAGCTTGTCACCGGGTTCGGTTTGTTCCGCTCCGGTCAGCACACGGCCACTCTCGTCCCGAGCAATGGCGTAGCCGCGCCCAAGCACCTTCAGGGGGCTCATAGCATCCAGCGCCGCCGCAAGGCGGCCCATGTCACGCTGCTGAGCAGCCAACATTTGCTCCATCCCGTGCAGCAGCTTGCCGCTTTGGTAATCCAGCAGCAATCGTTTTTCCCGGATGCCGGCGGCGGGGTCGGTCAGCACACGGCTGCGACGCAGTCGCTCCAACCGCTGACGAGCGGTACCGATAGGCTGCACGGTTGCCCGAAAAAGCCGCTGTCCCAGGTGGGCAAGTCGTTTATCCTCTTCGGTCCGGTCCGGCACAGCCAGCTCCGCCGCATTGGACGGGGTGGCCGCCCGCAGGTCGGCTACAAAGTCGGAAATGGTCACGTCCGGCTCGTGGCCCACGGCGGAGATGACCGGAATTTCACTGTTAAAAATAGCCCGGACAACCGGCTCCTCGTTAAAGGCCCACAGGTCCTCCACCGAGCCGCCGCCACGACCCGTAATGATCAAATCACCCAAGTCGTAATAGTTCACACAGTCGATAGCGGCTGCAATCTCCTCCGCCGCCTGCTCTCCCTGCACACGCACCGGCACCACCAGCACACGGCTCATGGGCCAGCGTGCCTTCAGGATGCGCAGCATATCACGCACTGCCGCACCGGCCGATGATGTGACCAGCGCAATGCGCTTGGGATACACGGGCAACGGCTTTTTGTTGGCTGGGTCAAACAGCCCCTCCGCCTGCAGCTTTGCTTTCAACTGCTCGAAGGCGATCTGCAGCTGCCCCGCCCCCTCGGGTGTCAGGTTGACGCAGTAGAGCTGATACTGTCCGTCCCGGGGAAATACGCTGATTCGTCCGGCAGCAATGACCTGCATACCGTTCTCCGGCCGAAACCGCAACCGTGCCGCATCCCCACGGAACATCACACACCGCAGGGCGCTGTCGGCATCCTTCAGAGTAAAGTAGTGGTGCCCGGAGGGGTACATTTTATAGTTAGAGATCTCACCCCGAACCAGCACACCGGACAACAGCTCGTCCCGATCCATCAGGCCCTTGATGTGATGGCTGAGCTGGGACACACTGAGAATACGCAATCCGTTATCCATGCCGCACGCCCCTCTCCAGTGCCCGGTGTGTCAGGATAGCCACGCCCATGGCATTGTCGGTGGAGTACCGGGGTTCGGCAAATACAGCGCCGCAGGCCGCCTGCATAGCCGCACGCAGACGGCGGTTGGATGCCACGCCGCCGGAGCACAGCACCGGCAAGCCGGGATATCGCTCCTGCGCTTTTTTTGTGGCGCGCACCACCACGTCAGCCACGGTATCCAGTACAAACCGTGCCACGCCGGCAGGTGCTTGGTCCCGCCGAACCATATCTTTCACTTTATTCTCCATGCCGGACAGAGAGAAGGTCAGCTCGTTCAGCTTCACGGCAAAGGGTCCGCTGCCCTCACGCTCATCATACAGAGCATCCAGCGCCTTGCCCGCCGGGAACGCAAGTCCCAACAGCACTCCCGTCCGGTCAATGAGCTGACCGGCGGAAATATCCTGCGTGCCGCCAATTGCCTCCGCCCGCACATTATATCCGTCGGGAGTAACATGGAGCAACTCGGTGGTTCCGCCCGAGAGATGCCATGCCAAAAAGGGGGCATCCAACAAATCAAGCCGACCGGCAGACCACGCCGCCGCCGCCAAATGCCCCTGCTGATGGGAACACGGCAAAAAGGGCACCCCCAGCACGTCGGCCATAGTCCGAGCCTGAGAAGTACCCGCCAAAAAGCATGGCATATAAGAGCCCTCAACCGCCCGTGGCTGCGTGCTGGCCCCCACTGCCTGCAGATCGGTCAGGTCGCAGTCGGCCCGCAGCTGCCCCACAAGTTCAGGCAAACGCTTGACGTGCTGGAACAGAGCATCACTCTGCCGAAGGCCCAATGTTCCCTCCGGCACATCAAGCAGCTTGCCGGTATTCAGGCCTTGTTGTCCATCGAAATACGCCACCGAAGTGGTGTAGTTGCTGGTATCAAACCCCAGCACTCCCCCGCTCATTGGTCAGCAGGCAGTTCGGCACGGGCAAAGGAACCCAAAATGCCATTGATGAAAGATACGACCTCCGCCGGCTCGTACCCCTTGGCGATCTCAACCGCCTCGTTGATGGCAGCGGCGTTGGGGATCTCGGGCATGTAGAGCATCTCGTACATCGCCACACGCATGATGGCAGAAGCCACCCGGGGAATTCGGGCAAAGTTCCATCCCACGGCATACCGGGAAATGTATTCATCCAACTCTGCACCGTGGTCCTGCACTCCGCTGACCAGCCTGCGGATATACGCCTGCTGGGCATCATCAGGGAACTTTGCATACAGCGGCTCCTCCGCCCCGATCTGCGCAAAGCACTCTGGGGTCAGAGTCTCGTCCAGCACCTGCTGAACGCTGCGAGCAGCAAAACTCAGCTCAAACACCATATGTACGGCAATTTCACGTGCAACCGTTCTTGTCATAATGGATCGCCTCCGGTCTTATCCGAAAATACTTCAGCGTGTATTATATACATTTTTTATGGATATTGCAACCTGTTTGTTTTCCTGTCGCCCCCTCTCACCACAGAAAAAAATCATAACCTCACCTCCTCCACTGCTATGCGCATACGTTCTCTTCTATAGCGATCCGCATTCTTTTCCCCAAAAAGGCAACGTTGGTAAATTTTTGAGCAATCCAGTGTTAGAAATCTGCAGAATTTTATGCTACAATCGTTCCATAGGTATTTTCAGGTTTACGCCTGACGCTTTTCCCAAAACCATTTGCTACATAGGAGGAAACATCTATGAAACGAGTAACATCGTTCCTACTCACCTTGGTGATGTTGGTCGGCATGCTGCCCGGTTTGGCCGTGACCGCTTCTGCGGCATCCACTCCCCTGCACGCCTACTACACCAATACGGACATCACCGTGGACGGCAAGCTGGACGAATCCGGCTGGCTGCTGGACCAGACTGTTGGTAACACCCCCGTCGCCATGCTGTGCAGCTTTACCACGCTGTACATCGGTCTGCAGTCCCGGGCAGACAAAGTCGCCATGACCATTAACGGCATCAGCGCAGTGGCCAATGTTTCCACCAGCGGCGTGACCGTCGGCGGCGAATCTGCGGGCAGCGTGGCCTACAACGCAACCAACAGCACTATGGAAATTCAAATTCCTTTGGAGGCTCTGAAGTTGGTCTATGACCGGGCGCAGGAGGTGTCCTTCACCATCGAGGTTGGCACCGACAGCTACAGCGGCTCCGCCCTGCTGGCCGCAAAGACCATGGTCTTTGCCGAGAACTGCTTGAATGCCGCCAGCAAGGTCGACATTGCCAAGCATTTGGGTTCCCCTACCGCCGAGCAGTATGCTGTGGCGGCTGAAGACGGCATCCACTATAGGACCGGCACCATGACCAAGGATGGTATGTCCATTTCCGTACCTGCCTACACCATCACCCGCGTGGCTCCCTCCTTTGACATCTATAAAGGCTTTGAATTGTCCTTCAACGTGGACTTCAACGACCTGGCCATCCCCGCCGAGGTCGGCCCCATCGACCGCTTTGCCCTGACCGGCTTCTATGTCGACGTGCGTGCGTCCAAGCGCTGCCACATCGGTTTCCACGCAGATGCCGAGGGCAACATCTATACAGCCCTATACACTACTTTTGCAGATACCGTCGCACCGGTGGATACCGGTTTGGATCTGCCGACCAAGGATGTGGATGTGCGCATCGTGGCCAACGATTTCTTCGAGTCTGAGGTGTTTATCAACGGAAAAAGCGTTGCCAAATTCAACACCTCCCAGCGCGAAGTCACCAGCGATAACACTATGTATTTTAATACCTCCACCCGCTACCGCGAGAACGATCTGCGCAAGAACGACGTGGTCCTGCGAAACATTTTGGTGACTCAGGCCGCCCCCTCTATGCCCCTGACAGCCTACCGCCTGCCCCGGGAAGGCATCCTCACTCAGGATGGAAACGTGTCCGAGACCTGCTGGGCCTTGATCGAGGCGATCCCCGGCGTCCGCCTGGGTTCTCTGGTGGACACCGAGAATCTGTACCTATCTTTGAACACGCAGGCCAACAGCATAAAATTCGCCCTTGGTGAGTACGCCATCAACGCCGTTTTGGGCAAGAACCCCAAGGTCACCGTGGGCTATACCATGGGTCCCACCATCAAGGGTGACGGCAAGGGCGGCTATGAGATTAGCATCCCCCTCTCCCTGCTGAAGTTGGACAAGCGCCTGGGCGAAACCATCCCCTTCACCGTTTCTTCCGGCAACGACAGCAAGACCTTTGCTCTGGGTCTTGGCACCAGCACGCTTTCCTTGGCAGAGTACAAGCCTGTCAACGACGACGGCCTGCGCAACGCCACCGCCTACCTGAATACCGACACCTTGATGCTGGACGGTGCTTTGAAGGAAAACCAGTGGCACATCGCTCACGAGGCCGCCGGCCCCGCTACCGCCCCCGCCACCGACTTCGGATTCCTGTGGGACGGCAAGTATATGTACATCGGCGGTCAGGTCTTCAGCGCCAGTCAGGCCGACAAGCTGGAATTGACCATGGGCGGCAATACCTTTTCCGCTGATTTGGCCGCCGCTACCGCTACCCTGGGTGACATTGCCGTGCAGGGTCAGACCTTCGAGTGGCGGGTCCCCCTGACCGACCTGGGCGTGAAGCAGGGCATCAATGTGGAGGCTGACTATAAGCTCAGTGCCACCGCCCCCGGCGGCACCGCCTTCATTCAGGGCAAGATCCTGTACGCCGCCAAGAGCATGGTATTCGGTGACGCCTGCCGTGACTTTAACTCCCGCGAGTACAAGGTCATCACCGCCAGCAATGTCAAGTACACCAAGTGGGAGCAGGGCGACGGTTTCTACAATGTTTCCACCGATACCGAAGCGCTCGGCACCGCCAACGAAGCTCACCAGCACTTCACCACCCTGCTGAACTATGACGGTGGTGGTGATTATGAGTTCGAAGTGGATGTTACCGCCATCGACCTGCCCAATGTCGAGACCACCATCGGCTGGCGCGGTCTGTGCTGGGAGCTGCGTGAACCGGAGTTCCAGACCCGTTTCTGCCTGCGCAGCGACGGCAAGGGTCAAGTTGTCATGGACTATTTGGGCAACCGCGGCGCCCACTCCATCCCCACCGGTGTCAAGCTGGGCGAGCGTGCGGTCTACACCGTGAAGGTCAGCGACAAACTGATCGCCTCCGTCTATGTCAACGGCGAGTACGTGGGCGCTTTCCCCACTCTGGATCGCACCCAGTTCGACATCAAGGACAACTACCATATGCCCCGCCTGATCATGCAGAACGTCAACCACACCCGCGCTTTGAACGCAGACGGGTCTTTGGGTGCTGTTAACGCTTTTGTGCATGACATCAAGATGGTGGAAAACATCTATGATGATGTACCCGGCATGCTGGAAAACACCATGCTTGCCCTGACCCAGGACAGCGTGCTGACCGGCAACGATCCCGACCCCGAAAACGTCACCGCCCTGAAGCTCCCCAACGAGCTGACCGGTCTAGGTCTGCCCTGCCAGGTGAAATGGACTGCCGTGGATCGCGCCACCGGCGACATTGCCGCCTATGTGAACTTGGAAACCGGCATCGTCACCCACGGCGATAAGCCCGTCTCCTTCACCCTGACTGCCGATGTCAGCTACGAGGGCATCAGCGCCAGCAAGAGCTTCGTCTTCTCCACTCAGGGTAAGAAAACTACCGGCAACGTGTCCATGATTATGAATGACGCCAATCCCCTGGTGGGCGAGGCTACCGACTGGTTGCGCAACGAGTTCGCCTTCTTCGATACCACCCGCAACAGTCTGGTCTACGACCAGGGCGCCAGCAAGCAGTTCAACACCATCACCCTGCGGGATCTGGACGAGGTGTCCCGTGTGTCCCAGCAACATTTGGGCGTGTTCATCAGCGAGGACGGCAAGACCTGGACTAAGGTCAACGGCTGGCTGATGCATCAGGACGGCAGCGAGTACACCCTGTACAACCTGAACACCAAGGCTCGCTATGTAAAGGTTCACACCTACCACGACAACCTGGAGCGCGAGGGTGAACAACCCAGCTTCTACAATAGCATCCGGGACATGATCTCGGTCAGCAATCACCCCAATCTGCCCGGTGCAGACGGCGCCTTCGCTCACAAGGCAGATTACGCCGTAAAAACCTCCGGTAAAGATGTGCCCGTGTTCATCTCCCTGGCTGAATTGGGCGCCATGGCCGGCCAGTACAAGAACGGCTGTGCCGACTTCCGTTTCACCGTGGACGGCACCACTTTGGCTCACTGGTTTAACGGCAGCGACGGCTTCTACGTCCGTGTTCCCTCTGCCCCTGCCACTGTCACGGCCCACTGGGGCTGTTCCTCTGCTAAGGACTTCTCCAACGCAGAGAATGTGTTTGAGGTTTCCTACGGCAACGTGGCCCTGTTTGACCTGACCTCCGGTACCGACTTCTCCTCCCACGGCCGTCCCTGGACCATGTCCAACGGCGATATCATCGTGGTTGGCCGTTACAATTTTGGCGGAAACGACGGTAGCTTGGGACTGGTCCGCTCCACCGACGGTGGCCGCACCTTCAGCAAAGCATCTACCCCGGTGGCAATGAATATTAAAGGTTGGGCCCTTGGCTTCGGCGGCTTCCTCTACGACGACCAGCTGGATCGTCTGTACGTCATCGGTTACATCGGTTCTGTGGCGGACAGCAATGACTATCGTCTGTTCTTCACCTACACCGATGACTGCGGTTACACCTGGTCCGAGCTGACCTGCCTGTCCAACCCCCTCAAGACTCCCGTTAAGGACAATGACATCTTCGTTTCCAATATGCCCGAGGATATTCATCGCGCCATCCTGTACAGTGAGGGTCTGGCCCTGAAGGATCGTGACGGCGACGGCCCCAATGTGGACTACGTCATCGTCTACAATGACACCCATCAGAAAACCAAAGTCAACTGCATGGTTTCCGTCTTCTCCAAAGACGGCGGTAAAACCTGGCAGGCCGGCGAAGGTGAGATTTCCATGCCTCAGGTAGACGCCACCAAGGAAATTGAGGACGGCATCTCCGAGCACAGCTTTACCCAGCTGTCCGACGGCAGCCTGCACGTGTACTGCCGTGCCCAGCATGTCGGCAACTACTACTTCTATGAGGGTATTTCCTACGACTACGGCAACACCTGGACGTCCGGCTTCTCCAAGATCATCGCCTCCAACACATCCCCCGTTGCCATGGAGTACAACAATGACCGCATCCTGCTGTGGTCCAGCTACAACAGCGTGGGTCAGAAATCCTACCTCCGCGCCCCCATGCACGTGGGTTATACCACCGACGAGTACAAGAGCTTTGAAAAGGTCATCGACCTGACCTTCGGCACCTCCTTTGACGGTCTGTATGAGCAGTACTACCACTTCACCCAGCCCGGTATCTGCTTCACCCCCGACGGCAAGGATGCTGTGGTCGCCTTCTGGGACGCCAGCACCATGCGCCGCCATATTCAGGGTACTCGCGCCACCATCGGTTTTCTGGTAGAGGACTTCGACCAGATGCTGTATGGCAACAAGGGCGGCTACGAAGACTTTGAAACCGCCTCCCTGAAGTACGAGGGCTGGCTCAAGCACCCCGGCGATAACTTCGATCTCAGCCGTGAGGAGTCTGCCTCCGGTCTGTGGTCCATGAAGCTGGACGGCGCTCAACCTCTCTACGCTACCCGCCAGATCCCCTCTATGAAGTCCGGCACCGTGGGCGCCAAGGTAAAGGCTCCTGCCGGCAACGCTGCTGACTTCTACATGACCCTGAAGGCCGGCTACAACTTCAACCACCTGCAGAACTCCTTGGCCGCCGTTTCCATCAGCGGTAACGGCACCGTCAGCGTTGCCTACGCCGACGGCACCAAGAATGCCGTTTCCAAGGTGCAGCCCGGCAGCTGGGTTGATGTGGCTATCAGCTTTAACATCGCCGCCAAGACCGGTAAGCTGCACGTCAACGGTCAGGCGGTCAGCGAGATCAAGCTGAATTTGGACGGCCCTCTGTATGACGGCGTCAACGAGGGCGTCAATCGCGAGGTCACCTCCGTCCAGTTCATCCAGCCTTCGGCCACCGGTAACAAGGCCAGCACTCTGTACGTGGATGACTTCTACTGCACCGAGCTGACCTCCCCCATCAAGCGCACTTCCGACGCCGGCTTTGCTGATGTGAAGGTAACCGATTGGTTCTATGAGGCCGTCAACTTCGCTGTGGACAACGGTATTATGAGCGGCTACAACGCAAACCAGTTTGGTCCCAACGACACCCTGACCCGTGCCATGGTGGTGCAGGTGCTGTACAATAAGGAAGGTCAGCCTGCTCTCAACGGCCTGAAGCACAACTTCTCCGACGTGCCCGCCACTCAGTGGTTCAACAACGCCGTGACTTGGGGATCCAACCGTGGCGTGGTCAGCGGCTTCGGCGGCGGCGTGTTCAAGCCGGAAGACGCTGTCACCATCGAGCAGGTGGCGGTCATCCTGTGGAACTACAGCTTCACCCCCGGCGGTGCCGGTGACCTGAGTAAGGTTGGCAACCACAGCGATTGGGCTGCAAACGCCCTGCGCTGGGCCGAGGGCAAGGGCATCCTGAACGGTGTTCCCTTCACCAACGCCACCGAGCAGGCCACCCGTGCCCAGACTGCGCAGATGCTTACCAACTACCTGCGCAACATTTAATTTGCTTTCTTCTTTCTCCTATTTTCCAAAGGCAAAACCCCGCAGCCGAACGGCTGCG
>JAZSAQ010000088.1:0-3154 GCA_045601985.1 Lawsonibacter sp. | reverse complement strand
GGAGGCGTCGTTCAGCTGCAGTTTTTCCAGCGCATCTCGCAGGTCAGGGTACTTGGAGCCGTCCTCGGTGTAGATGCCGCAGTATACCATGGCCTGGGCCGGGCGGGAGCCGGGCAGTGCCTCGGCAGTGGGGGTTTCGGTCTGGGTGATGGTATCGCCCACACGGGTGTCCTTCACGTTCTTGATGGAGGCGGTGAACCAGCCCACTTCGCCGGCGGTCAGCTCGTCGCAGGACTCCATGCCGATGGGACGCAGGTAACCGCAGTCCAGCACGTTGTACTGGGCGCCGGAGGCCATCATCTTGACCCCCATTCCCTTTTTAAGGGTACCCTCCACTACACGGAAGTAGACGATGACGCCCAGATAGGGGTCGTACTGGCTGTCAAAGATCAGCGCTTTCAGGGGCGCCTTGGGATCGCCCTTGGGGGCGGGGATATTGTTCACGATATCTTCCAGCACAGCGGGGATGTTGATGCCCATTTTGGCGGAGATTTCGGGGGCGTCCATGGCGGGCAGCGCCAGGACGTTCTCTACCTCCTCCTTCACCCGCTTGGGATCGGCGGCAGGCAGGTCGATCTTGTTGATAACGGGCAGGATCTCCAGATCATGCTCCATAGCCAGGAAGGTGTTGGCAAGGGTTTGTGCCTCGATGCCCTGGCTGGCGTCCACAATAAGCACGGCGCCCTCACAGGCGGCCAGGGAACGGGACACCTCGTAGTTGAAGTCCACGTGACCCGGGGTGTCGATGAGGTTGAGGTGGTAGGTCTTGCCGTCCTCAGCGGTGTACTCCATACGCACGGCACGGGCCTTGATGGTGATGCCACGCTCTTTCTCAAGGTCCATGTTGTCCAGCAGCTGAGACTCCATCTGCCGTTGCTCCACGGCGCCGCACAGCTCGATGAGCCGGTCAGACAGGGTGGACTTTCCGTGGTCGATATGAGCAATAATAGAAAAATTACGAATATTGGATTGATCCGTCATAGTAAGAAACCTCCCGCCAGCTTATTTGCCGTTTCGGCTTTCGGGTAGCTGGTTGACCCGGGCGCCGGTGTGGTGGACGATCTGCAGCAATGACTGGTGCAGAACCGGGTAATCCCGGGTCAGATCGTCGCTGCTCATGGGGGGGAATTCGCCCTTGTTCTGGGCGTGGGCGGCCAGGGCCTCCACATACTCTACCCGGCTGCAGCTCATATCCGCATCGGCCAGACCCGCCCCGAACCGGGCGGGAGAAACGGAAAAGAAGTCCGGGTTATTGGTGCCGGGAGCCTGATGGAGCAGGCGGAACAGATTGTACACCGCTGTGGACAAATAGGCGCAGGCGGCCCGAACGGCACGGCGGCTGCCAACCTTGCCCAGCAGGTCGAACAGCAAACCAATGGAGTTGACCAGCAGCTTTTTGTTCAGCAGGGCAAGAACACTGCCCCGGGAGGCGGAATCCTGCTCATTGCTGGCGTCGTACAGCTCGTCCGGCTCGATAATGGTGGTGCCGTCCCGGCTGAGGGTGCGGCCCAGCAAAAAGTCAGCAGATACATTGTAGTAGTCGCAGGCGCGGACCACAAAGGCAAGACCTGGCTCCCGGATGCCCTTTTCGTAGTGGCTCAGCAGCGCCTGGGAGATGCCCAGTGCCTGGGCGGCAGCCCGCTGGCTAAGACCCTTTTCCTGCCGCAGCAGGGACAGGGTGCGGGAAAATTCAGCATTCATCTATGTCACCTCAATAAGAGATATGTGGAGAATACGGTTAGTATAGTATAAAGGAAAACAATACTGTTTGTAAAGTGTTTTTCCGGAAAAAGAGGGCGCATATGCGCCCTCAGGATAAAAATAATTCCATATCCTCGATGGTCAGGCCCGGCTGCAACGCAAGATTGATGCCGAAGCCGACCACCTTGGAAAGTTCCCCCACCCGGGCATCAATGTCCCGTGGGGTGACCATCATGGTTTGGGCATCAGCCCCTGGGCGGGTTCCGGTCAGATCCATGGCAAGGGTGGCGCCGTCCACAACTGTGGGGACGCCCACGGCGATGACCGGTACGCCGAGGCTTTCCTCGTTCAGGGCGACACGGTGATTGCCCACGCCGGAGCCGGGGACAATGCCGGTGTCGGATATCTGCACAGTGCGGCATACCCGGTGTATACTGCGGGCGGCCAGCGCATCCACCGCAATAACGCAAGCGGGGCGGATAGAGCGGCACAGTGCGGCGATCATGTGGCCGCTTTCCACGCCGGTGGTGCCCAGCACCCCCGCCGCAAGACCGGCAACAGGTCGGAAAAAGCCAAATTCTTCCGGGTTTTGTTTCACCAAATGGCGGGTGACCAGCGTGTTTTGGTGGACGAGCGGACCGATGGCATCCGGGGTAATGGCGTGGTTACCCAAACAGGCGACCAAAACCGGAACCTTGGCAGACAGATGGGCGACAAAGGGGGCCAGCTGGTCGGCGACGGCCCAGATCGCCCGGCGGAAGGCATCCTCTTCCCGCCGGGCAAGGCCGTCCAGCGTCAGGGTGATGTAGGTGCCCTTCGGCTTACCCAATTCCTGTTCTCCACGGGCGTCCAAAATGCGGACCCGATCCACATTGTAGCCGTGGCAGCGGCGAGTTTCCGCCTCGACGCCGGGCAGAGTGTCGGTGGCCTGAGCGCTCTCCTGCCACAGTTCTTTGGCCTCCAAAGCCAGATCCGTGCGCTGTTCCCACATAACCGTCATCCTTCCTGACCCAAGATATGGTGGCGCACTGCGCCACATGACCCTATTTTTTGCGGCAGGAGAGAAACTATGCCGCCGACGCAAAAAAACTGAAAAAAACTGTTGATTTTTTTAACTTTCAGTGGTAGAATACATATCTGCACGGGCGTACTGTGCATAAATCTTAAATCATTCGGAGGAGGTGTTTGGTTTGCCCAATATCAAGTCTGCCAAGAAGCGTGTGCTGGTCAACGAGACCAAGGCCGCTCAGAACAAGGCCGCTAAGTCCGCACTGAAGACCGACATCAAGAAGTTTGACGCCGCAGTGGCGGAAGGCAACCGCAGCGAGGCCGATGTCGCTTACAAGGTGGCTGTCAAGGCGGTGGATCAGGCTGCGGCCAAGGGTCTGCTGCACAAGAACAACGCTGCCAACAAGAAGAGTGCCATGACCCTGAAGCTGAACAAGCTGGAGGG
>JAZSAQ010000087.1:0-21176 GCA_045601985.1 Lawsonibacter sp. | reverse complement strand
CTGCTGAGGGTCAGGAGCTGAGCCCTGAGGTGGAGCGGGAGCTGATGCTGGCTGTGGGCAAGGGCGAGTCATGCAAGCAGGACCTGGCAGAGGCAAACCTGCGTCTGGTGGTGTCCATTGCCAAGCGCTATGTGGGCCGTGGTATGCAGTTCCTGGACCTGATTCAGGAGGGTAACCTGGGTCTGATCAAGGCTGTGGTGAAGTTCGACCATGAGAAGGGATTTAAGTTCTCTACCTACGCCACCTGGTGGATCCGTCAGGCCATTACCCGTGCCATCGCCGATCAGGCCCGCACCATCCGTATTCCCGTCCATATGGTGGAGACCATCAACAAGGTCATCCGTGTCCAGCGCCAGCTGCTGCAGGAGCTGGGTCACGATCCCAGTCCCGAGGAGACAGCCAAGGAGATGGGCATGCCTGTGGACAAGGTCCGTGAGATTTTGAAGATTGCCCAGGAACCTGTTTCTCTGGAAACACCCATTGGTGAGGAGGAGGACAGCCATCTTGGCGACTTCATCCCCGATGAGGATGCCTCCGAGCCTGCTGAAGCTGCCAGCTTTACCCTGCTGAAGGAGCAGCTGGTTGACGTCCTGAGCACCCTGACCCCTCGTGAGGAAAAGGTGCTGAAGCTGCGCTTTGGGTTGGAGGATGGTCGTACTCGCACCCTGGAGGAAGTGGGTAAGGAATTCAACGTGACCCGTGAGCGTATCCGCCAGATCGAGGCCAAAGCCCTGCGCAAGCTGCGTCATCCCAGCCGTTCTAAGAAGCTGAAAGACTTTTTGAACTGAGAACATGAACAATTACGTAAGATGGGGCATCGTCGGAACCGGCGAGATTGCCAACAAATTTGCTCAGGCCGTCTGTAATGCCCAAGGGGCACGAGCGGTTGCTGTGGCTTCCCGCCGGGCGGAGAGTGCCCGAACGTTTGCCGACACCTACGGCATCGAGTACAGCTTTGGAAGTTATGAGGAGCTGATGGAGTTTGATGGGGTGGATGCGGTCTACATTGCGCTGCCCCACAAGTATCACGCCCCCTACACCGAGCGATTCCTGCGTGCGGGCAAGCACGTGTTGTGCGAAAAACCCATTGCGGTCACGGCTGACGAACTGGAACGAGTGCAGGCGGTTGCCGCAGAGGAAAACCGCTTTTTGATGGAGGCGATGTGGACCCGGTTCCTGCCCGCAATGGCTGAAATTAAAAAGGTCGTTGCCGACGGTGTGATCGGCGACGTGCTGGAGGTCAGCGCTGACTTCTGCTACAACAACCCCGACCACACGCACCACGCCTTTGCCGGCGGCGGTGACGGCGGTTCCGTGCTGGACGTGGGAATCTACGGACTGAATTTTGCCCTGATGTTTCTGGGCGAGGACGTGCGGAATGTGCAGGCGGCCGCCCGGTTGGAGAACAACGCCGACCTGAATATGAACGCATTGCTGACCTTTGACGGAGGCAGGATCGCCCGGGTGTCCTCGGCGCTGGCGCTGGAGAAGCCGGAGGTGGCCTACATTTACGGCAGCAAGGGATATATCCTTGTGCCGACCTTCTACGGTGCAGGCGAATTTGACGTAGTGGTGGACGGCAAGGTGCAGAGCAAGTCTGTCCCCTTCAAAGGCAACGGCTTTGAGGAGGAAATCGAGGAGGCTTGCCGCTGCATTTTGTCCGGCAAGACCCAAAGTGCCGTGATGCCTTTGGACCGCTCGATGGCGGTGCTGCGGCTGATGGATGAGATCCGGGCCCGACTGGGCATCGTATACTGCTGCAAATAATTGGGAAAGATTTTTTGAAACCGGGGAACTTTTTTGTGCGTCCGGCGTCTTATAGAGCAGAACCGCAAAAAACCCAAAATAAAAGGAGATTTGATTCTTATGAAAAAGCTGATTGCCCTGTCCCTCGCTCTGGTCACTCTGCTGGCCACCCTGACTGCCTGCGGAAGCAAGCCCACCGGCGGGAATGGCGCTGACGTGAATTTGGAGGAGTTCTACCAGACTATCTTTACCGATCCTGAGAACACCCCCGCCATGGGCGCTATGGATACCGAGATGCTGGAGGCGTTCTATCCCGGCCTGACCGGTATCGAGCTGAAGCAGACTGTGGCCTATATGCCCATGATCACGGCTGTCCCTTGTGAGATCGTGATGGTGGAGTGCGCCAATGCTGCTGATGTGGAAACGGTGAAGGGACTCTTTGAGGCCCGCATCGAGGCTATGGTCAACGACCACTTCAACTATCCCGCTGTAGTCGAGGCTTGGGAGAAGGAAGCCACCGTTGTTTCCGGCGGAAACTACGTCGCTATGTTCGTGGTCAACGGCATGACCGAGCAGGTTGTGACCAACTTCAATGCCGCCCTGGCAGGTTAAATAAAACACCCAAAGCACCCCGTCTGCGCAGATTGCAGGCGGGGTGCTTTCATATATAAAAATACACACTCTGCCGCATATTTACATAAACGATGCATAAAAACGGAGATATTCATGAATAATATGCATTTATAGTGAAAAGAACATGAAAATAAAAGCAAAAACACGGATAATTATGCAAATAAACACTTGCCTTTTGTACTTTGATGTGGTAAACTTCCGTCAGACTACAAAAGGGGGGCCAAAAACCTGTGGCCGACCCGCAGAATACGGAGGAAAAAACAATGGCTGAAATCAAAAAAGTTGTGCTGGCATATTCCGGCGGTCTGGACACTTCCATCATCATTCCCTGGCTGAAGGAAAACTACAACAATCCCGAGATCATCGCCGTGGCCGGCGACGTGGGTCAGAATGACGAACTGGACGGTCTGGAGGAGAAGGCCATCAAGACCGGCGCTTCCAAGCTGTACATCATGGACCTGACCGACGAGATGGTGGATGACGTAATCATCCCCTCTATGATGATGGGTGCCAAGTATGAGGACTACCTGCTGGGTACCGCCTTTGCCCGTCCCATCATTGCCAAGGGTCTGGTGGAGATCGCCAAGAAGGAGGGCGCCGACGCCATCGCCCACGGCTGTACCGGCAAGGGCAACGATCAGGTTCGCTTTGAGTTGGGCATCAAGCGCTTCGCTCCCGAAATGAAAATCATCGCTCCTTGGCGTGAGTGGGATATCAAGGGTCGTGACGAGGAAATCGACTATGCCGAGGCTCACAACGTGCCCCTGAAGATCTCCCGTGAGACCAACTACTCCAAGGATAAGAACCTGTGGCATCTGAGCCACGAGGGTCTGGATCTGGAGGATCCTGCCAACGAGCCCCAGTACGATAAGCCTGGCCTCCTGGAGATGGGCACCTCTCCCATTATGGCGCCCGACGCCCCCACCTACGTGACCATCGACTTTGAGAAGGGCTGGCCCGTGGCTGTGGACGGCGAAAAGATGAAGGCTTCCGACGTCATCCGCAAGCTGAACAAGCTGGGCGGCGAGAACGGTATCGGTCTGCTGGATATCGTGGAGAACCGTCTGGTCGGTATGAAGGACCGCGGCGTGTACGAGACCCCCGGCGGAACCATCCTCTACCGCGCCCACGAGGTGCTGGAGATGATCACTCTGGACAAGGATACCAAGCATATGAAGACCAAGCTGGCGGTGGACTTTGCCGATCTGGTCTACAACGGCAAGTGGTTCACCCCCCTGCGTGAGGCGCTGCAGGCCTTCGCCGTGGACACCCAGAAGTACGTTACCGGTCAGGTGAAGCTGAAGCTCTACAAGGGCAACATCATCACCGCCGCCGTGACGTCTCCCTGCACTCTGTATTCCGAGAATCTGGTCACCTTCGAGGAGAGTGACTACGATCAGAAGGACTCTCAGGGCTTTATCAACCTGTGGGGTCTGCCCGACAAGGTGCAGGCACTGCGTGAGCAGGGTAAGCTGTAATCAGGCAACCGATAGGGTGGGGGTTAAACCCCCACCCTACTATCCATATTTAGGGAGCGATTATTTATGAAACTTTGGGCAGGACGGTTCCAGAAGGAAACCGACACGCTGGTCAACGACTTTAACTCTTCCATTGGCTTTGATGCCCGGTTGTACAAGCAGGACATCACCGGGTCCATGGCTCACGCCGCTATGCTGGGCAAGCAGGGCATCATCGAGCAGGGGGAGGCCGACAAGATCATCGAGGGGCTGAAGACCATCCTTGCGGATATTGAGGCCGGTCAGGTGGAGTTCTCGCTGGATAACGAGGATATCCACATGAATATTGAGGTCATGCTGACCCAGCGCATCGGCGATACCGGCAAGCGCCTGCACACCGCCCGCAGCCGCAACGATCAGGTGGCGGTGGACTTCCGTATGTACGTGCGGGAGCAGATCCCTGTCATCATCGACCAGCTGCTGGAGCTGGAGCGGGTTCTGGTCAATAAGGCCAAGGCCAACATGGATGCGGTCATGCCCGGCTATACCCACCTGCAGCGTGCCCAGCCCACCACCTTTGCCCACTACATGATGGCCTACGCCAATATGCTCCGCCGTGATATCACCCGGCTGGAGGACTGCCTGGAGCGCATGAATGAGTGTCCTCTGGGGTCCGGCGCACTGGCCACCACTACATACCCCGTGGACCGCTTCCAGACCGCTGCTGCCCTTGGGTTCGATAAGCCCATGGACAACTCTATGGACGGTGTCAGCGACCGTGATTTCGCCCTGGAGCTGCTCAGCGACCTGTCCATCCTGATGATGCACCTGTCCCGCTTCTCCGAGGAGATCATCCTGTGGTGCTCTTGGGAATTCAAGTTTGTGGATCTGGATGACGCCTACTCCACCGGATCTTCCATCATGCCCCAGAAGAAGAACCCCGACGTGGCAGAACTGGTCCGTGGTAAGACCGGCCGTGTGTACGGCTCTCTCATCACCCTGCTGACGGTAATGAAGGGGCTGCCCCTTGCCTATAACAAGGACATGCAGGAGGATAAGGAGCCGGTCTTTGACGCCATCGACACCGTGCAGATGTGCGTGCCCGTCTTTGCCGCCATGGTGGACACCCTGACCGTCCGTCCCAAGAACATGGCCAAGGCCGCTGCCGGCGGTTTCATCAACGCCACCGACTGCGCCGACTATCTGGTTAAAAAGGGCATGCCCTTCCGTGAGGCATACATGATCGTGGGTCGCCTGGTCAACACCTGCATCAAGAACGGCGAGACTCTGGACACCCTGACCCTACGTGATTTCCGTGCCATCTCCGGCCTGTTCGACGAGGACATCTACGAGGCTCTGGCACTGAAGACCTGCGTCAACGGCAGACAAGTCTACGGCGGTCCCTCCGCCAAGTCCGTAGCCGTGCAGATCGAGAACATCGAGGCATTTCTGGCTCAGCGCAGCTGAAAGGCGGAACGAACACTATGAGCAACAAACCAAAGGTTTACATAGACGGCAAGGAAGGCACCACCGGTTTGCAGATTTATGAGCGTCTGGGCGGTCGCAGTGACATCGAACTGCTGCTCATTGACGAGGATAAGCGCAAGGACACCGAGGAGCGGCGCAAGTTCCTCAACGAAGCGGATCTGGTCTTCCTGTGCCTGCCCGATGCGGCGGCTGTTGAGGCAGTGTCCCTCATCGACAACCCCAATACCCGGGTCATCGATGCCTCCACCGCCCACCGTACCAACCCTGATTGGACCTATGGCTTTGCCGAACTGCTGCTTGGGCAGCGGGAGAAGATCGCCAAAGCCAAGCGGGTGGCCAACCCCGGCTGTCACGCCACCGGCTTTTTGGCAAGTGCCGCCCCTCTGACCGCCATGGAACTGATGGGCAAGGACTATCCCGCCACCTGCTACTCCATCACCGGCTACTCCGGCGGCGGCAAGAAGATGATTGCCGAGTTCGAGCAGGAGGGACGATCTGTGGAACTGGACGCCCCTGCGCCCTATGCCATCGGCCTGACCCACAAGCACCTGCCTGAGATGCAGAAGCTGGCGGGTCTTGACCAGCCTCCCGTATTCGTTCCCGTGCTGGGCGACTATTACAAGGGCATGGCCACTACCATCATGCTACACAACCGCCTTTTGAAGGGTGCGCCCACGGCGCAGGACCTTCACGCAAAGCTGGTGGAGTATTATGCAGGCAGCACCTTCGTGCGGGTAGCTCCCTTCGGCGGAGAGAGTCCACGTCTGCACGCCAACACCATGGCGGGCAAGGACTGGCTGGAGCTGATCGTGTCCGGGCATGCAGAACAGACCATTATCACCGCCCGCTTTGACAATTTGGGCAAGGGAGCCTCCGGCGCAGCGGTGCAGAATATGAACATCATGCTGGGGTTTGGCGAAACCACCGGCCTGAATGTTTGATTTGAGGTGTAACTATGTTTGAACAGATTACCGGCGGCGTTTGTGCCGCCAAGGGTTTTAAGGCTGCAGGCGTACACTGCGGTGTCAAGGCCGGCAGCAGTCCGGACAAGAACGATCTGGCGCTGATCCTGTCCGAGAAGGAGTGCACCGCCGCCGGCACCTACACCCTGAACCGGGTGAAGGCTGCCCCCGTCTACGTGACCATGGAGCACCTGGAGGACGGTGTGGCATGGGGCGTGGTGGCCAACAGCGGCAATGCCAACGCCTGCTGCCCCATGAGCCACGAGAACGCCGTGGCTATGGCCAAGGCTGCCGCCGCCGTCACCGGACGGGAGCAGAGCGACTTTGTGGTTTGCTCTACCGGCGTGATCGGCCAGACCATCAACATCGCCGCCATTGAGGCGGGACTGCCCAACGCCGCCGAGAAGCTTGCGGCGGGGGAGGCGGCCTCGGATGCCGCTGCCCGAGCCATCATGACCACCGACACCACCAAGAAAGAGGTGGCGCTGCAGGCCAAGATTGGCGGAAAGACCGTTACCATGGGCGGTATTGCCAAGGGCTCCGGCATGATCCACCCCAACATGGGAACCATGCTGTGCTTTATCACCACCGACTGCGCCATCACCCATGGGATGCTGGAGGATGCCCTGCGCTACGTGGTGACCAAGACCTTTAACCGTGTCACCGTGGACGGTGACACCTCCACCAACGACACCTGCGTGGTGCTGGCCAACGGTATGGCGGGCAACGAATTGGTGGAGTGGAAAAACGAGGATTACGAGACCTTCCGCAACCTGCTGATGGAGCTGTGTACCGAGTTGGCCCGCAAGATCGCCGCCGACGGCGAGGGCGCCAGCCGCCTGATCACCTGCTCTGTGTCCGGCGCCCGTAATGAGGAAACCGCCGAGCGCCTGGCCAAGGCTGTGGTTGGCTCTGCTTTGGTTAAGGCTGCCATGTTCGGTGCCGATGCCAACTGGGGTCGTGTGATCTGCGCCATGGGTTACTCCAAGGCGCCGTTCCGTCCCGAGTACGTAGACATCCGTTTTGGCTCTGCTGTCGGTGACATTCTGGTATGCAAGCAGGGTTCGGCGGTGGCCTTTGCTGAGGGTCTGGCCAAGGAGATCCTGACCCAGGACGAGATCGTCATCGACATCAACGTCAACGAGGGTGACGGCAGCGCCGAGTGTTGGGGTTGCGACCTGACTTACCATTATGTAAAAATAAATGGAGATTATCGGACTTAAGACCATAACTGGAGGTTTGATTTATGTCCTTCAATGAAATCGACAGAGCCACCGTACTGGCGGAAGCTCTGCCCTACATTCAAAAGTATGCCGGCAAAACCGTGGTGATCAAGTACGGCGGCAACGCTATGGTGTCCGAGGAACTGCGCCATGCGGTTATTTCCGACATCATCCTGCTGTCTTTGGTTGGTATTCGTGTGGCTATGGTCCACGGCGGTGGCCCGGAGATCAGCGGCATGCTCAAGCGACTGGAGATTCCCTCCAAGTTCGTGGACGGCCTGCGCTATACCGACGAGGCCACTATGGACGTGGTACAGCAAGTGCTGTGCGGCAAGGTGAACAAGGATCTGGTTGCCACCATGAACCGCATGGGCGGCAAGGCCTTGGGCCTGTGCGGAATGGACGGCGCCCTGTTTGAGGCCAAGGCTCTGGACGAAAAGTACGGTCAGGTGGGCGAGATTACCAAGGTCAACGCCGGCGTGGTGGAGACGGCTCTGGCTCACGGCTACATCCCTGTGGTGTCCACCGTGGCACAGGGTGTGGATGCCGAGTGCGCCTACAACATCAACGCCGATACCGCCGCCGCCAAGCTGGCAACTGCCCTGGGTGCAGAGACTCTGATCCTGCTGACCGACGTGCGTGGTCTGCTCCGGGATCCCAAGGATGAGAGCACCCTCATTCCCGACGTGCACATCTCTCAGGTTCCTGAACTGGTGGCCGACGGCATTATCTCCGGCGGCATGATCCCAAAGATGGAGTGCTGTGTGGAGTCTGTCCGTTCCGGCGTAAAGAGTGCCGTTATCATCGATGGCCGGGTGCCTCACTCCATACTGATCGAGCTGCTGTCCGATGCCGGTATCGGCACGATGCTGCACGGAACGGAGGGTAATCATGGACTTTGAACTGCTGAAAGCGGCTGATCACGAGTATGTGATGCAGTCTTACGGCCGCTTCGACGTGGCTATTGACCACGGCAAGGGAGCGACCCTTTGGGACGTGGAGGGGAAGGAGTATATCGACTTCACCTCCGGTATCGGTGTAAACTGCCTGGGTTACGGCGACGAGGGTTGGGCCAAGGCCATCTATGAGCAGGCCATGAAGTTGGGTCACATCTCCAACCTGTTCTACTCCGCACCTTATATTGGCTTGGCTCGGGAGCTCTGTCAGCGTACCGGCATGAACAAGGCGTTCTTCTCCAACTCCGGTGCCGAGAGCAACGAGGGTATGATCAAACTGGCCCGCAAGTATTCTTTTGACAAGTACGGCAAGGGGAGAGGGACGGTTATCACCCTGAACAAGTCCTTCCATGGCCGCACCATCACCACTCTGGCTGCCACCGGTCAGGATGTGTTCCACAACTACTTCTTCCCCTTTACTGAGGGGTTCCGCTATGCGGATGCCAACGATCTGGACAGCCTTGAGAGTGTTGCCGGACACGATGTGTGTGCGGTGATGATGGAGCTGGTTCAGGGCGAGGGCGGCGTGCTGCCGCTGGACAAGGAGTACGTGAAGAAGGTTGCCGACCTCTGCGCCCAGCGGGACTGGCTGTTGCTGGTGGACGAGGTACAGACCGGCGTAGGCCGCACGGGCAGCCTGTTTGCCTTCCAGCAGTACGATGTGCAGCCTGACGTGGTGTCCTTTGCAAAGGGGATTGCGGGTGGTTTGCCCATGGGCGGCATCCTGGCCAACGAGAAGTGCGCCGGGGTGTTCACCGCCGGCACCCACGCCACCACCTTTGGCGGCAACCCCGTTGCCGCTTCCGCTGCCTGCCATGTGCTGGAACGGTTGAACGACGTGACTTTGGACTCCGTGGTGGAGAAGGGTGCCTATCTGCGTCAGCAGATCGAGGCACTGAACCTGCCCTGCCTGGGTGCTACCCGTGGCATGGGTCTGATGATCGGAATTGAGGTTAAGGGAGACAAGACCAACAAGGAGCTGGCGGCCAAGCTGATCGAAAACGGTCTGCTGTGCCTGACGGCCGGTCCCGGCTTGCGGCTGCTGCCTCCCCTGACCATCACCAAGGATGAAATGGATAAGGGCGTGGCCATTATGAAAGCCGCCCTTGCATGATAAGGAGTTATACAGTATGAAAAAAGACCTGCTGAAGTTGCTGGATCTGACCGGCGAGGAGATCCATGAGATTTTGGACGTTGCCGACCAGCTGAAGTATGACCAGAAGCATGGTATTGCCCACGAGTACCTGAAGGGGCAGACCCTTGCCATGATTTTCGAGAAGAACTCCACCCGTACTCGTGTCTCCTTTGAGACCGGCATGTTCCAGTTGGGTGGGCACGCCCTGTTCCTGTCCGGCAAGGAGAGCCAGATCGGCCGTGGCGAGCCCATCGAGGATACCGCCCGGGTGCTGTCCCGCTACTGCGACGGCATTATGATCCGTACCTTCTCTCAGGAGGGTGTGGAGAAGCTGGCCGAGTATGCCGACATCCCTGTTATCAACGGTTTGACCGACTTCTGCCACCCCTGCCAGGTGCTGGCTGACCTGATGACCATTCGGGAGCATAAGGCCAAGCTGGCGGGTCTGAAGATGTGCTACATTGGCGACGGCAACAACATGGCAAATTCCCTGATCGTGGGCGGTTTGAAGTGCGGTATGGCGGTCAGCGTGGCCTGCCCTGAGGGCTATGACCCCGACCCCACCGTGTTGGAGTTTGCCAAGAGCGAGCCGGGCTTCCGTTTTGAGTTGTGCCGAGATTCCAAGCAGGCTGCTGCCGGTGCTGACGTGGTGTTCACCGACGTGTGGGCCTCCATGGGTCAGGAAGGGGAGAAGACCGAGCGGGAAAAGACCTTTGCCGGTGTGTACTGCGTGGACGACGAGCTGATGGCGGCCACCAACCCCGGATGCATGGTGCAGCACTGCCTGCCCGCCCACCGTGGCGAGGAGATCACCGCTGAGGTCTTTGAGGCCCACGCCACCGAAATCTTCGACGAGGCGGAGAACCGCCTCCACGCCCAAAAGGCGGTTATGTACCTGCTGATGAAGAAGGACTAACCATTATATTATGTAACAAAGAACGGCTGACGGATTTCCGTCAGCCGTTCTTTATTCTTCGTTTGCAGCAAACAAGGAGTCGATCGTGACACCGAAAACGGTTGCAAAGCCGTAAAGTTCGATGTCAGTTACGGTTCGCTGTTTATCCTCGATTCGGGAGATGGAACCACGGCAGACGTAGATGGCCAGAGTTTCCAGCTTGGCAGATAGGGTCTGCTGGCTCATTTTGTGCTTGCGCCGAAGTTTTTTCAGATTGTCACCAATCATGTTCATGTTGTTGCCGTCAATGATGCGTGCCATAGGTTATACCTCCCTATAAAATGTCTTGACATAGGACAAAAGCAATGGTACATTATTGCCTGGAGATATTTGTCCTGCTACAGGACAAACGAAAAAGAAAAATAGGACGGTCGTTCTGAAAAATGGGAGGAAGAGATATGAAAAAAACGCTGGCAAGTTTGTGCTGTCTTGTATTGTTTCTTTTGTTAACAGGCTGTGGTATTGAGGATCCGCCAAACGAGGATGTGATCGGCGGGAATTTGCCTGCGGAATTGACTATGGTGACGGTCGAAGATCCGTTTGATATGACGTCGGATATGATGTGGCCCCTCGACGTGCTCCATCTGTCGATTGAAAAACGCCAGACGAACGAAAAAGAGGACGTTGCGTATTGCAGAATTGAATTGAGTAATGAGTATTTATTTGTTACTCGATATGTTATGCTAAACTATAATTACTACGACGAGGGCGGCTGGATCTTGGATAGCTGGGAGGATTACCAGGAACCGGAATATAGACTCATTGCAAGTCCTTTTGATGAACAGGATGCGAAATTGAAATGGTCGTATTCTTACGACAACGTGTCAGTAGAAGAACTCAAAATTACAGGGGATACAACGGTTCGCTATACGGTGAAGGTGGAGAAAAAGTACGCCAACGCAAGTGACACGGGTAAGTTGATAAACAGTTACACCTTGCGACCCTTGGGAGGGAACCGGTATTCTTGGGAGGAAACCACGGACACTTCGGGTGTTACGCGGAAGTGGAACATTGTTGGGATGTGGAGCGGAACTCGTAGTCAGAACTTGAGGAGTATGGACGGAGTTACCGCTGAATATGTGACCGGATGTGAAGTGAGGATCAGCCGTTTTGACGCGAAAACGCCTTCGGTCGCTGGGACGTTTACGATTGCCTTCCCAACACTTGGAACGGACTATCGATACTATCAACTGAAACCTGAACACGACTTGCAAAAGGCAAAAGTTACGGTAAAGAATGAAAAAGTAATTCTTTCGTGGGAGGGGAATACGATTGAGATTGGGTTAAATGACATCTCGGTTGATTACCCGCGTGTGGGATCTACATCAAACTTCCTGCCGGCATTAAAAAGGCGTGTATAACTAAAACAACAGGATGAAAAACAGGCGGCGCGTATGCGCCGCCTGTTTTGTAGCCGATAGCAGATGTACAGAAAATGACGGACGGGGCGCGGTTTGATGAGGGCGTCGGGCCTTGCGTAATAAACGGGCGTTTTCCACGGAGAGGGCAAAATGTGCTTGTTGTGCATTTTTTACAATTTATCTAATTAAAGCGTGTAAATATGTGCGTATCGACGATTGACTTTAGTACAGCGAAGTGGTAAAATCTCTGTAAATTCCAGCAAAGAACCGAAAGGACGGGTAATCATGAAAAACATGAGCACTATGTTTATGAATACCAAGTCTGCGTTCGCCCCCACGAACGCCGGTTTTTCCTGCGCCCAGATGCCCGCTGCTTCTGAGGCTGAATACGTCATGCTGTCTGTGGGTGCTGCTGTTGCGGTAGCCACTTTTGTTTTGCCCATTATTCATGTAGTAGCTGTAGTGCCCCTCGTACTGCTGGCCCTGCGACTGTGGGTCGTAGATAAAACAAAATAACCATACCCGAAAGTAGAGTTTCTGTACCACGATACGTTAAACCGACTCAACTTTCAGCTGGGTCGGTTTTTTGTATAATAAAAAAGTCAATTTATTTGAAAAGGAGTCCTGTAAAATGAAAAAGTTCCTGACCCTCGCCCTGGCCCTCGTGATGGCTCTGGGCTGCCTCGCCGGTTGCGGCGAGCCCGCTGCTACCTCTGGTTCTGCCAGTGGTTCCGCTCCTGCTGTTACCGCTTTTAAGATCGGCGGTACCGGCCCCCTGACCGGCGGCGCTGCCATCTACGGTACTGCCGTTGCCAACGCTGCCAAGATCGCTGTTGATGAGATCAATGCCAAGGGCGGCATCCAGTTCGAGCTGCGCTTTGAGGACGACGCTCACGACGCCGAGAAGGCCGGCAATGCCTACAACACCCTGAAGGACTGGGGCATGCAGATCTTCCTGGGCAGCGTTACCTCTGCCCCCGGTGTTGCCACCTCTGCCGAGGCCAATGCCGACAACATCTTCTTCCTGACCCCCTCCGGCTCCTCCACCGACGTTCTGGGTGGCGTGGCTGACCCCCTGACCGGCACCGTCAGCATCCCCCGCAAGAACAACGTCTTCCAGGTTTGCTTCACCGACCCCAACCAGGGTCTGGCTTCCGCCCAGTACATCGCTGACAAGGCTCTGGGCCAGAAGATCGCCGTCATCTACAAGAACGACGACGTGTACTCCACCGGCATCTACAACAGCTTCGCCGCCAAGGCTGCTGAGCTGAATCTGGAGATCGTCTCCACCACCACCTTCACCACCGACAGCCAGACCGACTTCTCCGTGCAGATCAACGCTGCTAAGGATGCCGGTGCTGACCTGATCTTCCTGCCCATGTACTACGATGCCGCTTCCCTGATCCTGACCCAGGCCAACGCCATCGGCTACACTCCCAAGTTCTTTGGTGTGGACGGCATGGACGGCATCCTGGCCGTTGAGGGCTTCGACACTGCTCTGGCTGAGGGCGTCATGCTGCTGACTCCCTTCGCTGCCGACGCTGAGGACGAGGCCACCCAGGCTTTCGTTGCCAAGTATCAGGCTGCTTACGGTGAGATCCCCAACCAGTTCGCCGCCGACGCTTATGACGCCGTTTACGCCATTGCCGCTGCTCTGGAGAAGGCTCAGGCTACCCCCGACATGACCGCCAGCCAGCTGTGCGACGCTCTGGTTGCCCAGTTCACCTCCGCCGACTTCGCTGTTGATGGTCTGACCGGCGAGGGCATGACCTGGAGCACCACCGGTGAGGTCTCCAAGGCCCCCAAGGGCATGATGATCCAGGACGGCAAGTACGTCAGCATGGACTAATCGAAAACTGTTTCTGCCCTTTGAAGGAATTTCCAAAGAGGGCTGCCGGAAACGGCAGCCCTCTTCCTTCGTATTTTGGAAATGGTGAAATCGGGCTTGTCTGAAACCTGCCGATGTGTTGCGGCGTGCTTCAGATGGGCCCGGAGCGAGAGAAGGGAAGTTTCCCATCGTAACGAGAGAAAATGAGGTGTAAAGTATGCTGGCCTTTCTGAACAATCTGATCAACGGTATCAGCCTGGGCAGTGTATACGCAATCATCGCCCTTGGTTATACCATGGTTTACGGTATCGCCAAGATGCTGAACTTCGCCCACGGCGACGTCATCATGGTGGGTGCGTATATCTGCTTCTTCGCAGTAGCCTCTTATGGGCTTCATCCCATTTTGGGCGTATTGCTGGCGATGCTGGTATGTACTATTTTGGGTATGCTGATTGAGCGTCTTGCTTATAAACCCCTGCGGCAGGCTCCCTCCCTGGCTGTGCTGATCACTGCCATCGGTATGAGCTATTTCCTGCAGAACAGCGCTCAGCTGCTGTGGGGTACCAACCAGAAAATGTTCCCCTCCATTTTTGGCAAGACTCCTCTGTCCTTTGGTGGCATTACCATTTCTGTGACGACTGTGGTCACGATCATTGCCTGCGTGGTCATTATGTTGGTTCTGACCTGGTTTACCGGCAACACCAAGATGGGCAAGGCCATGCGTGCCTGTTCCGAGGATAAGGCGGCGGCTCAGCTCATGGGCATCAACGTCAACACCACCATCTCCATCACCTTTGCAATTGGCTCTGCTTTGGCTGCCATTGCAGGTGTGCTGCTGTGCTCCGCTTACCCCAACCTGGTGCCTACCACCGGCTCCATGCCCGGTATTAAGGCCTTTACGGCCGCCGTGTTCGGCGGCATCGGCTCCATCCCCGGTGCTCTGCTGGGCGGTGTGCTGCTGGGCGTGATCGAGATTTTGGCCAAGGCCTACATCTCTACCCAGTTGTCCGATGCCATTGTGTTCGCTGTGCTGATCATTGTCCTGCTGGTGCGTCCTACCGGTCTGCTGGGCAAGAAGATCCGTGAGAAAGTGTAAGGTGGAACTATGAAGAATTTGAGAATCGGTAAATCCACCGCCACGAATTTCCTGACCTATGCTGCAGTCATTATTGCCTTTGTCGTCCTGCAGATCATGGGCAATCAGGGTATGCTGTCCTCTACACTGAAGGGTCAGCTGGTTCCCATCTGTGCCTACGTGGTCATGGCTCTGTCTCTGAACCTGACGGTTGGTATCCTTGGCGAATTGAGCCTGGGTCATGCCGGTTTCATGAGCGTGGGTGCCTTTGCCGGCGCTGTGGCCAATGTGGCGCTGTCCGCATCCATCCCGGATGCGGGCCTGCGCCTGGCTGTTTCCATGGTTGTTGCCGCTATCTTTGCGGCCATCGCCGGTGTGCTGATCGGAATTCCCGTTCTGCGTCTGAACGGCGACTATTTGGCCATCGTGACCCTGGCCTTTGGCGAAATCATCAAGTCCATCATCAACAATATGTACATTGGTATGGATGTGAACGGCCTGCACGCAAGCTTTGTGCAGAACACCCTTAAGTTGGAGCAGGGTGGTCGCATGATCCTCAACGGCCCCATGGGTATCCCCGGCATCCAGAAGACCTCCACCTTTGTGGCCGGCTTCGTGCTGGTGATGATTGCTCTGGTTGTTATTTTCAACCTGGTGGGCAGCCGTTCCGGTCGTGCCATCATGGCTCTGCGTGATAACCGCATTGCTGCCGAGAGTGTGGGCATCAACGTGACCAAGTACAAGATGATGGCCTTTGTGACCTCTGCCGCTTTGGCCGGTGCTGCCGGTGCCCTGTTCGCTCAGGGTCAGAACACCATCGTGCCCAGCAAGTTCGATTTCAACACCTCCATTTTGATCCTGGTGTTCGTGGTGTTGGGTGGCCTGGGCCGTATGTGGGGCTCCATCATTGCCGCCGCTGCCCTGACTGTGTTGCCCGAGATGCTGCGTGAGTTTGCCGATTACCGCATGCTGGTTTACGCCATCGTGCTGATTTTGGTGATGTTGGTCACCAACAACCCCGCCATCAAGAACTTCTTTGAGTCTGTGGTGGAACGTATCAAGTGTGGCAAGAAGAACGAGGAAGGAGGTGCTGAGGCATGAGCAAGGCAAATCAGAACTACCCCAAGCCCAAGCTGGTGCCTGTTCCCAGCACCAACATCATTCCTGACCGCGATGTGAATCAGACCCCCATTCTGGAATGCCGCCATCTGGGTATCGACTTCGGCGGTCTGAGCGCCGTGGCTGTCTTCAACATGGCCATCGGTCGCACTGAGATCGCCGGTCTGATCGGCCCCAACGGCGCCGGCAAGACCACCGTGTTCAACCTGCTGACCAAGGTGTATCAGCCTACCCGTGGCACCATCCTGTTGGACGGCCACGACACCCACGATATGGACACCGCCCACGTCAACCGTGCCGGTATCGCCCGTACCTTCCAGAACATCCGATTGTTCGAGAAGATGAGCGTGCTGGACAATGTGCTGGTGGGTCTGCACAACGAAATGCACAACGGTATGTTCTCCAGCGTGCTGCGCCTGCCCCAGCACTGGATTCAGGAGAAGAAGGCCAAGCAGAGGGCGCTGGAGCTGCTGTCTATCTTTGATATGCAGGACATGGCGGACGCCCAGGCCGGCTCTCTGCCCTACGGTGCCCAGCGCCGTTTGGAAATCGTTCGTGCTTTGGCGACCAACCCCAAGCTGCTGCTGCTGGATGAGCCTGCTGCGGGTATGAACCCCTCCGAGACTGCTGAGCTGATGGAGAACATCCGCAAGATTCGTGATACCTTCCAGATCGCCATCATGCTCATCGAGCATGATATGAATCTGGTCATGGGTGTGTGTGAGGGTATCTGTGTTCTGAACTTCGGTAAAATCATTGCCAAGGGCACTCCTGAGGATATTCAGGGCAACCCCGCTGTGATCGAGGCTTACCTCGGAAAGAAGAAGGAGGGCTAAGAGATGGCACTGCTGAAAGTTGATGATATTCACGTCTATTACGGCAGCATCCACGCCGTCAAGGGCGTTTCCTTCGAGGTTAACGAGGGTGAGGTCGTTACCTTGATCGGCGCCAACGGCGCCGGTAAGTCCACCGTGCTGAACACCGTGTCCGGCCTGCTGCGCCCCCGTACCGGCACCATTACCTTTGATGGCAAGGACATGAAGGGCATTGCCCCCCACAAGATTGTGGAGCACGGACTGGCCCAGTGTCCCGAAGGTCGCCGCATTTTCCTGCAGATGACGGTGGAGGAGAACCTGGAGATGGGTGCCTACACCCAGCCTAATTCCACCATTGTTCCCGGCATTGCCGACGTGTACAAGCGTTTCCCCCGTCTGGAGGAGCGCCGCAAGCAGATTGCCGGTACCCTGTCCGGCGGTGAGCAGCAGATGCTGGCTATGGGCCGTGCTCTGATGAGCCGCCCCAAGCTGCTGATGCTGGACGAGCCGTCCATGGGCCTTGCCCCCATTCTGGTAGAGCAGATTTTCGACATCATCCGGGAACTGCACGCTGCCGGCACCACCATCCTGTTGGTGGAGCAGAACGCTCAGGCGGCCCTGTCCGTGGCTGACCGTGCCTACGTGCTGGAGACCGGCAAAATCTCCCTCAGCGGCACCGGCGCTGAGCTGATGGCCAGCGACAAGGTACGTGAGGCTTACCTCGGCGGTTGATCTTTGTTACAAGCAGAACACCCCGCAGCCGGCGGCTGTGGGGTGTTTTTCTTGGTGGGTTTCTGTCAAGACATTGCAAAGTAAGGCGGATTATGATACAGTTATTCTATAACCGACAAGGGAGGAACAACAATGAAACGCATGGTTTCGATTTTGCTGTCTGTTGTGCTGGTATTGAGCATGATACCGGCTGCATTTGCGGCCGAGGTTGATTTTAAGGCCGCCACCGACAACCTCTATCAGTTGGGGCTGGTCAGCGGTACGGGTACGGATGCCAACGGCGATCCTATCTATGAACTGGATCGTGCCCCTACCCGCAGCGAGGCAATCACCGTGCTGGTCAAGCTGCTGGGTAAGGCGGATGAAGCAAGCAAGGGCGTTTGGAATATGCCATTCACCGACGTGCCCGGCTGGGCACAGAGCTTTGTGGGCTACGCCTATGCCAACGGACTGACTGCCGGTACCTCGGCCACCACCTTCGGAGGCAACGATCTGGTGACTGCGGCTCAGTATATTACCTTCGTGCTGAAGGCTTTGGGCTACAGTGCCAACGGTGACTTCCAGTGGGACAAGGCGTGGGAACTGTCGGACAAGCTGGGTATTACCGGCGGCCGCTACAATGCCGACACCACAACGTTCCTGCGTGGCGACGTGTTTGCTATCTCTGAGGCGGCTCTCAGGATGAAATTGAAGGACAGCAATCAAACTCTGGCGGAGAAACTGATCGCTGCCGGAGCATTCACCAGAAATCAGTATAACCGTGTGTACGGCATTTCTATGCCGGAACTGACTTCGGAGCAGATTTTTGACAAGTGTTCTCCTGCTGTGTTTTTTGTGGAGGTTTACGACCAGGCGGGCAGACCCCTGGGCACGGGCAGTGGCTTTTTCCTCAACAGCAGTGGCCTTGCGGTAACGAACCACCATGTATTGGATGGGGCGGCCCGCGCGGTGATCACAACATCGGACACCAAACAGAAATATGAGGTTAAGGGTGTCTATGATTTCGACGAAAAAAATGACTGGGCGGTCATGCAGGTAGACGGTACCGGCTTTGCAAGCCTGGAAATCGGTTCTATGGATACGGTGCAGGGCGGAGCTACCGTCTTTGCTATCGGCAGTCCCATAGGGCTGCAAAATACCATCTCTCAGGGATTGATTTCAAACCCGGATCGAGAACTGGACGGGGTCCATTATATCCAGACTTCTGCACCTATCTCGCACGGCAGCAGCGGTGGTGCCCTGATTAACAAGTATGGTCAGGTCATTGGCATTACGAGCGCCGGCTTTACCGATGGTCAGAACCTCAATTTGGCGATGCCCATTAGCGTGATAGCAAACCATGATACCTCCAAGCTGCTGCCTATAAGCGCAGTGACTCCCAAGCCCTCTGTTGTCTACGAGCTGAGCAAGAACTCTGTGTCGGTTGAGGTTGGCAAGAGCGTTTTGATCAGCATGGATGTGCAGGAAACCAACATTGATGCGATCACTTACTCCGTAAGAAGCGGGGATTCGTCCGTTGCCACGGCAGTATGGGACGACATGGAGGACGATTATCTGCCCTGGGACATTCGTATTACCGGCGTCAGGGCAGGTCAGACCACGCTGACCATTTCCAACAATGTAACCGATGATGTCGTTGTGGTTCCTATCGTTGTTGCAGCGCCCAAAACCGGTGTTGCCTATCAGCTCAGCGCACAGTCTGTGACATTGGCGGTGGGCGAGTACAAGCTGATCAGTATGGATGTGCAGGAAACCAACATCGATGCGATCACGTATTCCGTAAGAAGTGGGGATTCGTCCATTGCCACGGTAGTCTGGGACGACATGGAGGACGATTATCTGCCCTGGGACATTCGTATTACCGGCGTCAGGGCGGGTCAAACCACGCTGACCATTTCAAACAATGTAACCAATGATGTCATTACCATTCCCATCGTTGTTACAGCGCCGGCAAGCGGGCGCCAAATGGCGGCGTATAGGACGCTGAAGAACTTCGTCCTGAGCAATTACAATGAGACTCTTGGCGGAGACAAGGCGTTTGAGTATGTTGATGGAGATTTTACTTATCAGCTGATCTATGATGCGGAGTATGACATCATCATCGTACGAGAGATCTTCTGGGGTGAAAACACAGAATATGTTTCCTTTGTTACCTTGGAGGCGGAGGGGACAACGGTCCTGGTAACGTTCTATATGTATGAGCCGCCCTACAAGGATTGGGACTTTGCGGCGGCACGATGGATCCGGGCGGGAGAGTTCCACGAAAACTCGACGGCGCCCTTCGAGGATCGTGAAGGCAGTATTACGGCCAAAGAAGAGGAACTTTTGCTTAGAATGTCCAACCTGATGATTTTGGATTCGCTGGATTTTGTCGACATTATTCTGCAGAATGTATGTGAATCGGGGTACAGTACAAGAGATTTTGGATTCACCCGCATTTGATTGAGAAGTGAATAAAGAAAGCCTGCTCCCGCAACCCAAGGATTGCGGGAGCAGGCTTTTTACAAGTTGTGTGCATAAAAAACAAGCTCACCCATTTGGGTGAGCTTGTGGTGCGCGAGGTGGGAGTCGAACCCACACGCCCTTGCGAGCACTGGCACCTGAAGCCAGCGAGTCTACCAATTCCACCACTCGCGCATTTGGCAGTGGAGTTCCAACCGGAACAAGTGATATATTACCACCACGTACACGCTTTGTCAACACCTTTTTTCAAAAAAGTCACATTTTTTTTCGCATACAAAAAACGCCCCAAAGCCTTGCGCTTTGGGGCGTTTTAAGCAGGGGGTGGGGGTGGAAATTAACCCACGAAATCGGCCAGCTTGGAGGTGTCCAGACCCTCACGACCCAGGAGGAAACGAGCCAGCTCCTTGGCGATAGTCAGCACGCCACCGGGCACATCGGACTCAATGTTCAGGGGCAGCAGAGGATCGTGCAGAGAAAGGCGCAGCAGGAACCAGCCGTTGCCGTGGTCGGCGTCCAGATTGACACGCACGCCCTCGTAGTTGTTGGGTGCGATGGTCCAGCCGGGCTGGTTGGCGGCGTAAGCCTGCAGATCGTCCAGCACCTTCTGACCGCAGGCCTTGAAGTCCTCAGGGATGATGTTCAGGCGCAGCTCCTTGCTCTCGGCGGGTTCGGCCAGATCGTCGATGAGGGAAGCCAGGGTGTAACCCTCCTTCTTGCCACGGGCCAGCTCGATGAGCAGCTTGGTGACGAGGTAGGCACCGTCGTCCAGGAAATAGTTCTCCTTCAGGGCGCCGTGACCGGAGGTCTCGATGGCCAGCTGGCTGTCCTGACCGGCGGCATTCAGACGGATGGACTCGTTGATGACATTGCGGTAGCCACGCTTGAAGCGGTGATGGACGCCGCCACGCTTGGCGATAAACTCGGCCAGACCGGTGGAGGTGATGGAGTCGGTGACGATGGTGGTGCCGGGATGCTCACGCAGCAGGATGACTGCCAGCATGGCGATGATACGGTTGCGGTTGAGCTCGCTGCCGTCGGCCAGCACGGCACCGGCACGGTCCACGTCGGTGTCGAAGATAATGCCGAGGTCAGCCTTGTTGGCCTTCACAGCGGCGGTAATGGCCTCCATAGCGGCACCGTCCTCGGGGTTGGGGATGTGGTTGGGGAAGGAACCGTCGGGATCCAGGAACTGGCTGCCTGCGGTATTGGCACCCAGGGGCTGCAGAAC
>JAZSAQ010000086.1:0-7213 GCA_045601985.1 Lawsonibacter sp. | reverse complement strand
CCACGCCTTCCTGGCCTCCAACACCCTGTCCAACGACTACTATCCCGCCCTGGCCCGCATCCTGTTCCAGCTGGCGGTGGAGCTGAAGGAGGAGACCGGCTGCCACATCACCTTCATCAATCTGTCCGGCGGTGTGGGCGTGCCCTACAACCCCGAGCAGACCGAGAACGACATCGCCGTTATCGGCGAGGGCGTGCGGAAAGCTTATGAGGAAGTGCTGATCCCCGCCGGTATGGGCGACGTGGCTATCTGCACCGAGCTGGGCCGTTTCATGCTGGCTCCTTACGGTGTGCTGGTTACCCGTGCCACCCACGAAAAGCACACCTACAAGGAGTACATCGGTGTGGATGCCTGTGCCTCCAACCTGATGCGCCCCGCTATCTACGGAGCCTACCATCACATCACCGTCATGGGCAAGGAGAACGAGCCCTGTGACCACAAGTACGACGTGACCGGCGCCCTGTGCGAGAACTGCGACAAGTTCGCTGTGGACCGCATGCTGCCCAAGATTGACAAGGGCGACCTGCTGGTCATCCACGACGCCGGCGCTCACGGTCATGCCATGGGTTACCAGTACAACGGCCGCCTGCGCTCCGCCGAGATCCTGCTGCAGCCCGATGGCTCTACCCGCCTGATTCGCCGTGCCGAGGTGCCGGAGGATTACTTCGCCACCGCCATCTGGGACTAAGGAGTAAACCTATGAACGTTGTCGCTCAGGCGGCGCTGATTTTCGGCGTGTGCCTTGCGGGCGAGGGGATTGCCGCCATTCTGCCGGTGAAGTTCCCCGCCAGCGTCATCGCCATGATCCTACTGGCCGTCCTGCTGCTGACCCGGGTGGTCAAGCCCCGGCATATCGAGGGGCTGTCCAAGGTGATGCTGGCCAACATGGCCCTTGCCTTTGTGCCGGCGTGTACCAGCGTTATGGACAAGTTTGTTTACATAAAACCATATTTGTTGCCCTTCCTGCTGATCTGCGTGGTCACCACCCCGGTGGTATTTTTGATCACGGCGTGGACGGTACAGCTGGTACTGCGGCTGCAGCGGCGAAAGGGGGCGAAGGGTGATGCTTAAGACCCTGGCTTCCAGCCCTATGTTCGGTCTGACCCTGTCCGTGCTGGCTTTCTGCTTTGGGCGCTGGGTGCAGAAAAGGACAAAATTCGTGCTGTGCAATCCACTGCTCATTGCGGTAGCGTGCATCATCATCTTTCTGTCCGCAACCGGAATTCCTTATTCCGACTTTGCCAAGGGCGGCGATATCATCAACATGATGCTGGGTCCTGTGACGGCGGTGCTTGCACTGAATGTCTACAACCAGCGCAAGGTGCTGGGGGAGTATTTCCTGCCTGTGCTCATAGGCTGCCTTGTGGGCAGTGCGGTGAGTCTGTTCGGCGTGCTGGCTCTGTGCCGGCTGACCAATCTGGACCAAATGATGACGATGTCCCTGGCACCCAAAAGCTGCACCTCCGCCATCGCCATTGCCATTGCGGAAAGTCACGGCGGCGATGCGGGGCTTGCTTCCGCCGGCGTGCTGGCGGCGGGTCTGACCGGTGCGGTGTTTGCCCCACTGTTTATCAAAGTGTTCAAAATCAAAGACCCCGTGGCCCAGGGCTTGGGCATCGGCGCCTGCAGCCATGCCCTTGGTACGACCAAGGCTATGGAACTGGGCGAGATTCAGGGCGCCATGAGCAGTATCGCCATCTGCGTATGCGGTATCATTTCAAGCGTATTGGCGCTGTTTGTGTAACAAAAGAGAGGAGAATTATCATGACTGCTTATCAGGAAGAATTCATTACCTTTATGGTGCGCTCCGGCGTGCTGACCTTCGGCGACTTTACCACCAAGTCCGGCCGCAAGACTCCCTACTTCATCAACACCGGCAACTACAAGACCGGCGCTCAGGCCGCCCGTCTGGGCGACTACTACGCCGCCTGCATTCAGGAGAACCTGCCCGAGGGCATCACCGCCCTGTTTGGCCCCGCCTACAAGGGAATCCCTTTGGCCGTGACCGCCGCCGCTTCCCTGTACCGCAACTACGACCGCGACCTGCCCTACTGCTTCAACCGCAAGGAGGCCAAGGACCACGGTGGGGGTGGCTCCATGGTGGGCTACAAGCCTCAGGACGGCGACGACATCGCCATCATTGAGGATGTGGTCACCGCCGGTACTGCCGTGCGTGAGACCATCGAGCTGTTCAAGCACGTGGCCGATGTGAACCTGAAGGCCCTGTTTGTGTCCGTGGACCGCATGGAGCGGGGTACCGGCGATTGCACCACTCTGGACGAGCTGCGCCGTGACCATGGCATTGCCGTCTATCCCATTGTTACCGTGCGTGACATCATCGCCTACCTCCACAACCGTCCCATCGACGGCAAGGTCTACATCGACGACGAGATGAAGGCCAAGATGGAGGCCTATCTGGCCGAGTACGGCCCCCGCTGCTGATTGGGGTAATCCATGGCAGCGCAGGACGGAAAACTGCATAGCGGACACCGCAGCCGGGTCAAGCAGGAGTTTCGCCAGCGTGGTTTGGATGCTCTGCCCGAGCATCGGGTGCTGGAGCTACTGCTGTTCTACGCCATTCCGCAGGGGGACACCAACGCCCTTGCCCATTTGCTGATTGACCGGTTCGGCTCTTTGTCCGGTGTGCTGGATGCCTCGGTAGAGGACCTGTGCGCCGTGCCTGGCGTGGGGGAGCATACCGCTATTCTGCTGCGTATGATCCCCAGCCTGTGTGGCCGCTACGTGGCCAGCCGCAGTAGTCTGGACGGAATCGTGGACAGTGCCCGACGAGTGCGGGAGGTGCTGGAACCTTACTTCTTCGGTGCACGCAGCGAGATGGTGTATCTGCTGTGCCTGGACGGAAAGCGCAAGGTACTTGGCGTGCGGAAAATCACCGAAGGGACGGTCAACGCCGCCGAGGTGACCACCCGCCGCATCACGGAGGAAGCTATGAGCCTGCGGGCCAGTGCCGTCATTTTGGCCCATAACCACGTCAGCGGTTTGGCCCTGCCCTCCCGGGAAGATCAGTCCACCACCCAGTATCTCAAGCAGGTGTTGGCACCCATCGGCGTGGAGCTGCTGGACCACGTGGTGTTCTGTGATGATGATATGGTGTCCATGCGTGAGAGTATGATGATGTGAAGGTCAAAGGTCCGGATTTGCCGTCCGGACCTTTGTGCTGTTTTGCCAAGGAAGACAGAAGTGGGGGAGCGCCCCTTTGCGCTTTTTCCCAAAGCGAGGAAACTCCGGGAAACGCCGTTGACTTTATCGTGGTGATGTGCTAAAATGATAAAGCGAAAAAGGAGGCGACCCCAATGCCCAAAGAGATTCGATACGAAAATGATTTTTACAAGGCCATTCTGTGCCTTGAAACTGTGGAGGAGTGCAAACGTTTTTTTGACGATGTTTGCACCATTCAGGAAATTGAGGCCATTGCCCAGCGGCTGGAGGTGGCCAAAAAGCTGTTTGAGGGCAAGCGCTATGCCGAGGTCAACAAGCTGACCGGAGCCAGCACAGCCACCATCTGCCGAGTGAGCAAGAGCCTGAACTACGGCGACGGCGGCTACCGCACGGTGCTGGAGCGCTGCACCGAGGAGGGGTGACCATGTTTGACGAGAGTATTCTGAAAAGCGAAGAGCGGGTCATATTTGCTCTGCGCAGCCTGTACACCAACCAGGGGTACCGGCAGTTCAAAATGAATAAGTTTGAGGAGTATGACCTGTATTCCAAGAATAAGGACTTCCTGGTGTCCGATTCGGTCATTACCTTTACCGATACCAACGGCAAGCTTATGGCGTTGAAGCCCGACGTGACCCTGTCCATCATCAATAACATGGTGGAGGAGGACGGCGTACAGCGGTATTACTACAACGAGAACGTCTACCGTGTGTCGGAAAATTCCCGCAGCTATAAGGAAATCATGCAGACCGGACTGGAGTGCATCGGCGACATCACCGACACCGACGTGTTCACCGTGGTGGAGCTGGCGCTGAAAAGCCTGGAGGTGGTGGGAAAGGATTTCGTGCTGAACCTGTCCCATGTGGGTCTTGTGCAGGCGCTGATGGAGGAGTATGAAATCGATCCCCAACAGCGGGACAAGGTGCTGCAGGCCCTGACCGAGAAGAACGAGGACTTGCTGGAGTCCTGCTGCAACGATCGCCAAATGGAGGTCATGCGAAGCCTTGTGACGTCCTACACCACCACCGACGAGGCGGTGGCTGCCATCCGCAACTACGCCTGGCGGGAAGCGTCTGCCAAGGCGGTGGGTGAGCTGGAGGAGATTTGCAATTACGCCCGTTCCGTCGGCTATGGGGACAGCGTCCGGCTGGACTTCTCGCTGGTCAATGCCACCGGCTATTATAGCTCCATTATATTCAAGGGGTTTGTGGGTGGAATTACCTCCCGGGTGCTGTCCGGCGGCCGGTACGATATGCTCATGCGCAAGATGGGCAAGCAGGCCGGTGCCATCGGCTTTGCCGTGTATCTGGATGCCATCGAGCAGCCCCTGTGCAAGCCGGAGTTTGTCAGTGACAAGCAGTTCATCAACATTGCCCTGCCGAAAGGCCGTCTGGGCGAGAAGGTCTACGATCTGTTTGAAAAAGCCGGATTCCCCTGTGAGGCTATCCGGGAACCCAACCGCAAGCTGATTTTTGAAAACACCGAGTTAGGTCTGCGCTTTTTCTGGGTAAAACCTTCCGACGTGGCCATCTACGTGGAACGGGGCGCTGCCGACATCGGCGTGGCGGGCAAGGACATCCTGTTGGAATACGAGCCTGATGTGTTCGAACTGCTGGATTTGAACATGGGCAAGTGCCGCATGGCGGTGGCCGCTAAGGCCGATTTTGTGGACGACCCCTCGTCCACCCTGCGTGTGGCCACCAAGTTTGCCAACATTGCCCGCAAATATTATGCATCCCGGTCTCGGGACATCGACATCATCAACCTGAACGGCTCCATTGAAATTGCCCCCATTCTGGGTTTGTCTGATGTCATCGTGGACATTGTGGAAACGGGCAAAACCCTGGTGGAAAATGACCTGCAGGCCTTTGAAACCATCGTACCCATCAGCGCACGGCTCATTGCCAATAAGGCCAGCTTCAACTTTAAGACCGAACAAATCGAGGCCATCCGTTCCGGCCTGCAGCGGGAGGTAAAGACCAATGATTAAGATTATGGAATACGGTCAGGTGGCCCGGGACGAGATATTCGCCCGGCAGGAGAGCGCGGTGGACGTGTCCGCCATCGTGTCCGACATCATCAGAAAGGTACGCACCGGCGGTGACCGTGTGGTGCTGGACTATTGCAGGCAGTTTGACAAGGCGGAGCTTTCTGCCCTTGAGGTGACTGCGGAGGAAATTGACGAGGCCTTTGCGACGGTGGAACCCAAGTTTTTGGATATTCTGCGCACCGCCGCGGACAACATCAGTGACTTTCACAAGCGGCAGATCCGCAACGGCTTTATCATCAACGATAAGGACGGCATCGTCACCGGACAGAAGGTGACCCCCATCGAAAAGGTGGGTCTGTACGTCCCCGGCGGCACGGCGGCCTACCCCTCCACCGTGTTGATGGACAGCATCCCTGCCAAGCTGGCGGGCTGCCGCGAGATCTGTATTGCCACGCCCCCGGGCGCAGACGGCAAGATCAACCCTGTCATTCTGGCGGCGGCCAAAATCGCCGGGGTTGACCGTATCTTCAAGATGGGCGGCGCCCAGGCGGTGGCGGCACTGGCCTACGGAACCGAGAGCGTGCCCAAGGTGGATAAGATCGTGGGCCCCGGCAACGCCTTTGTGGCGGGGGCCAAGCGGCAGGTCTTTGGCCGGGTGGCCATCGACATGATCGCCGGTCCCAGCGAGATTTTGGTCATCGCCGACGGCAACAGCAACCCCGCCTTCGTGGCGGCGGACCTGCTCAGTCAGGCCGAGCATGACAAGATGGCCAGCGCCGTGCTGGTCACCGACAGCAGCAAGCTGGCCGATGCGGTGGCGGCAGAGATCGAAGTGCAGCTGGAGCAGCTGCCCCGGCGTGACATTGCCCGGGCCTCCATCGACAACAACGGCAAGATCATCGTGGCGGACAATCTGGATGATGTGTTCGCCGTGGCAAATGAAATTGCCCCGGAGCATCTGGAACTGTGCGTGGACGACCCCTTTGCCTATCTGGATAAGGTGGAAAACGCCGGCAGCATCTTTATGGGCCGCTACTGCCCGGAGGCGCTGGGCGACTACTACAGCGGCGCAAATCACACTCTGCCCACTTCCGGCACGGCCCGGTTCTCCTCGCCCCTGTCGGTGGACGATTTTGTCAAGAAGACCCAGTACACCTACTACACCAAAAATGCGCTCTTCCGCGTGGCGGAAGATATTGCCTACTTTGCAGAAAAAGAGGGTCTGTCCGCCCATGCGCGAAGCGCCACCATTCGGTTGGGAAGTGAAGAGAAATGAGCCAGTTCCTTGACGCAAGATTTGCCGCCCTGAAGGAGTACACCCCCGGTGAGCAGCCCCAGGACAAGCAATACATCAAACTCAATACCAACGAGTCGCCCTTTCCGCCTTCGGATCAGGTGGTGCAGGCGGTGAACGGCGAGCAGGTCCGGGACCTGCGGCTGTACTGCGACCCGGACTGCACCAAGCTCAAACGGGCCATGGCGGCGCAGTTTGGAGTGGGGGAGAACAACATCTTCCTGTCCAACGGCTCGGACGACATTCTGAACTTCTGCTTCATGGCCTACGGCGCGCGCGGAGCCGCCTTTGCCGACATCACCTACGGCTTTTACGAGGTCTTTGCCAAGCTCCACGCCGTGCAGGCGGAGATCATCCCCCTGAAAGACGACTTCAGCTTTGATGTGGATGCCTTCCGGGGCAAGAACAAGTTGGTGGTCATCGCCAACCCCAACGCCCCCACGGGTCTGTATCTGGACGTGGAAACCATCGAAAGCATTGTGAAGTCAAATCCCTTGTCAGTTGTTGTTGTGGATGAGGCCTACGTGGACTTCGGCGGTGAGAGCTGCTATAGACTCATCGACCGCTACGACAATCTGGTGGTCTGTCAGACCTTTTCCAAGTCTCGCAGTCTGGCGGGTGGACGGCTGGGCTTTGCCTTTGCCTGTCCGGCCCTGATTGCAGACCTGGAGAAAATCAAGTACTCCACCAACCCCTATAACATTAACCGCCTGACCCAGGTGGCGGGCCTTGCGGTCATCCAGGACGACGGC
>JAZSAQ010000085.1:0-46730 GCA_045601985.1 Lawsonibacter sp. | reverse complement strand
GGTCTCCAGCCCCGCCAGCAGGTGGACGACTACGACGGCAATGCCCTGACCCTGTGGTACGAGGAACAGCTGGGTATCGACATCCAGTTTGTTAACTTTGCCGCCGGTGCCGCCGACTGGCGCGCCCAGGTCAACGCCATGATCGCCGCCGGCGAGCCTCTGCCCGACATCCTGTTTGGTATGGGTTGGGGCGAGCAGGAGCGCTATGACTACGGCCGTGACGGTTACCTGATCGACCTGACCGACCTGATGCTTGGCGACACCGCTCCCACCGTCGAGTGGCGCAACCGCATGGAGGAGCTGTTTGGCGAAGGTCGCCTGGAGACCGTGATGCGCAACATCGCCTCTCCCGACGGCAAGATTTACGCCTTCCCCACCCAGACCTACAGCGACACCAACAACACCAACACCAACACCTACATCAACAAGGTTTGGCTGGATAAGCTGGGCCTGGAAGTTCCCACCAACTGGGATGAGCTGGTTGAAGTGCTGCGCGCCTTCAAGACCGGTGACCCCAACGGCAACGGCAAGCAGGATGAGATTCCCGCCATCGGCATGGTGCCCCCCACCAACACCACCTCCGCCGGCAGCGACAACGACATCACCGCTTGGATGCTGAACAACTTCGAGTTCCTCGATGACTACCGTCAGTGGAACGCCGAGGACGGTAAGCTGTACTCCCCCTACACCACCGAGGCTTATCGCGAGGGTCTGAAGGCTTTGAACGTTCTGGTCAGCGAGGGCCTGCTGCACGAGTCCACCTGGACCATGACCTCCGGTACTGAGCTGGGCGCCGTCTGGACCCCCGCCAACAACGAGGCCAAGGCCGGTGTCATCTCCGGCTCCCTGTCTGCCCGCTCCACGCTGGACAGTCCCGTGTCTTTGGAGTATGTGGCCCTGCCCCCCTTCAACTACGCCCCCATGAAGGCTTCCTACAACGTGCCCAATGCCTACATCTACATCACCGAGGACTGCCAGGATGTCCAGCTGGCCTGGGACTTCCTGATGCTGGTCGCCTCTGACGAGGCTTCCATGCGCGCCACCGTCGGTGTGGAAGGCGAGAACTGGGAGTGGGTCGAGGATGACTCCCCCGCCGGCAGAGGCTACCTGTGCACCAACTACCCCACCGCTCCCCACCACGCCACCTGGCACACCAACGTGGGTACCATGGCCATGGGTAGCATGGAGACCGATCGCCACACCGTCCGTGATCCCGAGGACGTCTGGACCAATGCCGTTTCCGACATTTACCGTGATCACGAGAAGAAGTACGAGGCCGCTGCTGATGCCAACAACCCCGAGGAGATTGTGGATAAGATTATCTACACTCCCGAGGAGAATGATGAGCTGGGCGTGCGCCCCGCCGAGATGCTGATCTACATCAAGGAGTCCCGCGCCAAGTTCGCCGTTGGTCAGGCCGGTTTCGATCCCAACAACGATGCCGATTGGGAGAACTACCTGAAGACTTTGGATAATATGGGTATGCAGGATTGGCTGCGCATCTCCCAGCAGGCCTACACCCGTATGATGAGCAAGTAATTCCATCGCTTATAACACAAAATCCCCCCGCCGTTACGGCGGGGGGATTTCTCATTGGTCAGTTTTCTTTGTGGTACGCCTCGCAAGTACACTTCTTCCATTTTTGGCCGCTGCCACAGGGGCAGGGTTCGTTGCGACCAATCTTGACCGCTTTGCGGGCAGGCTGATGCCGGACGGTGCCGTCACCACCGGCAGACTCGCCGGTGATCTTGGCTACTCGTTCACGCTTGACCTCCTCATCCTTGCGCACACGGATCATAAACAGGCGGCGCAGCGTTTCCTCCTGAATGGCGGCAATCATCTGCTCGAACATCTCAAAGCCTTCCCGCTTGTACTCCACCACGGGGTCATTCTGTCCGTAGGCTCGCAGACCAATACCCTGCTTCAGCTCATCCATGGCATCGATCTGATCCATCCAGAACTCATCCACCACACGCAGCATGACTACCCGCTCCAGCTCACGCATTGCAGTCTCGCCGACCTGTGCCTCCTTATCAGTGTAGACCTCACGGGCCTTGTCGCTGACCAGCTGCACCAGTTCATCCACGGAATAGCCGGCCAAGTCCGCATCGGTCAGCTCCAGTTCGCCGGGAGCAAGGAACATGGTACGGAAAGGCTCCATGGCGGAACGGAAATCCTCGGCAACCATGTGAGCCTGCTCACCCATGTGTCCACGGATGGCATTCTCCACCGTGTTGTGCAGCATGTTGGAAATGCTCTCCTGCAGGTCCTGTCCATCCAGCACCTGAGCACGCTGGTCATAGATAACCTTGCGCTGGGTGTTCATGACGTCGTCAAATTCCAGCACGCTCTTACGAGTCTGGAAATTGCGGGACTCCACCTGTCGCTGGGCATTCTCGATGGCGCCGGACAGGATTTTGGCATCAATAGGGGTGTTTTCATCCAAACCCAGCCGATTCATCATGCCCATCACCCGTTCGGAGCCGAACAGGCGCATGATATCGTCCTCCAAAGACAGGTAGAACCGGGTCTGGCCGGGGTCACCCTGGCGGCCGGCACGGCCACGCAGCTGGTTGTCGATACGGCGGGACTCATGCCGCTCGGTGCCCAGAATAAACAGGCCACCTGCCTCACGGACCTTTTCCGCCTCTTCCCGGATCGCATCCTTATACTTCGCCTCCGCCTCGGTGAACATACGGCGGGCGTTGAGGATCTCCTCGTTGTCGGTATCGGCAAAGCCGGTAGCCTCGGCGATCAGCTCATCGGACAGGCCCGCCTTTCGCAGATCAGCCTTGGCCAAAAACTCCGCATTACCACCCAACATGATATCGGTACCACGGCCTGCCATGTTGGTGGCCACGGTCACGGCGCCCAGCTTGCCCGCCTGAGCCACGATTTCGGCTTCCTTCTCGTGGTTCTTGGCGTTGAGCACATTGTGCTTGATGCCACGGCGGCGGAGCATATCACTGAGCTGTTCGGACTTTTCAATTGAAATGGTGCCCACCAGCACAGGCTGTCCCTGCTTGTGGCAGGCCTCGATCTGGTCGATGATAGCCTTGCATTTGCCCCGCTCGTTCTTATACACCACATCGGGATGATCGTGACGGGCCAGGGGCCGGTTGGTGGGGATCTCCACGATATCCAGCTCGTAGATCGTACCGAACTCCTCTTCCTCCGTCATAGCGGTACCGGTCATACCGGACAGCTTGTCGTACAGGCGGAAGTAGTTTTGGAAGGTGATGGTGGCAAGGGTCTTGGACTCGTTGGCCACCTCCACGTGCTCCTTGGCCTCGATAGCCTGATGCAGACCCTCGTTATACCGGCGGCCGAACATCAGTCGGCCGGTAAACTCGTCTACGATGATGACCTGGCCTTCCTTGACCACGTAGTCGATGTCCCGCTTCATCACGCCGTGAGCTTTCAAGGCCTGATTGATGTGATGGGACAGAGCGGCGTTTTCCGGGTCGCCCAGGTTCTCCACATTGAAGTGCTTTTCCGCCTTTTCGATGCCTCGGGCAGTAAGGGTAGCGGTGCGTGCCTTTTCATCCACCACGTAGTCGGCATCCAGGGTGGGGTCCTCCTCCTGCTTGTTGTCCACCTTGGCAATCCGCACGCACTTCAGCCGACGGGCAAATTGGTCCACCACGGTATAGAGCTGGGTGGACTTCTCGCCCTGGCCGGAGATGATCAGGGGGGTACGTGCCTCGTCAATCAGGATGGAGTCCACCTCGTCCACGATGGCAAAGGCATGCTCCCGCTGGACCAGCTCCTCAGCGTACAGGGCCATGTTGTCACGCAGGTAGTCAAATCCGAACTCGTTGTTGGTACCGTAGGTAATATCGGCGGCATAGGCATCCTTTTTCTCCTGACCCATCACGCCGTGGATAATAAGGCCCACGGTCAGGCCCATAAAGCGGAACACCTTTCCCATCCACTCCGAGTCACGCTTGGCCAAATAGTCATTAACGGTAACGATGTGCACGCCACGGCCGGACAGTGCGTTCAGATAGGCGGGCAGGGTGGCCACCAGAGTCTTGCCTTCGCCGGTCTTCATCTCGGCAATGCGGCCCTGATGCAGCACGATACCGCCGATAAGCTGCACCCGGTAGGGGCGCATACCCAGCACACGCCAGGCCGCCTCACGGCAGGCGGCAAAGGCCTCGGGCAGGATATCGTCCAGCGTCTCGCCGGCGGCAAGGCGGGCCTTCAGTTCCGGCGTCTTGGCCTGCAGCTGCTCATCGGTCAGCGCCTTGTACGCATCTTCCAGTGCCTCGATTTTGCAGACGATGGGCTCGATGGATTTCAGCTCCCGCTGGGAACGTGTGCCAAACAATTTGGTAATCAAACTCATATCAAAAACACCTCACGGATATGGGTACATACATAAGTACATACATGGGTATCCACAGTAAATCAATTTAGTATACCACATTCAGTCTCAAGTTGAAAGTATTATTTGCAAATATTATCCCCCCCGTGTTGACAAAGTTCGAGTAATGTGGTACTGTAGTGCGGTAAATTGAACAGGACAGATGAAGCGCGCAGGACCAACGAACCGTGCGTGGATGTAACTCTGGAGAAGCTCGCAATGCGGGGGCCGAAGGGGCAAAGCGGTAAAAGCCGCCAATCTCTCAGGCAAAAGGACAGAGAGGGTATGGGTGTTCCCACGAACCACGTTACCCGCCTTGTGCCGCAGAACGAGTGTCCTGCGGTTATTTTTTGTCCTGTCGAAGAGAAAGGAAGTTTGAAACATGGAAAAATTTCTGGAAATCGTGACGCTTGTCAACGGCAAGCTGAACGAATTCGCCTGGGGTCCCATCATGCTGGCTCTGCTTATCGGTACCGGCGTGTACCTCACCATCCGCACCCGCTGCCTCCAGGTTAGCAAGTTCGGCTACATCATGAAGAACACCATCGGCTCCCTGTTCACCAAGAAGGACAAGGGCGATGGAAAGAACCTGACCGCCTTCCAGGCTGTGTCCACCGCCATGGCCGGTACCGTGGGCACCGGTAACATCGCCGGTGTCACCGGTGCTCTGTTCGTAGGCGGTCCCGGCGCTGTGTTTTGGATGTGGGTATCCGCTTTCTTCGGTATGTGTACGAAGTACTGCGAAATCGCCCTGTCCATGAAGTTCCGCGACAAGAAGGACGGCGTGTATTACGGCGGTCCCATGTACTCCATTGAGAAGGGTCTGGGCAAGAACTGGAAGTGGCTGGCCATTATCTTCGCCATCTTGGGCGGTCTGACCTCCTTCGGTATCGGCAATATCGCTCAGTCCAGCGAGATTGCCGGCGCCGTCAACAGCCTGTCCGGCGGCAAGATTCCCCTGCTGGCTGCCGGTATCGTGCTGGCGGTTCTGGTTGCCGTCGTGGTCCTGGGCGGTGTCAAGCGCGTGGGTCAGGTCACCAGCTACATGGTGCCCTTTATGTCCATCTTCTACGTGCTGGCCGGTATCGCCGTGGTCTGCCTGAAGATCACCGAGGTCCCCGCTGCTTTTGCCACCATTTTCAAGAGCGCCTTCAGCTTCGAGGCCGTCGGCGGCGGTGTGATGGGCTACGCCATCATGGTTGCCATGCGCCAGGGCTTCGCCCGCGGCGTCTTCTCCAACGAGGCCGGTATGGGTCCCGCTCCCATTGCCCACGCCGCCAGCGAGACCGAGGAGCCTGCTGAGCAGGCCATGTGGGGCGTGTTCGAGGTGTTCTTCGACACCATCGTCATCTGCACCATCACCGCTCTGACCGTGGTTCTGTCCGGTCTGCACACCGGTGACCTGTCTGCCTATGCTTCCAAGGGCGCTGCCGCTGTCGCCGCCTTCAACTCCATCCTGCCCGGCACCATCGGCGGTACCATCATTCAGATCAGCCTGATCTTCTTCGCCCTGTCCACCATCCTGAGCTGGAGCTATTACGGCGAGCGCTGCTGGGGCTACCTGACCAACAACAACAAGACCTTCGATCTGATCTACAAGATCATCTTCGTTCTGGTCTGCGTGGTGGGTGCCACCGGTTCCGGCACCCTGATGTGGGACATCTCCGACACCCTGAACGGCCTGATGGCTCTGCCCAACCTGGTGTCCCTGTTGCTGCTGTCCGGTGTCGTGACCAAGATCACCAAGGACTACTTCTTCTCCGGCAACAAACTGAAAAAGTAAATTCTCCCCCTTCGTTTCCGCCCGGATGCTTGTCATCCGGGCGGATTTATGTTTTAATAATAAGTTGTAATACCTTGAATGGAGGTGCCGATGATGCAACTGAAAAAGAACGACATTCACCCGCTGGACATCACCGGCTATACTGCTGACGGCATGGGCGTGGCTCGCCTGGACGGGCACGTGGTATTTGTCCCACACACCATCCAGGGTGAGCGGTGGAACGTCCGGCTGCTGAAGGTAAATAAGAATGTAGCCTGGGGTCGTGGGGTGGAGCTACTTGCCCCCTCCCCCGCCCGTATTGAGAGTGATTGTCCCCACTTTGGCCCCTGCGGCGGCTGTCAATTCCGCCATATGGACTACGGTGAGGAACTGAACGCCAAGCGTCAACAGGTGGAAGATGCCCTGCGCCGCATCGGCGGCGTGGACGCCGCCGTGTCCACTATCCATGGCTCAGCACAGATCTGCCGCTACCGCAACAAGGTGCAGTTCCCCGTGGCAGGCAGCGAGGGCGAGGTGCGCCTCGGCCTGTTCCGCAGCCGCAGCCATCAGGTACTGGACGTACCCGACTGCCTGCTGCAGAGCAAGGGCGCAAACGCCCTTGGCCGTGCGCTGAAGGCGTGGATGGAGCAAAATGCTGTCGTCCCTTATGACGAATCCACCGGTCGGGGTCTGGTGCGCCACCTGTTCGTGCGCTCCAACCGTTCCGGCCAGCATTTGGCCTGCATTGTGGTCAACGGCAAAAAACTCCCCAACGAAGACAGTCTGGTTTCGGCCCTATGCGATGCCGAGCCGAGTCTTGTGGGTGTAGTGCTGAATGTAAATCGTGCGGACACCAATGTGGTACTGGGTGACCGTTACCGTACCCTGTGGGGGGATGACTGTCTGGATCAGACCCTGTGCGGCAAAAAATTCCGCCTGTCCGTTCCCTCCTTCTTTCAGATCAATCCCGACCAGGCCGAGGTGCTTTATTCCCGTGCCGTGGATTTCGCCCATTTGACCGGCAACGAGACGGTGCTGGACCTCTACTGCGGCATCGGCACCATCAGCTTGGCTCTTTCCGACCATGCCGGCCGTGTCATCGGTGCGGAGATCGTACCTGAGGCCATTGAGGACGCCAAGGAAAACGCCCGCCGAAATGGCGTGTCCAACACAGAGTTTTTTTGCGGTGACGCAGGCGAGATTGCCAAAAAGCTGGCTGCTGAGGGCATCCACCCTGATGTCATCTGCGTGGATCCGCCCCGCAAGGGTCTCGCTCCCGGGGTGACGGACATTTTGGCGGGGATGAGCCCCAAGCGCATCGTCTACGTGTCCTGCGACCCCGCCACTTTGGCCCGGGACGTAAAGCTGCTGGCTCAACACGGCTATCAGGTGCAGAAAGCCGAAGCGGTGGATTTGTTCCCGAGGACGCATCATGTAGAGAGCGTGGTACTGCTCCAATCAACCGACGACACCTGACCCCGAAAGGAACCGTTTTCATGAATATAACCAAGCGCACCGTCGTATGCAACGACGACAACATTGATTCGCTGCGCAGCCGTTACCCCGACGGGCTCCACTTTGTTGTGGGCGACACCCACGGTCAGGCGAAAACCCTTGCGGCACTGATGGAAAAAATCAAGTTCAACCCCCAAAAGGACCATGTGTACTTTGTGGGCGACTATAATGCCGGCGGCGACGTGCGTGTCCTGCTTGCGTACATGGCAGCGTATTTCCAACCCGACTATACCCGTCCTGGGTTCCACATGATCCGCGGCAACCACGAGCGGGAGCTGTCCCCCACCTTCACTTTGGAAAACCTGCCCGATATCATCGTACTCAGACGGCAGCACATGACCTATTACATTGTCCATGCCGGCATGGTGGATCTGGCGTTTGATGCCATTAACGAGGACCTGGCAAACAACCCGCAGCAACCCCTTTTTGTCTATAAACTGGACGATATCTGCGTGGGATACGATGCCCCGCTCCGACAGCTGATCTGGTCCCGCAACGGTCTGTACTCCCAGCGTTCCCCATGGCACGTCTGGCCGTCCGAGGCCAAGCTGCAGCAACAAAAGGCCTGCATCATCCACGGCCACTCGCCCTACTGTTTCTTCAAGTTTCCCGACCACTACTCCTACGGTGGCGATGACCGCACGCTCTTTTGGCAAAAGCAGCACATCTACTTCAGCGAGGCGCTGCAATCCTTCAATATCGATGCAAATGTAAAGGGCCGCTACGCCAACGGAGAGGATCACAGTGCGCTTGCCTGTGTTTGCCTTGAGTGCATTGAGGAAATCGCCGCCCAAAACGGCGGCCATCTCGCCCTTGATGCGGTAAAGCAGGCCCCCAATTTCGTTTTCTCCATGGACTTTGTGTATGATGCCCCAATACCGGCCAAAGCCAGTATATCCAAAATCACCGACACCGACCCGGCGGCAAAGCTTATCACCATGGATGCAGACTGGCGGCCCTGGATCTTATCAGACCGGGAACCTCAATAAACAATGAAAGAGGAGCTGCTCATATGACACAATGGCAAGGCAAAAAATGGTTCTGCTATGGAACTTCCATGACCGACAACACCACCCTGCTCAACGACCGCCACTGCGGGCACTATTCCAAACACCTTGCCCGATACGCCGGTCTGGAAGAGCATAATTTCGGCAAGGCCGGAAGCGGTATTATCCCCAAGTGCCACGGTGATGACAACGTCAAGTCCCGCTGTATGCGCCTGACCGACGGCAAGGCGGAGGCAGACCTCATCACCGTCGACGTCATCCCCAACGACAACGTCAAGGGCGAACTGGGCGAGGTGACGGACTGGAGTGACGATACCTTCTGCGGCAACCTCAACCAGATCATCGCCTGGCTTCTTGCCAACACGAAGGCGACCGTCGTGATTCTACTGGCATCCAGAAGCCGTTATAACAACGACGACCACTCCATGCAGTACACCCCCGACAGCGAGAAGGTCAAAAACTGGATGCTTTGGGAGGATGCGGTGACCACCATTTGCCGAATGCACGGCATCCAGTGCTGGAACGGCGCAAGCGAATCAGGCTTAGGGTACTACCGTGTTTCCGGGAACGACACCTTTATTCAAGACCAGATCCACCTGACCGACAAGGGCGGCGAGGTGCTTGCCAAATATTTCTGGGGCAAGCTGCAGAACCTGTACCCTATTGACTAACTTGTAACGAAAGAGGGCTGCCAAATGGACTATTCCATCACCGACGATGTCAGCAAAATGCCTCTGGCCGCCGTTACGGCGTTGCTGTCTCAGACCTACTGGGCGGACAAGCGCACACCGGAACAGATCCAACTTTCTATGGACAACTCCCGCTGCTATGGTGTATACTTGAACGATAACGGAGTCCTCGTTGGCTTTGCCCGGGTCATTTCCGATTTCGCCACCACCTACTATCTGTGCGACGTGGTCATCGACAAAGACCATCAGCACAGAGGTTTGGGAACTGCCTTGGTATCTCACATCGAACATTTGCCGGAGTACCAAGGCCTGCGTGGTATTTTGATCACCCGGGATGCCCATACTCTTTATGAAAAGTTCGGCTATCAAACCCTCAACGGCCGCGCCATGGTCAAAGGTCTGAACTGCTGATACACACTCAAATCCCCAATTTACAGAGAGAAGGAAACACAAATGGATATCCTCGTACAATTTCTGCTGCTTGCCGTTGGTTTCGTGATGCTGGTCAAGGGTGCCGACTGGTTCGTAGACGGTGCCTCCGGTATTGCTGACCGCTTCGGTATCCCTCAACTGGTCATCGGTCTGACCATCGTAGCCATGGGCACCAGCGCACCCGAGGCCGCCGTCAGCATCACCGCTGCCCTGAAGGGTACTGCCGACATTGCCATTGGCAATGTGGTTGGCAGCAACATCATGAACGTCCTGATTATTTTAGGTCTGGCCGCTACCATCACCCCCATCGCCGTAGCCAAGTCCACCATCCGCTACGAGCTTCCTTTTATGCTTGCCGTCACCCTATTGTTGATGGGGTTTGGTTATATCGGCAGCACGGTCACCCTGTGGGAGGGTATCGTTCTGTGGGGGTTCTTCATTGCCTATCTGTTTTATATGCTGTGGCTGGCCAAAACTGGGCAGGCCGAGATGGAGGAAATCGGGGTTAAAGGCTCCGCTTGGACCATGCTGGTCATGGTCATCGTTGGTCTCATCCTCATCGTCTGGGGCAGCGACATAACCGTGGAGGCAGCCACTAAGCTGGCCAAGGCCTTCGGCGTCAGTGACCGCTTCATCGGTCTGACCGTGGTGGCGTTGGGCACCTCCCTGCCGGAGCTGGTTACCTCCGTTTCCGCCGCCATGAAGGGCAAAGCCGACATCGCCATCGGAAACATCGTCGGCAGCAATATTTTCAACATTTTGTTCGTCATCGGCACCTCCGCCCTCATCATCCCCGTCACATTCGTGTCCAGCTTTATGGTCGATGGGTTTGTTGCCGTGGGTTCCGGTGCACTGCTGTGGCTGTTCGTCTTCCGCAGGCAAAAGCTGACCCGTGCGGGCGGCATCACCATGTTGGCCTGTTATGCGGCTTATTTCGTGTACCTTCTCTGCATATAACCCCTCAAAGGGTACGGCGCAAATGCCGTACCCTTTTTCTTCGTCTTTTGGTCATTTTTCTCTTGTTATCTTGGGAGAATTATGGTATTCTTTGTAACAGTGTCGTGCCAACTACGGCGCATGGAAAACAGAGAAATGGTAGGTATTTGAACTATGAGCAAAAACAGAAGCAGCTTTTCCGGCCGCATCGGCTTCGTGCTGGCCGCAGCGGGCAGTGCTGTGGGCCTTGGTAACTTGTGGCGCTTCCCTTATCTGGCCGCATCCCACGGCGGCGGCATTTTTATCCTGTGCTACATCATTTTGGCCCTGACCTTCGGTTTTGCCCTGATGACCACCGAGATTGCTATCGGCCGCAAGACCGGCCTGAGCTGTATCGGTGCCTATCAGGCCCTAAGCCGCAAGTTCACCTTCCTTGGCTATGTGGCATGGCTGGTTCCCATCATCATTCTGCCCTACTACTCCGTCATCGGTGGTTGGGTGTGCAAATACATCAGCGTGTACGTCTCCGGTCAGGCTCAGGCCGCTGCCGCAGACGGCGGTGCCTTCTTCGGTACCTTCATCGCCAATCCCGGCGAGCCCTTGGGTTGGTTTCTTCTGTTCTTGGGTCTGACCGCCGTGGCCGTTCTACTGGGTGTGGAAAAGGGTATCGAAAAGGTTAGCAAGGTCATGATGCCCGCCCTGATCCTTCTGATTATCGGCATCTGCGTGTATGTGCTGACTCTGCCCGGCACGCTGGAGGGACTGAAGTACTATCTGGTACCCGACTTCTCCCACTTTTCCTTGTCCACCATTACCGCTGCTATGGGTCAGCTGTTCTATTCCATGAGCCTTGCCATGGGCATCATGGTCACCTACGGCTCTTACACCCGCAAGGATGTCAGTCTGGTCAAGGCTGTCAACCAGATCGAGCTGTTTGACACCGGTGTAGCTCTGCTGGCCGGTCTGATGATTATCCCCACCGTCTTCGCCTATCAGGGCACCGAGGGTCTGACCAAGGCCGGTCCCGGTCTGATGTTCCAGTCCCTGCCCATGATCTTCGCCGAAATGCCCGGCGGCACCGTGCTGGGTTTTGCGTTCTTTGTGCTGGTTTTGTTCGCCGCCCTGACCAGTTCCATCTCCCTGATGGAGACCATCGTGTCCATGTTCATGGACAAGCTGAAGTTGGGCCGCAAGGCCGCCTGCGTGGCAGTGCTGGTCATCAGCCTGCTGTTGGGCGTGCCCTCCTCCATGGGTAACGGTCTGTGGAGCCACATCACCCTGCTGGGTCGTGACTTCCTGTCCTTCTTCGACTTTGTCAGCAACAATGTTATCATGCCTATCGTAGCTCTGCTGACCTGTCTGCTGGTCGGTTGGATCGTAGGCACCAAGACCGTCACCGACGAGGTCTCCCTCAACGGCGAGAAGTTCGGTCGCAAGCGCCTGTATGAAATCATGATCAAGTACCTCGCCCCTCTCTTCCTGGTCATCATCCTGCTGGAGGGTATCGGCGTCCTCAAGGTATAATACACGATCAAAACCGCAGACCCTTAACCCGGTCTGCGGTTTTCCTGACAAGAAAGGTGGTGTCACCGTGGCCTTAAAACACCGCGAAGTGGATATGTTGGGCGGCTCCCTGCCCCGCAACCTGCTGCGTTTCGTCCTGCCATTGATGCTGGCGGGTATGCTGCAGCAGGCCTTCAACACTGCCGACGTCATCGTAGTTGGCAAATTTGTGGGTGACAGCGCCCTTGCCGCCGTCAGTTCCAACGGTGCGCTGATTGCTCTGCTGATCAACGTGTTCGTCTGTCTGTCCATCGGTTTGAATGCCGATGTAGCTAACGCCTTCGGCAGCGAAAACCACAAACGTGTAGAGGAGTCCCTCCACACCGGTCTGCTGCTGGGCCTGCTTGGCGGTTCAATTTTGGCCGTGCTCGGCTGGTTTGCCGCTCCTGTCCTGCTGCGGTGGACGGGCACGCCGGATACCGTGTTTGATCAAGCCGTCCTCTATCTGCGTGTCTATCTGTTGGGCGCCCCTGCCGGTTTGGTATACAACTTCGGCGCCGCCGCCCTGCGGGGCAACGGCGACACCCGCCGCCCCTTGAACTTTTTGACCATCTCCGGCTTGGTCAACGTAGTTTTGAACCTGTTTTTCGTCATCGTGCTGCACTGGGGTGTGGCCGGCGTAGCTGCCGCCACCTCCATCTCCCAGCTGGTATCCGCCACTTTGGTGCTGCGCTGCCTGTCCCGGGAGGACGGTCCGCTCCACCTTGACCTGCGCCGCCTGCGTATCGTCCCGGCCAGTTTGGGTCGTATCTGCGCCGTGGGCATCCCCGCCGCCTGTCAGGGCGTTGTGGTGTCCCTGTCCAACACAGTAGTTCAGTCTTCCGTCAACTCCTTGGGTGAGGTATTTATGGCTGCCTCCGGCGCCGCATCCAATATCGAAAACTTCGTTTGGATCGCTATGAACACCTTCCATCAGGCCGCCATCACCTTCGTCAGCGCCGCACGTGGAGCCGGCCAACTGCGCCGCACGGACAAAATCGTAGGTTGGAATCTCCTACTGGTCACCGCCTTTGGCCTTTCCCTCGGTGCCTTGGTCACCCTGTTTGGCCCAGGGCTGCTGTCCATGTTTACCGACACCCCCGCCGCCCTCTCCCAGGGGCACGTCCGCCTTGCCATCGTGTGCCTGCCCTACTTTATCTACGGCATGACCGACGTACTCACCGGCTCGCTGCGGGGTCTTGGCAGTTCCATCGCTCCCATGCTGGTGTCCATTTTTGGCATGTGCGGCCTTCGTTTTGTTTGGTGCACCGCCATCTTCCCCCGCAACCCCTCGGGCCCCATGCTGATGATCTGCTACCCCATCACCTGGGTCATCGCCACCATCGCCCTGCTGATTTGTTTCTTTCTCGTCCGGCATCGGGTCTACAAGCGTCAAGATGTGTTATAAGCACAAAAAAACACCCTACTCCGAGGGGAGCAGGGTGTTTTTACATTTGGAATTACTCCTCCAGGGCGGCAATACCGTCCACCCGGCGCTGATGACGACCGCCCTCGAACTCGGTGGTCAGGAACACGTCCACAAGCCGCTCGGCCATGTTGGGTCCGGTCATACCGGCGCCCATGGCCAGCATATTGGCGTTGTTGTGGCGGCGAGTCATCTCGGCAGACAGAGGCTCGGAACACAGGGCACAGCGGATGCCCTTAATTTTGTTGGCGCTGATGGAAATGCCGATGCCGCTGGTGCAGATGACAATTCCACGCTCGCACTCGCCGTTGGAAACGGCACGGGCAGCGGCACCACCAAACTCAGGGTAGTCGCAGCTGTCCAGACTGTGGCAGCCGCAATCCACGATTTCGTGGCCCTTGTCGGTCAGGTACTTCTTGATGTGCTCCTTCAGCAGGTAGCCGCCGTGGTCACAACCCATAGAAATTTTCATGTTAATATCCTCCTTGAAATCAAAGTGGTATGAATTCCGGCTTGCGCCGGCGATACACAGTATAATAGCGGAAGCCCATTTCCTTCAAAAGCAGCGCCGCACCTTCAATGCCCTTGCCGATATCCTCCGGCCGATGGGAGTCCGAGCCAAGGGTGATGATCTCGCCACCCAATCGCCGGTACAGCTCCAAAATCGGACGGTACACCTCCAGCACCTTGCCCCGGTTGGTGTTCACTTCCATTCCGGCGCCCCGGTGGATGAGATTCTGTAAGATAACCTCCAACCGGTCGTGGTACCGCTCCAGCGTAATATGATTCCCGTCCCGTGCATTCATATAACGCAAGGTATAGGGAATGTGGGCCAGTATGTCGATAAAATCCAGCTTGGACAGGGCCAGCAAGCTGTCGAAGTAGTCGTGCAGCGCCTTGTGACAGGTTTCCTCGTCCTTGTAATCCCACAGAATAAAATCCTGCCGGCCATAGCGCTCGCTCATATTATGCGCCGAACCCACCACCAAGTCAAGGGGTGCCTGACCCAAAAGGTTGCGAACCCTCGGCTCAAACTGATGGGGTACGTTGACCTCACCGCCTATACACAGCTCCACCCCTTCCGGGCCATGCTCTTGCCAGTAGCGGTGCTGGGCCAGCAGCGGTTCCCAGTCCCAATCGTCCCACAGCACGCCATCCCGGCTAATCAAATCCAGATGGTCGGTGGTACACACCATAGACAGGCCCACCCGGGCCGCCTGTGCCAAAACCTGCCCCAAATCAGCATCGCTGTCCTGGGAGCAGCCTGTGTGGTTGTGGCAATCTGCCAGGTACATGATCATACGCCTCCAAACTTCCTGCACCATTGTAGGGCATTTTCCTACCCTTTGCAAGGGAAAATTACAAAAAACCGGGGCAGACCTGCGGTCTGCCCCGGTTTCTCACTTATTTGCGGGTAGGCACGTGCCAAATGTCCTTGGCGTAGTCCCGGATGGATCGGTCTGCGGCAAAGATACCGGACCGAGCAATATTGGTCAACGCCATCTTGTTCCACAAGGTGCGGTCGTTGTAAGTCAGGCCGGCCCGTTCCTGGGCCTGACGATAGCTTTCGAAGTCGGCCAGCAGCATATACTCGTCGCCGCCAAACAGCAGGCGGTTGGTTATGCTGTCATAGGCCACACCGTCATCAAAGCCTCTGGCAATGCGGTCGATAACGTCCTTCAAGGCGGGGTTGTTGTTGTAATACTCATAGGCCTGATACCCCATGCGTCTCTTCTCTGCCACCTCGTCAGCGGTCAGGCCGAAGAGGAAGATGTTGTCATCCCCCACCTGCTGGTGCATCTCTACATTGGCGCCGTCCAGCGTACCGATGGTCAGTGCACCGTTCATCATAAACTTCATGTTGCCGGTACCGCTGGCCTCCTTTCCGGCAGTAGAGATCTGCTCGGACAGTTCGCTGGCAGGCATCAGCCGCTCCGCCAAAGAAACGCGGTAATTCTCCAAGAACACCACCTGCAGGCGATCCTTGCATACAGGGTCAGCATTGATGGTAGCCGCCAGGGAGTTGATCAGGTGGATGATGTCCTTGGCCACGTAGTAGCCAGGGGCAGCCTTTGCACCGAACAGGAACACACGGGGCGTCATGTTGAAGCCAGGGTTGCTCTTCAGCTGCTGATAGAGGTACACGATGTGCAGCACGTTCAGCAACTGGCGCTTATACTCGTGCAGGCGCTTAACCTGCACGTCAAACATGGCGTCGGTGTTCAGCAGGATGCCGGTCTCGCTGGCCACATAGCCGGCAAAGCGGCGCTTGTTCTCCTGCTTGATGGCGTCCAACTCCGCCAGCACCGTTTTGTCGTCCCGGTACTTCTCCAGCCCCAGCAAGGCATCCGGTTTGAGCAGATAATCCTTGCCGCCGGTGCAGCTGCAAATCAGCTTGTCAAGCCGGGGGTTGATCTCGGACAGCCAGCGGCGGTGATCAATGCCGTTGGTCACGTTCTTGAACTTGTCAGGCTCCAGCGCACAGGCGTCACGGAACACATCACGGCGCAGGATATCGGAGTGCAGCGCAGATACGCCGTTCACCGCCTGGCAAGCGCAGATGCACAGATTGGCCATACGTACCTGGCCGTCCCAAATAATGGCCATGTGCGCCACCTTGCCCGGGTCGTTGGGGAACTTCTGCTCCAACTCGTACTGCTAGCGGCCGGCAATCTCCACCAAAATCAGCCAGATGCGGGGCAGCAAGGTCTGGATCAGCTGCTGGGGCCAACGCTCCAGCGCCTCGGCCAGCACGGTGTGGTTGGTATAGCACACGCAGTTGGTCACAATGTGCCAGGACTCCTCCCAGCCGTAGCCCTCCTCGTCAATGAGAATGCGCATCAACTCGGGAATGACCAGTGTGGGGTGGGTGTCGTTGATTTGAATGACGTGCTTTTGATGGAAGTTGCGCAGCGTGCCGTACTGTGCCTTGTGTTGGTGACAGATGGACTGCACCGTAGCAGACACGAAGAAATACTGTTGCTTCAAACGCAGGGACTTGCCCTCGTAATGGTCGTCGGCGGGGTACAGCACCTTGGCAATGACCTCGGCCATGGCCTTTTTCTCCACCGCCTTGAGGTACTCTCCGGAAGAGTAGTACTGCATATCCACGGGCACAGGGCTCTTGGCATCCCACAGACGCAGGGTATTGGTGTGGTCGGTGCCGTAACCGGCGATGATCATATCACGGGGAACCGCCAGCACTTCGGTGCCGCCGGTGTGGGTGACGGTGGCGTGGTCATTCTCCCACTGTACGTCCACGTGACCACCAAAGCGAACGGTCTGCACCTCATCCATTTTGTTGATCAGCCAGGCCTCGCCGGGTTCCAGCCAGTTGTCGGGCAGTTCCACCTGTTGGCCGTCAATAATCTTCTGCTTAAAGATACCCAGCTCATAGCAGATGGAATAACCGGTGGCAGGAATCTCCAACGTAGTCATGGAGTCCAGATAGCAGGCCGCCAAACGGCCCAGACCGCCATTGCCCAAGCCGGCATCGGGTTCCAGCTCAAAGATGTCGCCGGCAGCAAATCCCATCTCGTCCAGGGCGCCGGTCAATTCCTCCATCAGACCCAAGTTGTAGGCGTTTTTCATCAGGGATCGGCCCATCAAAAACTCCAGGGACAGATAGTGCACCTGCCGCTGCCCCTCCTTGCGAACCTTGCGAATGGTCTGGCCCTGATGGGTGTTCATAATATCACGCAGCACCAATGCGCAGCACTTGAACACCTGCGTGGGAGACGCAGTCTCCACACTGCGGCCAAAGTGGCGGCTGAGCTTGCCGACAATCAGCTCTTTCAGCTGTTTTTTCGTGTATCCGGGCATAAAACTTACCTCCTGCGGGATTGCTTCCACCTTGTTCAGACAAGGCGAATGATCAGGGTATATTATATCAACTTCCTTATTCTGCGTCAATAAAAGGCTTTCATTCATTCCGCCAAAAAAGCCATGTCCTCAGGCAACTTTTTCTCAAAACACATCCGTTTTCCTGTGATAGGATGACAAAAGCTCACCCGGTGGGCGTGCAAGGCGGTTCTCCCAATCAAATCCGGGCACTCTTTCCCATACAGGAAATCCCCCACCAACGGATGCCCGGTGTGGGCCATATGCACCCGAACCTGATGGGTCCGCCCGGTGTCCAACACTAACTGCACCAAGCTGCGGTCGGCAACCGTACGCAACACTTCATAATGGGTCCGTGCCGGTTTCCCATCCGCCCGCACCTGCTGTGCCATCAGCGAGTCAGGCACAGGCCCAATGGGGGCATCAATCACCCCTTCCGCCGGGTCGGGCACGCCCTCGCACACTGCCAAATAGGTACGTACAAACTCCGGTGTGTGCAACTGCAGCTTCAACTGTTCCTGTGCATGGGCGTGCTTGGCACATACCAACAGCCCCGACGTCCCCCGGTCCAGCCGATGCACCGGATGAAAATCCGCCTGCTGTCCGGTTTGAACGAAATGCTGCACCAAAAAATTCCCCAGCGTGTCGTCGTAATGTCCCGGTCCCGGATGAACCGACACCCCAGCAGCCTTGTTCACCACCACGATGTCCTCGTCCTCGTACACAATATCCAATTCTCCCGGCATGGGCACCACACCGCTGCGCCGCTCCGGGTCGGAAAGACGGGCGGACAGCACCTGCCCCACCTTGGGGATAAACCGGGTATTTACTCGCTGTCCATCCACCAAAATACCATCGTCCAGCCATTTGATGCGCTTGATGACCGAGCCGGACAGATGCAAATGGCTGCGCAGCAACGTGTCCACACGCACACCTTGGCAGTCCTGTGTCACGGTAAATTCGATCCTGCGTACCCGCTCCATGCGCTACACCTCCTTGCAGTTTTATACTCCAAGAATAGCACGCCAAGCCGCCGGTTTCAATTGCATTTTCCCCGCTCTTTCGATATAATCGTATCATAACCGCCACAAAGGAAGTGTCCCCATGTCCGACCAACTGGGTATCTACATTCACATTCCCTTCTGCCGCAGCAAGTGCGACTACTGCGACTTCTACTCCCTGTCCGGCCGCGAATCGGATATGGACAAATATCAAAAGGCGCTGCTGGCCCACATCAAGGAAACCGCCCCCCATGCTCACGGCATAGAGGTAGACACCATCTACTTCGGCGGCGGCACCCCCAGCTATTACGGTGCTCCACGACTCAAGGTTCTTCTTGCCACCCTTCGCAAGCAGTTCCATGTCCGTAAAGATGCCGAAATCACACTGGAGGCCAATCCCGACAGCGTGGACCTCAGTTCCCTGAAACTGCTGCGCCATGCCGGTTTCAACCGCATCTCCCTCGGCGCCCAATCCGCCTGCGACATCCATTTGCAGGACCTGCACCGTCCCCACACCTTCCAACAGACCCGGGATGCTGTAACCGCCGCTCGCAGCGCCGGCTTTGATAACCTGAGCCTTGACCTCATCTACGGTCTGCCCGGCCAGGATATGGCGGCATGGCAGGATACACTGGAGCAAGCCTTGGCGCTTTCTCCCAACCATCTTTCCTGCTATGGTCTCAAGGTCGAGGAGGGCACCCCCCTCTCCCACCGTGTGGCGGATGGTCTCATCCTCCCCGACGACGATTTACAGGCAGACATGTACCTGCACACCGTCTCCCGACTGGAGCAGGCCGGTTTTATCCAGTACGAAATCTCCAACTTCGCCCAACCGGGAAGGGAATCCCGCCACAATCTGCGTTATTGGCTCACCCGCCCCTATATCGGTTTCGGCCCCGGCGCTCACTCTGATTTCGGTGGTCGTCGATACAGTTTTGTCCGTGATTTTGACGGCTACATCCACGGCGTGCTGAACGGCAAAAATATCATCGACACCTCCGACCTCATCCCCGCCCGGGAGCGCTGTGGTGAATACCTGATGCTCCGCCTGCGCACCACCTACGGCATCGAGGAGTGGGAGTACCGCCGCACCTATTATATGAACTTCGCTCCATTAGAGGAATTGCTCCGTTCTTATGAGCGCCTGGGTTTCTCCATACAGGTAGATGGCCGCTGGCGCCTGACCCCCAAGGGTTTCCTTCTGTCCAACCAGCTTATCGGCCTGCTGATGGAAAAGCAGGAGCAATCCAGTCTGGAAACGCTCCTGCCCCGCCTGCGGCGAGAGCCTCTTTCCAAAGAAGAATAACAAACCGCCCCGACCAATAGGTCGGGGCGGGTTGTTATTCAACCATCTTCTCAAGGTCATCCCAGTTCAGCTCCTGCATCTGTTGCCACGTCATGTTCCGTTCCTCCACCTGTTTCCAGCTTTGATACCAAAACAAATATCGCACCAACAAATGTGCCGGTAGAATTTCCTCCACCAGCACTCGAATCCGGTCAAACTCCTCCGGGATGCCGGGTACATCCGGGAACCGCACATCCACCGTGTTGACCCGGTCGGTCTCCCGCACTGTGGCATTCAACCCGCAGCCGGCCAACGTGTTGTTCAGCGCCCCACAGGTAAAGCTGTCCCCTCCGATTCGACTCAGCGCAGCCAGCGCCTGTGCCAGCTGCTCCGGCTGATGGGCGGCCGGCCGGCGGGCAAACAGCTTCGCCATCTGCTCCAGGCCTTCTGCCCGTGCCGTGGTCAGGCACATCTCCCGCTGTACCCGCTCCAGCTCCGCCTCCACCCGGTCCATAGCGGCACCGATGCACTCCAATTCTGCACCCAAATAGGAGTCCTCCAACTTGTAAACCCCCATGGGCCGCAGCAAGTCCTTCATATTGGCCGCATTGCTCATGCCATTGCCTCCACGGTCAATTCGCCCAAAATTGGCAGCTGCTCCCGGGCCATCGACACATCCTGCGCAGGCTGCACCAACTCATAGTTTTCCACCCCGTCGATGCCATAAATCAGGTGTCCCAACTCAGCTCGCAATACATTCCGGCCCAACAGGCCTCCGGAAAAATAGCTGCGTACTGCCTGACGCACCTGTTCCGAAACCGTTTCCACATCCTGCGCCGCAATCCGCACCGCCACATCCACAGCCACCGTTTCCGGCCCGACCACAGCCACGTCTACCGCAATCTCTCGGTTTTTCTCCATCTGCCGGCCAAGTTCCTCCAGCAAAGATTGTTCCGGCACACCGCTGTTCGTGGCAACCACCACATCCACCGTGCCAACGCCTCGTTTCCTCGGAATGGCCACCGCCGCCGCAACCCGGTCCGCCGACATAGCCAGCTGCTCATAATAGGCACCGTTCACCCCATTTGGCATCCGTGCAAAACTGCCTATAATTCTCTGTCGCAGCTGTTCATCGCTCTCCCGGTCCACGCCCTGGGTCATTGCGCCGGGATTGCTGCATCCTGTAATTCCAACCGGCAGCACCGGCAGCACCCTAATGCTACCCGCATTCACATTTCCGGCCTCACCTGCCTGCACTGCCTGCACAGGCACATCCACATACGTTTCGCCCGCAGCCAAAATGCCATCCTCAAGTGTTTCAAAGCGCACATAGCCCTGTGTCATGCACACCGTACCGGCAGGAACGATCCGCTCACTGTCCCCTGCGCCATCTCCGTAGAAACGCACATTTCCCCGGGCACACTCGGCGTGCTTGCGTTCCAGCGCTCGCAGCTGGGCATGATGGTCCAGATATTCTCCCGCTGCCGTTTGGGGAAAGCACTGTCTGTTCACCCAGTCAGCCTGCACGTACAGCGCATAGACCTGTGCCGCCGCGGCATACAGTCGTGCCGCCAGATCCCCACCTTCCGCAATTTCCATCCCGGTCCGGGCGATAAAATCCGCCCGCATTTCGGTATAAATCTCCTCAACCGTTTTCATCCGTCACCCCTCCAAGCTGCGCCGTAACCACTCCGCTGTTTTCCTGCCATTGCAGGCGCACCTTCACTTGAGCCTGTCCCGTTTCCTCGGTATACGTAACCTCCAACACCGTAACATCTTCACCCTCCAGTGCCTGGGCCACATACTGCGCACACAGACTCTGCCGTGCGCTGGGTTTTTCACGCTTCAGCGTGTGTAGCCTGCTCCCCAACTCCGGCAAAAACGGGAACGCCCCTCGCTTGGCCGTCAACTTGAACAGCACCCTCTGCAGCAACGCTTCCTCCCCCTGCACCTGCGCAAAGCCACCCGCCCCGTCAGGGATCAGGTCTCCTTCCTTCATTTGCCACTCCGTCAATTGTTTCCCTCCTGCTGTGCCAAAGTCTGAACCGCTGATGCGATCATACGCTCCAAAGGAACCCCATTGACCAATACCGTGCCACGCAGCCACACTTGTCCATTCTCGTCCAGCTTGACAGAGCACCCGTTCCCGTACAGTTCCACCTCACCGGGTTTCAGGTCATTGTCCTGCATTTCCTGCTGCGCCACAATACAGGCCGCCTCCGCATCGACGCCGGTTTTGATAACCAGCACCTGTTGCCCGTTTCCGGGTCTCCAGCGATAGCCGCCCGGTGCCGCCACCGGCAGCATGCGTTGATGCCCGTCGGTATAGACTCCGATCTGTTCTCCCTGTGCGGTAACCACACCGATCCGTGCGTCATGCTCCTGCCTTCCGGCATGTCTGCCCTGTTGCGAAATCCACATTTCCCTCACCTCACAGCGTGATGTCCGGGGGCAGCAGCTCCAACCGCGTCCTGTAGCCGCTCCCATCCATGCTCACCACAGACCTTACCACCCGCCAACGTCCATCAATTGCCGGGTCTCCCCGCTGAATCTGCACCAGCTCCCCCGGCTCGGCCGCAAACGCAACCGGCAGTTCCATTTCCAGCTCCACCTGGCGTTCCCGGGATTTCTCCAACTGGTACTGTCCCTGATACCGCATAGCCTGATAATTGCTCTTTTCCGGCATGGTAAACAACCTTCGGCTGCACCCACCACCATCCCGAAATGCCTGATTGACTACCCGCTCCATCTTGGCGGATTTTCCCCTATCCTGCACCCAAACCTCACTGAGTACGCCATATCTCCGATGCTTGTTCGTCAGTGCTGTCACCGCTGTTCCCTCATCGATTTTCTGCACAATATCGTCGTTCCAGGCAGCCAAAATCAAGTTGCCTTCCCGATTAAACCGTGGTGTCACCCCGCCATGAAACCGTGCAAATTGATACAGCACCGACCACTCACTGCTCCCCGTAGACACGGAAAACCCTCTTACCGACGGCAAGCTTTCCTTCCACGCCACCTTGATTCCATAGGGATACACGTGATCACGCAGAATATCCTCAGCTGTGGCCAGCGTGTACTCGGCACTGCGTGCTTCGTTGTCCAATAGCAGTGCCGCAAGGCCACGCCCGCTGACTTCCAGCCTGCTTCCCGCCCCGCTCCTGGTCACAATGCACTCATCCACTACGCCCACAAAAACAGTTTCTTTTCCTCTGCGTGCCTCAAAGCGTACCGCATCCGCCAGTGGTTGCTGTCCCTGCCGCACATCCCACAGGCATACCACCCGGAAACTGTCGCAGGGCGTGGCGCAGCCATAATCCAGTTCCCATTCCAGCACAGTGGGTAACTCCCACCGCTGTCCATCCCCTGCCAGCAGCCACCCCTTCATTTGATCACCACTTTCTGTCCCGGCCAGATTTTGTTGGGATTTTTAATGTCGGGATTAAGTTTCAACAGTTGGTCCACCGTCACGCCATAATGACAGGCAATGTCCCAAAGGGTATCCCCCTTCACAACCGTATGAACAACATGTTCCGGCTGTCCACTCTGCCCATTTTGGCTGTCCTGCACCGTCCCTTCCAGTTTCAGTTTGCCGTCATAGCATCCCAAATCTTCCCAAAAGGTAAAGCTGTAGCTCACATAATCCGGTCTTGGCTCCTGCTTCAGCTTCAATTCCACAAAATACGCATTGGCCACCTGCCACAGCGGATGGACCAATGTCCCTGCCCCTTCCTTGTAGAACACATTGGCCAGGGCGCCAAACTGTGCGTAGGCATCCTCGCCCACAAACTCACCCTCGCCCCGCATTACTCGCCTTGTCCGTCCCAAACTCTGTAAGCGATACAGTCCAAAGGGCACCTTATCCACTGCAATCTCCCGCTCATAGTCGATGGTATACACCTTCGGATTATGCGGCCAAACATAATCCTTATATCTCATCGGGCTCAATTCCATGTTCTTCACCTCTGCCCCGTTATTTCATCAAAACAGTCCCAGCGGACCGTCATATCTGCGTGCATCCCGTTCAAACGCCGCATCCAGCAGATTCGCCAGGCCGCGTTGCGCTCCCGGCGGCATGACGTGCAGTTCCTGCGCACCGTATCGTTCTGCCACCCGCATAGCTTCGGTGGCTTCCCCCGTCTGCATATGTGCCTGTGCCAGCCGCTCTGCCTGTCCCCGGACTTCTGCCTGTCCCCGGACTTCTGCCCGCTCCCGTTTCCCTCGAAGCACCGCTCGCTCCAGCGCGGTTAATTCCACTGCTATATCCACTTTCCGGCACTCCGCAGTCTGTCCCCGCATGTCTCGAAACCACCGATTCCACGTGTGCCTATCGTCCCGGGACTTCGCACCAATCTCCGGCATATGCAACACTTCCGCCTGCGCACCCTCCAACGATTGCGGCTTCCCCTGTGCCATCGAACCAAAGCGGCCCACCTTTGTCCGTTTCCATACAAAGGTCTTTTCTTCATCCTCGTCCTGCCGCTGTTCCAGCAACCGTTCCAAATAATCTGTCATTCACGCTTTCCCCGTTTCATCCGTTCGAATCGGGCCGTGTCAAACACCTCGTTGACCGCCCCCTCCCACAGAGACAGCGGTGCGCCGCAGCCACCGCACCGCTCCTCCATGGCTCTTTCCCGGCAGGTAGGACACAGCCCCGCCAGTTCCTCCTCATCATCCAGCATCAAATTCAGTGCGCACCAAAGAAAATCTCTGTCCTTCATCCTCCGAACCCGATCTTCCGTTGGCAGGGCTGAAAAGGTTCGCAGCACGCGCCAGTACAGCCGCTCCTCCCGGGCGTGCTCCAGGCTTTTTTTAACTTATCTACCTCCGCCGCATCTATCTCAGGGCCGGGATTGACCTTCCTGCTGAACTCGGCCCACGCCCCGGCCAGCCGTTGAATCTCCTCCACCGTCAGTTCCTCCAGCACCTGTGCTCCATCCCGGAACTCCTGCCCACCATTGTGCAGCACCGCCTTTGCCAGCAGGCACGCATTGGCACACAGCGCCATCTCCCGCTCCTCACCGGCCAACTGCCTCGCCTGGGCTCTGGCCTGTAAAACCTCAAACGCACTCAGCAGCCGCAGCTGTCGCCCTTCTTCCAGTTCCAGCCGTTCCGGCCCATTCACCAGTCCCCATTCCATACTTACAGTTCCATCTCAATGCGCTTGGACGCCACCACGTCCACCTCTTCCAGCACCATCTCGCCGATACCGGCCTTCTCGCTGATATTGCGCCACTGACAGTTAGAGTAGATGATCCGTCTGTCCGGCTTTGCAATCACCAGCGAAAACCCCTCCAGCTTGTAAAAGTCAATGCCGTCACGGATTGCCTCGTCTGTGGCATACAGCCGGGTCAGCTTCAGCTCATGCTTTACCGGTCCCGCCACCGTGGCCACCGGCTGCTTCTCGCCGAACGCCTCAACCGTGCTGCTGGTCTTGGACGCCTTGGCGCTGTAGCTCTGCACCACCGCCACCTTGTTGCCGTCCACCTCCAGGTAAATATCGCTGCTGGTAGGAAAACCCGTTATTGTCATGTTCTCCCTCCTTAAACCGTAATGTGGGCACTGAGCCAAATCTGATTAATGCCGTGGGTCACTGTAAAGGCAAAGTCCACCAGGCACCGAGTGGGTTCCTCACCGTCCTGTGTCACTCGCACCCCGTCATAGGCGGCAATAATCTCACGATTCAGCTTGTTCTCCAGCTCCAGTACCACCTGCGAGCGGATTGCTCCCCGGCTCTGCGCCGTGTTCTTGGCTCTGCGGAATCGAGCCTTAAGGGCGTTTCGAATGGTGGGAATCACATCATCCACCACCAAAATCGCCGCCAGATCTCTCCAGGTACCGTCTGCCGCACCCGCCGTGGTCGTGCGGGTGGTCACCCCACGCACCACGCTGATCACACCGGCCACACGCTCCACCGCCGTCACGCCGCCTCGGATAAGCACATCCAATTCACTGTCGTCGTAGCTGGCCGCCAGTCCGGATAATCCCAACAGCTGAGCCCCGCCCAAGGGCACCGCCGGGTCGGAAAGGCCGGCCACCGCACCCGCCATAGCCGCCGCCAGTTCCAACCCAGACACATTGTTTCCCTTTCCGTCCACACAGCTGCCCGCCGCCAGAACCACTCGTTCACTGTTCAAAGCTGCTGCTCGTGCCACCAGTGCATCCACTGTCTCGCCTGCGCCGCCGGCCACCACGGCAATGCGCTCTTTCTGTGCGGCAGATGCCGCCGCCACGCTGTCCCGCAGTGCCTGCTGCACCGTAAGCTCGGTGCTGTCACATACCACTACGGCCAAATCCTCCTCTGCCGCCATTGCGGCAAAGGCCTCGGTGTAGTCCTCCCCCACCACGGGAAATACCGACACCTGCGCCGCACCGTTCTGCAGCAGCAGTCGAACCAGCGTGGTGGTGCCCTCCGGCTGTTCCGAGCCAAAGGCGGCCACCGCCTGCTCATAGCGGGTAATCTTCCACATCTGCTCGGTAGGGTTCGCCATCTTCACCGCCAGACCCACATTCTTTCTGCCCGCAGAGCCACTCACCGCCGCAGACGCCTCATAATCGGTGTATACACCGGGTCTCTCATGCGCCGTGATACTCATATGCTCCAATCTCCTCTCAAGGTAAAATCAAGGATGTCTGCCGCCTCGTCACCGCTTGCCCACAGCCAACCGCCACAGCTCGCTGTGCAGCCCAACCGAAACAGCCCCTCCTTTTTCTCAAACTCAACTTCCTCACCGGTCAGCTTGCGCATGGTCAGGCCACACATTCGTTTCCTCTGCAGCAGCTCCACCAACTTCCCAAACAGCTCCCGGCACGCCTGTGCCCCCGCCGCAGCGGGGGCCAGTATGTCCAGCGCAAACTCCAGCTCCGCCTTGCGGCCATACCACTGTTTCAGTTCCCCGGTTTCTTGGTCCAACCGTTGTCCCAAATAGTCCTGCAACCCCACCGACTTGCAGTTCATTTTGGCAAGAGATACCAGCACCATCGCTCCCGGCAGTGCCCGCCTGTCCTCATGGGGCCAGCTGGCCGTGGCCGGAATCCCGTTGCTTTGCAGGAACTGCGCCATCTCCTCCTGCAGCTTCTCCAGTTCCATCACCGCACCTCCTGCTCCTTACGGTCAAACACCGCCCACCAGTGGGTCAGCTGACCGCCTGCATAGACTGGCTGTGCCGTGCACATCCGATAACACACACCGTCCGCCTCCAGCCTGCAGCCGCTCTCCAAGCTCACCTGTGCCGGTCCGATATAAGTAAGCCGATCCTGTATCTCCCAACCCAGCGGGGTGGGGACGGACTTTGCCGTCCCCCTGTCCCGCACCGGCTGAAGCATAACCTTTACTGACACGCCCTCCGGGTACTGTCCGGTGTAAAGGGTCACCGCCCGCCCCAGCCGTTCCATCTCTCTGCCGATCTTATCCCGCATCATCAGCCATCCACTCCGCAGAACATAAAATTTTCATCCCGCAGCCAGCCGGCCATCAACTCCGCAGCCTGCCTGCGCAGTGCCTTCGCCCGCTGTCCGGCATCGCCGGCCTGCACACTCACATCGCCGGCAGTGAACCGCTCCGCCTGACCCACAGCCCGGCTCACTTCCAGTCCAGCCAGCGCCAGCCATGCCCCCGCCAGCACAAAGCAGTGCCCGCAGTCCTCCGGTGTCACTCCGACACGCAGCCGCCCCTGAAGCTGGCGGCAGGCCGCTTCACACAGTCCGTCCAGCGCACCACACTCGTGCTCCTCCACCCGGCCCAAAGACCGGGCAAGTTCCGCCATCTGCCGGACCATTACACCTGCAGGACCTTGGCCGCATCACCAAACAGCTTGGCAAAGCCGCTGATACTGGTAATGGCCGCACGCTCCAGCTGTCGGTCGATGAGCTTGTCATACTCGATCATCACGTCGCTGCCCTGCACCATCTCCAGAGCGTAATTTCGATCCAGACCGATGATGGTGTTGGCAGGCAGGGCGCTGGTGCGCAGCAGCGTGGCTCCCAGAGGAGTGGTCAGCTTACCGGTACCCTGGAAGTTCAAGCCGGTAGCGGGATTCTGGAATTCAGGCAGCTTAAGCATCTTGACCATCATGTCGTTGCTCACCAGCAGCGTGTTCATCTCATAGGGATCAAACTTGGCCCAGAAATCCACCAGATCCTCATAGGTCAGCACGCCCTCACCGGCAGCCTGAAATACCTGAGAAGGATTGTTGTTTCCGTCGCCGTTTAGCAGCACATCAATGGCATCCTCCAGATGCATACGGTTGATGTGGGCGCCGATTTGGCGCAGGGTAACGGAGAACAGATCCAGCTTCTGATGGCGGATGGCCTCATAGGAAGCCACCAGCATGCGGCCACGCTTGTGCAGCTGCACCAGATTGTCCTGCACTTTCACCGTAGTGCTGGGAATGGCAGCGCCCTCCTCCACACGGCGCAGCTTCTTGGCGTCGTCGCCGGTCTCGGCGGTAATGGAGCGATAGTCCATGCCGTCGAATTTGGTCACCGCAGCGGTAATGGCAGGCAGCATATTCTGCTCCTCCATGCCCTGACGCACCGCACGGGCAATGTACTCGGGGAACAGCACGGCAGAATCGGCACTGCGGAAGAACTTCTCCACCACGTCGCTGCCTGCGCCCTTGACCTTGATGTCAAAGCGCTTGAGCTGGCGCTGGAAGGCGTCCAAACCCTCCATGGCCGTGCCCTTGTACTGCTGGTCGGGATCCATGCTCTCCAGCACCTGAGTAAAGGTTCGGCCGGCCTCATGGTACATGCCCTTTTCCAACTTCAGATTGTCAAACTGATATGCCATTGTATCTTCCTCCCTTTCTTACAGGCAGATAACGGCCTTGCCGACCGCCTGCTCCACCTGAACCACCAGCGCATCCACGCCATTGTCGTCGACCTGTACGCCGCCCTTGCCGTCGGCAGCCAGCTTCACACGGCCCAGTGTCACCTCACCGGTAACACCCACCTGCATAAAGCCACCCACCTGCACCGCCACGGCACCCTTACGCACCTGGCCGGCCACACCGCAGAAGGTGTCACCCTGGTCGCAGGGGCCCACTGTGCCGTTGGCCGTTACCTTCACCACCTGACCGGCCTCCACGCCGTCGTCGACAAAAAAGGTGGCCATCACGTTGCCAATGTCGTCAAACGAAATTTTGTTCATCCTTGCTCCTCCTGTATGTTATTTATCCAAAGCGGTTACCCGCCGGGATACAAAATCAAATCAGAAACGCCCCGTCAACCGGCTGTTCCTGAACCTGTGCGCTGTGGTCCAGCTGTGTCATCATGGGGAACTTCTTTGCTGCCTTGTCTGCATAAACACGCCGCAGCTCCAGCAGTTCCTCCTCACCCAGCTTGTCCACAATGCCCTCCATCACCTTGTGCTCCACGCCGTCTCCGGCAAGGCCGTTCAGCCGCACCACCTCGCTGCGCAGTGCACGCAAATACCGTCTGCCCAGCTCCGCCTGCTTTTCCAGCTGTTCCAGTTCCCCGGCCCAGCCTTCCCGACCGGCCTGTTCCTTCATGGCGCAGTAGCCCTTGTGCTTAAGTACACCCGCCTTGGGTTGGGCAGGCACCGCGACAAAGGACCACTCAAAGGCATCTGCCGCCCCCTGCAAACTGGTGTAACACAGCGTTCCGTCATAGACCTCACCCTTTCGGTGGGTACAGCTGCCCGCCGGCTTTCCGCACACAGAGCACACCGCCTGCTCCACCGCACAGCCTACGCTGACCTCCCGCAGAATACCGCCCTCCAGTTGGGCAATCAGTTCCTCATTGCCGGGTGTGCGCAAAATATAGGCATAACCCTTCACATAGCGACAGCCATCTCCCACCGCCGTCACCACACCGGGTTCCTCCACCACCTCGGCTCGGTACAACCGTGCGGTCTGCCCCGCTGCGGTCCACTGGTGGTCAAAAATACCCGTCTTGCCCACAAACAGCTGGGCCAACTCCTCCAGCGTGCCGTTTTCAAACCGCTCGCCGTCCCGGTCGATCTCATTGTCGCACAGCCGCACCGCAAAGGTGTAAACCTCCTGCTGTGTCAGCGGCTTTCTGCTGAACTGATTGATCAGCTCCAGTTCCCCATGGTCCACCTGTGCGCCCCCGGCGCAGCTTGCCTGCTTTTTGATGTTCATTCTTCCACTTCGTCCCCCTTTAATTGTTCGGCCTGCCGGCGGTACAGCTCCGCCTTGGCCTGCTCCACCTCATCCTGCAGCTTGATCTGGGCCCAGTTGACCCTGACACTGCCGCCAAATCCGTTCAGCCGCAGCCAGGTCTCGCAAATGCGCTCGATCACGGGATCCAGACTTCTTCGAATGGCTCCGATCTCGCTGGTCATCAAGTCAGCCTGCTGGCTGCTCATTCGTTCCGTACTGGACCAGGACAGGCCCAGCATAAAGGGCGGAATGCCCGTTCGTGCAATCAACTGCTCCAGAATCTGCCGCACCGGCACCTCGCTGTCCAGCACCTGATTGTCTGCACCGATCACCCGAATATCCACATCACCCATGGCCACAAAGTCCCGCACGCTGCCCTGACTACCTGCCTGCATGGCCCGGCTCCACTCCCGTGCCACCTGCTCGCAGCGCTCCCGGGCGTACATTTCGTCCCCCTCGCTGTTCTTGCACACAACAGCAAAGCGCACATTGCCCACACGCTCCCAGTTCAACCCGATAGCCTGATAAATCTTCATCAGGATCTCGGTCATAAAGGGCATGGAGCGCAGCAGGGATACGCCGTAGGGGTTACCCACCTCCGGCTGGAACGGAGTAAACAGCAGCAGTTCCTGCCGGGGAAAGGGTTTCGGCTCACCAACCCCCTGCTCACACAGTTCAAACTCCAACGGCGACTCCCCTTCCCGGATCGCCACCGCCGCCGGGTCGCACCACAAAAGCGCCGCCACATCCTGCCCACGCCGGTCGGGCACGATTTCTCCCACCGCTCTGCCGCAGGTCAGCATACTGTCCAAATAACCATCCAGAAAGGCCTGCAATCCTCGCTGCCCACGGCCCGCCGGCACCGTTCTCAAAAACCGATCCAGTCCCTCCTGTGCCCGTCGGTCTTCGGCCTCCACCTCCACACCGCCGCACAACCGTATCAGCTTCAGAACAGCCGCATCCACAATGGGCACCGCCTCACGAATGGCCCGATACAGCCTGCTGTCCGCCTCCTGCAGCGGCACGTAATGCTCCAATGCGCCAAAGGGGTGTTGTGGGTTGTTCCGCACCTGTACCGCAGTCCCCTGCACCCGGGGCCGCTTCTTTTGAAATAGTTTCATCCGCTCGCTCCTTTTCACATTCTGCTGCGCCGGCTCACACTTCCGGCAAACATAGGCTCCTGCGCCCCCTGTCCCGCCACCACGGTGGTGGCAAAGTAACGTATGTCATCCATAGCATGGTCGTCCTGCTTGCGTACCCGGTCCCCGGCTCCATCCTCCTGCCACCGGTACAGGCCAAATTCCCGAATGGCATCCCTGCACCCCTTGCAAATAACCATCTTCCGTTTCCGCAACAGCTCTGCCGTGATCCGAATTCCACTGAGCACATCATTTTTCGCCTTCAGCACCCGCCAGCCATCCCGACGCAGCGTCTCGATAAAGCTGGCCGCCGACGGGTCCACCACCACATACCGTATGTCCCGTTCCCCCGCCAGCTTCTTCACCTGCATGGCATATTCCCCATCGGTCAGCTGCCGGCCGCTGCGTTTGGAGTCGTAGTAGTACTCCTCCACACGGTACCACACTCCGTCTCTCAACCCCCACAGGCCAAAGGAAGCCGGGTTGATGGTCCCGTAGTCGCAGGAGATACACCACCATTCCGGCTCACCCGGCGGAGTTTCGGGGCACTCATCCTCCCGGAACCGGTCATAAACCAGTCCCTCCGCTGCCACCCATTCGCCCAGCACGAACCTGCGGTAAAAGGTCCCCTTGAACATCTGCTCATATCGCTGCCGCACCTTCTTCGACAGCGACGGGTTGTCCTTCATGGTAAAGTGCAGATACAGCGCCTTGCGCTCCTCTGCCTTGCAAATCCATTCCTTGTAAAACCAGTGTTGGGGCCCCTCAGGATTGCAGGAAAACCACAGCTTCGCCCCCTCCACCGAGCAGCGTGCGCAGGCCTGCTCCACAAAGGACCGTGGCATCAGCACCACCTCGTCCAGCAGCACCCCCGCAAGGGTCAGGCCCTGTATCAGGTCGGCACTGCCTTCATCCTTACCGCCAAACAGATAAAAAATATTCTGCCGCTCCCCCGCCGTCACCGTCAACTGACTGCGGCTGATCAGGAGGTCGCACTCAAACCCCATCTCCCGCAGAGCCGGAAGGATCTCCCTGAGCAGATTTCGTCGCACCGACCCCACCGTCTTTCCGCACAGGGCAAAGGCCTTTCCCTCAAACCGCTCCATGGCCCAACAAAAGAACGATAATCCCAGGCATACCGTCTTGCCGCTGCGCACCGCACCGTCGCAGATAACAGCGTCCCACTTTTTTCTCCCCCGCCACCAGCTCATCACCTGCTTCTGTTTCGGGGAAAGCCGGGCAAACCGCTCGCCGGAACCGGCCGCACAATTCACGCCCTTCGTGTCCTTTCCCATAAATTCACCTCACACAAGTGGTAAAATCGGCCCAAAACTTGCACGTCTGCGTCCCTATAAGCAAAAACTTTTTCAAAAAATTTTTCCACAGACGCTTTCGCATAGTCCTCCTGTTCTCTCCACATCCTTTGTGAAGAACAATAATGTTTGGAGGAATTCCCATGAAACGCATTCTGACCGCTCTTCTCGCCCTGACCATGCTTGCCTTTCCCGTCAGTGCCGCCCCTAACATCGATGCTCCCGCCGCCGTACTCATGGAAAAGGAGTCTGGCACCATACTGCACGAGGTCAATTCTCACGACCGACTCCCTCCGGCCAGCGTCACCAAGGTCATGACCCTTCTGCTCATTATGGATGCACTCAGCTCCGGCCAAATCACTCCCGACACCGTAGTCACCACCTCCACCAACGCCGCAGGTATGGGCGGCTCACAGGTCTACCTTGCCGAGGGGGAGCAAATGAGCGTCCACGACCTGCTCAAATCCATCGCCGTATCCTCCGCCAATGATGCCTGCGTGTCCATGGCCGAGCACCTTTGCGGCAGTGAAGAGAGCTTTGTAGAGCAAATGAATGCCAAGGCCGCCCAGCTCGGCATGGCCGACACCCACTTTGTTAACTGCACCGGCCTTCCTGCGGACAACCACTACTCCTCCGCCCACGATATCGCCCTCATGTCCCGCCAGCTCATCCTGAGCCACCCAGATGTTCGCGCCTATACCACCATCTGGATGGACTCCATCCGTGACGGTTCCTTCGGCCTGTCCAATACCAACCGACTTATCCGATTCTATCCCGGCGCCACCGGCCTAAAGACCGGCTTCACCGATACCGCTCTTTACTGCCTGTCCGCCACCGCTGAGCGTGACGGCATGGAGCTCATTGCCGTGGTGCTCGGCTCCACCACCTCCCAGGCCCGCTTCGATACCGCCAAATCCCTGCTGGACTTCGGCTTCGCTTCCTATACCCTCACCGACGTCTACCCCGACGAACCTCTGCCTCCCATCCCCGTCCTGTTGGGTCAAACCGATCACGTCCAGCCCAAGCTGGCCCGTGACTGCCGCCTGCTCCTGCCCCGTGGCAGCGCAGGCAGCGTCGCCACCGAACTGACCCTGGCCAAGGACGTTCAGGCCCCTGTAGAGGAAGGCCAGCAGCTCGGCACCATGCAGGTCTTGGTTGACGGCCAGCCGCAGGAAACCATCCCCATCGTAGCCTCCTGCGCCGTAGACCGCCTGTCCTTCTCCGGTATCTTCACACAGCTGCTGCGCCGCCTGTTCATGGCCGCCTAAAAACCGTCCCACCCCCTCCGCTCCTTCCTTTCCTACCGGTATGGCGGGGACTTTCCCCGCCATACTTTTTGTCCCTAATATTCTCGCCCTTTCCCTCTCTCTCCCCTTGACTACGCCTTCACATTGTTGTATAATTTATATAAATTAGGAAAGTTTTACCTGCCGCCAAATTGTATGTTATAACCATATTTCGTTGACTTTCCTCGGAATTCAGGTGATTTTATGACAAAAAAGCGCAAAACCCCCTTTGATTTGAACACTTTTTTCGCCGGCAGCAGCACCGATGCCTGGCGTTATTTGGGTGCCCATTCCACCCAGGGTGGCTTCACGTTCCGTGTCTGGGCTCCCAATGCCTACCGGGTGTCCGTCTTCGGTCCTTTCAATAACTGGGACCCCAACGCTGCCCCGCTGACTCGTGGGGACAACGGCATCTGGGAGGGTTTCCTGCCGGACCTGACCTGCGGCGAGCGCTATCAATACGCCGTATGGGACAGTCCCGACCACTACATTGGCAAGGCCGACCCCTATGCACTGCAATCCGACGGCACCGCCAGCGTGCTTTGCGACCTTTCCGGCTACCAGTGGGGAGATTCGCAGTGGTTCCGCCACCGCCGCACCCACCTCTGTTATGACGGCCCCATGAATATTTACGAGGTGCATCTCGGCTCCTGGCGCCGCACCGGCGAGGGCAATTGGCTGTCCTACCGCGACACCGCCGACCTCCTGGTGCCTTATGTAAAGGAGATGGGCTATACCCACGTAGAACTCATGCCTATTACCGAGCATCCCTTCGATGCCTCCTGGGGCTATCAGTGCACCGGCTACTTCTCCCCCACCAGCCGCTTCGGCTCTCCCCACGACCTGATGTATCTAATCGACCAGCTCCATCAGGCGGGCGTAGGTGTCATCCTGGATTGGGTTCCTGCGCACTTCCCCCGGGACGCCTTCGGCCTGTACCACTTCGACGGCACCCCCACCTACGAATATGCCGACACCCGCAAGGGTGAACATCCCGAGTGGGGCACCAACTGTTTCGACCTTGGCCGGCACGAGGTACGCTCCTTTCTCTTCTCCTCTGCCATGTTCTGGCTGGAGCAGTATCACTTCGACGGCCTGCGGGTAGACGCCGTGTCCTCCATGCTCTACCTGGACTACGGTCGTGAACCGGGCAACTGGGTACCCAATATCCACGGCGGGCACGAAAATCTGGAAGCCATCGACTTCCTCCAAACCCTCAACACCAAGATTTTTGCTGCCCACCCTGACGTGCTGATGATTGCAGAGGAGTCCACCGCCTGGCCTTTGGTAACCGCCCCGGTCAGTGACGGCGGTTTGGGCTTCAACTTCAAGTGGAACATGGGTTGGATGAACGACTGTTGCCATTACCTGAAAATGGACCCCATCTATCGCCAGTACCACCACAGCAACCTGACATTCTCCCTGATGTACGCCTTCTCGGAAAACTACATTCTGCCCATCTCCCACGACGAGGTGGTACACATGAAAGGTTCCCTCATCGGCAAAATGCCTGGCGATGACCCCCTGAAATTTGCCGGTGTCCGGGCCTTCTACTCCTATATGCTCGCCCACCCGGGCAAAAAGCTCATGATCATGGGCAGCGAGCTGGGCCAGTTTAACGAATGGCACTATGAATACTCCTTGGACTGGCACCTTTTGGACTACGAACCCCACCGCAAAATTCTCGAGTTCTTCAAATCTGCCAACCAGTTCTATTTGGAACAACCTGCCCTTTGGCAGCGGGACCGGGATTGGGGCGGTTTCGAATGGCTGGAGCCGGACGACGCTCAAGGAAACACCATTGCCTTCCTCCGGCGGGATAAGGCCGGCAAACCTCTGGTGGTTGTCTGTAACTTCTCTCCCAACCGCCGTAACGGCTTCCGCGTTGGTCTACCTTTCGCCGGCACTTACGAACTGGTCTTCAACACCGATTGGCCCCAGTTCGGCGGTAACGATATGGGCGATCAGGCTCCCCTCACCTCTGTCCCCACCCCCTGGCATAATCAATCCCAATCCATGCAGATTGACTTGCCCCCCATGTCCTGCGTGATCTACCGCTGCTCCCGCAAAGCCCCCGCAAAAAAGAAAGCTTGTTGTGACCGAAATGAAAAAAGGATGTGTCGCTATGCTGCTGGCCGGCGGTCAGGGTAGCCGGCTGTACGCCCTGACCAGCCACGTGGCCAAACCCGCCGTCCCCTTCGGCGGCAAATACCGCATCATCGACTTCCCCCTGTCCAACTGTATCAATTCCGGTATTGATACAGTTGGTGTCCTCACCCAGTACCGCCCCTTGGAGCTGAACAACTACATCGGCTCCGGCCAGCCTTGGGATCTTGACCGGTCCGACGGCGGCGTACATATCCTCCCTCCCTATATGCGTGAGGGGGACCAGGGCACCTGGTACAAGGGCACCGCCAACGCCATCTACCAAAACATCGGCTTCCTCGATATGTACGACCCGGAATATGTGGTCATCCTCTCCGGCGACCACATCTATAAAATGGACTACTCCAAAATGGTCGCCCATCATAAAAAGACCGGCGCCGACTGCACCATCTCCGTACTGGAGGTCACCATGGAGGAGGCCACCCGTTTCGGCATCATGAACGTGGACGCCGAGGACCGCATCTTCGAGTTCGAGGAAAAGCCCGCCCACCCCAAGAGCAACCTGGCCTCCATGGGTATCTATGTTTTCACCTGGTCCAAGCTTCGAAAGTACCTCATCGAGGACGAGGCAGACCCCACCTCCGCCAACGACTTCGGTAAAAACATCATCCCCAATATGCTGGCCGCCGGCGAAGTCATGTCCGCCTACCGCTTCCGTGGCTATTGGAAGGACGTGGGCACCATCGACTCCCTGTGGGATGCCAACATGGATATGCTGGCCCCCCGTACCAGCATCGACCTCTATGACCCCACCTTCCCCATCTACGCCCGCACCCCCATCCGTCCGCCCCACTTCACCGGTCCCAACGCCGTGGTCTCTCATAGCCTGGTCACCGGCGGCAGCGAGGTGTACGGCACCGTAGAAAACTCCGTCCTCTTCCACTCCGTCACCGTAGAGGAGGGCGCATCCGTCCGCTACTCCATCCTCATGCCCGGCGTCACCGTCAAGGCCGGGGCAACCGTAGAATACGCCATCATTGCAGAAAACGCCGTCATCGAGTCCGGCGCCACCGTAGGCACCCCTCCCGATGCCACCGACAACTGGGGCGTGGCCGTGGTGGCCTCCGGCATCACCATCGGCGAAAAGGCCACCGTTTCTGCCAATGCCATGATTCGTGAAGACGTGAAAGGAGGCGAGCACGCATGACCAACCTGCACGGCATCATCTTTGCCTACCACTCCAATGACTCCCTGGGTAAGCTGGCCAAGCCCCGCAATACCTGCTCCCTACCCTACGGTGGTCGCTACCGCCTGATCGACTTCATGCTGTCCAATATGGTCAATGCCGGCATCAGCGACATCGGCCTCATCGTCCACGAGAACTATCAGTCCTTGTTGGACCACGTAGGTTCCGGCAAAGATTGGGACTTGAGCCGTAAGCGTGGCGGTCTTCGCATCCTGCCTCCCTTCAGCACCGAAGAAAGCGCCCACCGTGTCTATTCCGGCACTTTGGACGCCCTGTCCGGCGTTTCCACTTATCTGTCCGGGATCCGACAGGAACACGTGGTGCTGGCCTGGGGCGACATGGCCCTCAACATTCCCCTGGCCGAAGTGTACCGCCAGCACATCGAGCGTGGCAGTGACGTCACCATGGTCTGCTCCGACCGGCATCACGGTGTCCCCTCCGCCACCCAGTACCTGACCACCACCGACGACGGCCGGGTCATCGATGTGCTCACCTTCCCCTCCACTGCCCCCGAAGCGGCGGAATTTCTCAGCATCTGTATCCTGTCCAAAGCCCTCCTGCTGGAGCTTATTGAGGACTGCGCCACTCACGACGTGCATACCTTCACCCGTGGCGCTCTCCAGCCCCGTTTGGGTGAGCTAAACATTCATACTTATACCCATACCGGCTACGTGGCCCGTTTTGACAGCGTCCGGGACTACTATGACCGCTCCATGGACCTGCTGAACCCCGCCGTCCGCCGCCAGCTGTTCCTCTCCGACGCCCCCATCCGCACCAAGGACCGCTCCGACCCCTCCACCTACTACAGCCCCGACTCCAGGGTAACCAACAGCCTCATTGCCGACGGCTGTGTCATCGAGGGCGAGGTAGAAAATTCCATTATCTTCCGTGGCGTGGTCGTGGAAAAGGGAGCCCGGGTTCGCAACTGTATCCTCATGCAGGGCACCACCATCAAATCGGGGGCCGACATTGCCTACGCCATTGCCGACAAGAATGTAAGGGTAGAAACCGGCCACTGCCTGCTGGGCAACGCCGCCTTCCCCATCGCTATCGACAAAAACTCCATCGTATAATTGCCGGGGTAACCCTCAGGTCCCCTCCCCAAAATTCCACCAAAGCGAGGTACCACGATTATGAACATTCTCTTTGCCGCATCCGAAGTCGCCCCCTTTATCAAGACCGGCGGCCTTGCCGACGTTGCCGGTTCTCTGCCCCCGGCCCTGGCCCGGTCAGGACACGACGTCCGTGTCATCCTGCCCCTGTACGAGGGAATCGGCGACGACTGGCGCAGCCAAATGACCTTTCTCAAATATTTCAATGTCCCCCTGGCCTGGCGCAATGTCTACTGCGGCGTTTTCGAGCTGGTGCGGGACGGCGTGACCTACTGGTTCGTGGATAACGAGAGCTACTTCAAGCGTAACTCTCTCTACGGTCACTTCGACGACTGCGAGCGGTTCGCCTTCTTCTCCCGTGCCGTGCTGGAGACCACCGGCCAACTCAACTGGCCCGTGGATATCATCCACTGCAACGACTGGCAAACCGCCCTCGTCCCCATCTACCTGTTGGAGGATCGCTACCGCATCCCCCAGTTGTCCCACGCCAAAACCGTTTTTACCATCCACAACATCGAGTATCAGGGCCGCTTCGGCAAGCAGGTTTTGGAAGATGTAATCGGCCTGAACTGGAGCTACTTCAACGAAGGCATGCTCACTTATTACGATGATGTAAACCTGATGAAAGGTGCCATCATCTCCGCCGATTACATCACCACCGTATCCCCCACCTATGCCGAGCAACTGCTCGACCCCTACTACGCCCACGGCATGGAAGGTATCATCGGGGAAAACCGGCATAAGCTGCAGGGCATCCTCAACGGTATTGATACCGACCTCTATAACCCCGCCACCATGCCCACCCTTGCCCAAAACTTCTCCCCCCGTGCCCCCGTCACCGGCAAGCGTGCCTGTAAGGCCGCCCTGCAGAATGCAGTGGGCCTGAACCCCGAGCCCAACGTCCCCATCATCGCCTGCGTGTCCCGCCTTGTGGGCCATAAGGGGTTCCATCTGATCACTCAGGTCCTGGATCAAATCATGTCCCTGAATGTGCAGATGGTGGTGCTGGGCACCGGCGAGTGGGACTACGAGCAGGCATTTCGCGATGCCCAATCTCGTTACCCTGGCCGTTTCTCCGCCCAAATCATGTATTCTGCCGCCCTGTCCAACGTCATCTACGCCGGCGCCGATCTGTTCCTCATGCCCTCCGTGTCCGAACCCTGCGGTCTCTCCCAAATGATCGCCATGCGCTTTGGCACCATCCCCGTGGTACGGGAAACCGGCGGCCTGCGTGACAGTGTCCCTCCCTATAACAAGTACACCGGCGAGGGTCGGGGTTTCTCCTTTACCCACGTAGATGGCGGCGACCTGTTCCACGTTCTGTCCCAGGCAGTGGAGCTCTATCACACCGATACCAAAGCCTGGCGCAAACTCCAAAAGGCCGGCATGACCGCCGACTTCACCTGGAGCAACTCCGCCAAATTGTATCTGGACATCTATCAAAGAATCCTCGGCTGACAAAAAGGCACCCCCGGCAGCAACCTTGCTGCCGGGGGTGTCTTTTTGCTCCTGCCGAAAATCCGGAAGGTCTTTTCTCCCGTTGGGGGTGATCTTCGGGCTTCCCCCCCTCAACGCAAAACGTGCCCCGCAGCCATTAGGCTGTGGGGCACGTTTGCATAATTTCTTCGTTGGCTTACAGACCGGGTACCCAGCCCCACTCCACAAGTTCAACTCGTTCGCCGTTGACCTCGATCACCTTGCGGACGATGGTCATAAAGCGCCCCAACACAGAGGGCACAGTGGTCTCCTCCAGCGAGCGGGCAACAGTAGCCAGCTCGTTGGCATAGAAATCATCCACATACAGGCAATCACCGTTCTTGCTGGTCCCGGCAATCTGGTTAAAGCTGACCGCCGTCACGCCGTGAACCAGATCGATGTCCTTCTCCAGCAGGGAGCCGGGCAGAGTAAAGGCGTCGCCCGCCGGCTTGCCGTTGACGTACAACACACCCTTTCCGGTGTTCACGTCATAGTCCAGCGCATAATCGTTCCAGCTTCCGGCCACCACGGTGGTCACCGCCACCTTGTTGCTTCCGTTCCACACGTAGACCGTACCACTGGGTGTCACAGAGAACGCAGCAATGGTGTGCAGCATATGCGTGAAGTTGTAGGCCGCCTTCAGCTCCATCACGAACTCCGACTCGTTGGTCTTGGGCACCATGAGTTTTGCGCCCACCGTACCGGACTTCATGGAAGGCAGCTGTCGCACCGCATGGGTGGGGGCACCCATATTCTCGTCCAGTACCTTCATGGACTGTCTGCCGGACACAGCCTGCTCACGGGAGAGCAGGATCGTGCCTTCCCGGTCACACAGCCAGCCCTGGAACTTCAGGGAGCTGTCCTCAAAATCGTCCCAGGCACCCTTTGTCTTGTGGATCATCTGGTCGAAGTCCTCCATCAGGAAACCTACCGTACCCACATACTCATACATCTTCTCCTCCCATACGTGGTAGAAGTAGCTGTGGTCGAAGTAGCTGATAAAGGCATTCTTGCCGTCGGGAGAAATGGCCAGACCCGGCTGGGTATGGCGACCCTCAATCTCACGCACGGCATCGAAAGAGGTGGCAAAGGTCACGTCCAGAATCTTATCGAAGGTCTCGTAGTTGTCGGTGGACAGACCCACATGCATGGGGGTGCGGCGGTAAGAAATCTGACTCAGACCGTTACAGGCCGCCCAGGTCATCAGCCGCTCCTCACCGTACTTGGTCAGCACGGGCGATGTATTGGAGGCCAGGATATTGCCAAAGTCGCCAGTCCAAGTCTTGCCAAAGTCGGTGGAAATGCACTCGTGCATATAGTAGTTGCCTTCCATCTGGGAGCGAACGGTCAAGAACAGCCGACCGTCATCCAGTTGGGCGAAACCGGCCTCGGACAGGCCATCCTCGGGGTTGCGCTCGTTGGTCAGGCCCTTGATTTCCACCGCGTTGTTGGCGCAATTCCAGGTCACACCGCCATCGGTAGAATACAGCGAGGTAACCTTGCTGCTGCCGGACTGCACCTTAGTGGAGTCGGTAATGTCCTGCACGGTCTGATCGGCGGTCTTTGTGTAGCCCTCGCCGGCAATGATGATGACGTAGTCCACGTTGGGACCGGCGCCGTCGGCCTTCTCCATCTTCAAGCCGTCACAGTAGGTAATCACGCGCTTAAAGGCAAAGGTGTCGGTCAGGAAGTAAGCCCCGGAATTGCCCAGTTCCTGATACTTGGCATTACCGCCACCACCTGCGCTGCTCTTCTGCACCAGCTCGGAGCCGGGCAGGTTCAGGAACTCCGGCTCGGACCAGGTATAACCGTAGTCGTCGGTATAGGTCAGCACAATGCGGTAGTCGGTGGCGTTGCCCACCTTACCGTTATAGGTGATCAGGTACAGGCGACCCTTGTCACCCACACTCTCGTCCCACAGGAAGCCGCCAAAGCCGGAACCGCGGCTCTTGTAGTTTCCGTCCTTGTAGGCCAGCACGGGATTTTTGTCAAACGTGTGACCGCCGTCGGTGGATCGGAACACCGCAATGTCAGCATCAGTCTCGATCCGGCGTGCCACCACAATCACATCGCCATTGGGGAAGGTGAAGGGCCGACCATGCGTACCCATACCGGTACCCTGCTGCTTGCTACCCTGTCCGTTGTCGGTGTGGGTCTCCTTGCTCAGGTCGATAAGGGCCACATTGCCGTAGGTCACCTCAAAGGTTGTCTCACCATCCGAGAAGTCAGCAGCCGTGCTGCTGCCCCAGTGGGCCGTAACGGTCGTCTCTCCCTTGGCGGGAATGGACGGCACACGAACGTAGAACCCGTCCTTACCATTGTACCAGTGGGCCAGAGTGATTTCACCAACGGTAAACCGGAAGTCGGGACAGCTCTCACGGTACTGACCCACCTTGGCCCCCAGCGTGGTCAGGCTGACAAACACAGGGGTGTCCAGTTTCTCCTTGTCGGTGTCGTTGCCAACACGGAAGGTACTGCTGTAATCAAATGCTTCACGGGCGCCGGGCAGATATTTCTCATTGGAGACCTTGATCATGTCGCTCACCTTGTTGTAGAAGGTGGGTTTCTCGCCGGTCACGTCCAAATCGTCGTGGTAGGTGTGTACCTTCACGTACTGAGCCGTTTCGTTCAGGTTGTAGATGGTGTAGGTTCTGCCGTCCTGATGCAGCAGCCAGCCGTTCACCTTGCGATAGGTGATGTTATCATTGCTGACAAACACACCCAAATGGCGGGCGCTGACACGGGAATAGTCGTCAGAGTCTCGCAGTACGATGCGATTAAAGGGGCTACTGGCACCCCGGTTCACCACCAAGCTGTTGTGGGTGGTATCGAAATAGGCATACCGGTTACCGCTCCAGTTCTTCACCGCACCGGAGGCCGGATTGGCATCGTCCACAAGCAAAGCCACCGAACCGTTATCCGCTCCGTTACCTAAAACCTGCAGCGGGATCGTCTTGGTGCCGCTGGCACCGCTGTACGTCACCACCGCAATCAGATCAAAGGCATTGGCGCCGGCGCTTCGGGTAACCTCACCGGTGGACAAGTCCACACCGGAGGCCAGCCGGCCGGTCAGCTTGTCAATGGCGGTCCAGGACACGTCCACCGGAACCTCCACCGTATCCACAACAATGGTGCGGGGCAGATTCAGGGCGGCGACGTCGTCTCCTGTACCCTCTGCCACCACAAATGCGGAGTCAATTTGCTCCAGAGCCGCATCCACCACGTCCTGCGCACCCATAAAAGGAGTTTGGGTCAGCAGCACGTCGTGCAGCACCACATCGATGGAATCCAGCGTGCCGTCGGCGTTCAATGCACGGTGGGTGTTGTGAGGATTGATGATGAAGTTGGGCACAGGCTGCCCCTGGGTGTTCACATTTCTGCGATCGAAGGGAGAGAAGGTGTGTACCAGCTTACCGTCCACATACAGAGTGGGGATGTGCTTGGCATCCACCTCCAACCGAATGGTGGCGGTGTCCCCGATGTTCAGGCCGGTATCATACCGTTCGTCTCCGTAGTGGTAGCGCATGGCCATCATCACGTTGTCCTTGCCATCGTTATAGATCGCTATAGGTGCCTGCACGTCATCGCTCCACACCTGGAAGTGCAAACCCCGCTGACCGAATACGTCGGCAATAGCAGGCAGCTGGTTAATGGTCAGCTTGACCTCCAGATTGAATGCACCGGAATCGTAATCCACCTTGGCCAGGCGTTGCTGACCAAAGCTTCCTCCCACGCTCTTGGGGTCGTTCAGCTTTTGGCTGGTGACGGAAACGCCGTCATCGGTGCGTTTCCAGGTCACGTGACCCTGACCGGAAATCGTAGCATATTCTTTGGCTGTATAGTTACGGCCGGGATCGCCGAACAGAATCTGCTCGCCGGAGAAGGTCAGCTTGCCGGTCAGCCCGGAATCCAGCCTGTATTTGGTGGCCGTCAGCGTATAATTCATTTCACGGGCCAGCACGCCATTAGACAGACCAAAGGCGCTCAGGGGGATGATCCACTCAAAGCCATTGCTGCTGGCCGCCACCTGACCCACAGCCGTATCAGGTGCAGGTCTCAGCGTCGCAGAGACTTTCTTGCCCCCAATGCTCATGCTCACGGAATCTGCCGTGGTCTCACCGCCCACGTACAGATTACCGTCGCCCCAGCCGATGCCCATCATACCGCCGGGCGCCGCTCCGGACCCGGCCACACTGTTGGTCAGGTACCACGCAGGCTCACCCGGCACACCATCCATTCTGATTTCGGAGGTATTCAGGTAGGCGGTAATGTCCTTGGTGTTCTCGCTGCCCAGAGGGTACTCCACCACACGGGCAGCGGGCACATTCTGGGTCAGCACCATATCGTACAGGGTCACATTGTTCTTGCGGTTATCGTTGGCACGATTGGCAGTGGAGTTGTAAAGCTGATAATATCCACGACCGCCGGTAGCCGGCAGCTGGAAGGTGGACGCAGGGAGCTTCTCCGTCAGTGCCGCACCGTTGATGTACACAGTAGTCACACCGGAGGCATCGGACACCAGCTTCACATCCACATCGGTGGCAGGCAGATTCAGTCCCGTATCAATGCGGGTGACCTGGCTGTAGCTGTTCATCTTCTGGGTCACGTAGATGTTGCCACTGGCATCGGCATGGAACCCATACCGATGGCAGGGATCCATACGCAGATCAATAACAAAGCCCGCATCGCCCCAGTTTCCGGCAGCGTTATAGTTACTCAAACCGCTTCTCACCTTGGGAATGATCAGGTCGTTGAAGTCAGCGGTAAACTCCAGGGTCATACCGGCAGCAAAGTCCATGTCCACGGTATCCAGCTGTTTGAGCAGGACACTGCGACTCTTGCCGCCGGAGGTCATGGTATTGGTGCCCAGCACCAGCTTTCCGTCACCGGCCTGGGTGGCGGTAACTTCGCCGCTGGGATCGGAATCTTTGATATACCCGTCATAGCTTTCAAAGTCCACCACGGCGCAGCCGGCCAAAACCACGGTGCCCGTGAAGCCGGCGTCGCCCCACTTGTAGTCAAAGTTCACCTTTTGGCCCGGGGCATAATCCAACCCCAGCACGGACTTCAGGGGGATTTGGACTTCGACATGGCTGCTGGTCTTGGCCGCATTGCCCGCCCATGCGCCGTCGGCGGTACGCACGTTGCCGGTCGCCAGATCGGTGGTCAGAACCACGCCGTTGATGGTGAACTTGGGGGCAGGGTTGCTGGTTCGCAGGGCAATGTACAAATACTCCTCATCGCTCAGCAGGGCGATTTTTCTATCGCCGTCAAAGGGCCAGGGCCGCTCATCCGCCGTGCCGTTGATATGGGGGGCATTCATGGTATAGTAAGCCTGCATCACAGGTGCCTGCACCAGCTTCAGGTCATACAGTACCACATCATTGGTGCGACCGGTACTGCCGGATGCGCCGCAGTAGACAATAAAGCAGCCCTCGCTGGCACCGGTTACAATCGCCTTGGTAAACTGTGCCACCTGCCGACCATTGACCAGCACGGTGGTGTTCTGCTTCTCGTCCGCCGTAATGCGCACGTTCACGTCGGTCGCCGGCAGATCCAGTCCCGTATCAAACCGCACCACCCGCTTGGCATCGTCATACTGGGACACGTAGATATTGCCTGCCGCGTCGGCATTGAAAACGTAGCGGCAGCGCTGTCCCTTTCCGTCCACGTTGCCCAGACGCACATCCACAGAGAAGCCGTCCGTGCTCTCGTTCGTGGCGGGCACGATTAAATCATGGAAGTCGGCATCAAACGTGATCTCAAATCGCTCTACCGGAATGTCCAGGAAAGACGCAATGGCGACCTCGTCATTACCGGTGGCGGTGGGCACGCCGGTACGGAACCGGGCACCGCCCTCCACCTGAGTGATATAGTTGCGGCTCTCGGCAGAGCCAACCTTACCCCGGGTCATACCGGTGCCAATGGCATCAAATGTCTCGTGTACCACGGTATCGTCCACATCATCGACCACCACAGGACCCTGCGCCAGCTTCATATCGTACAGCGTCACGTCATTGGCACCGCTGTTGCTGGCAGTACAATACGCACTCAGCCAGTAGTATCCGGCAGAGCCCTTTGCGGTAGGTGCACCAAACCGGCCCACATACTGACCGTCAACCACCACGGAGGCATTGCGTGCCTCGTCCACCACGATGCGCACCTTCACATCGGTGTCACCCTCGTCGGCACCGGTGTCAAACCACTGCTTTGCGTGTTCCATGGTAACGTAGATGTTGCCCGCTGCGTCCGAACTGAAGATATAGCGGCAGCGCAGACCCTGCTCGGTCACACGCACGTCCACGGAGAAACCCGCCGTACTGCCGGCCGCACCGGTCTCCAGCTTGGTAAAGTCGGCGGTGAACGTCAGCTCAAAATCACCATTAATGGGTGAAATATTCGCAATGGCAATCTCATCGTTTCCGCCGGCGGTAGGATCGCCGGTGCGGATCCAGGCACCACCGGTCACCTGGGTGATGTAATTGCGGCTTTCCTCAGACCCCACCTTTCCCCTGGTCATACCAACGTTGATGTCATCAAACGTCTCATGCAGGACGGCGTTGCTGTAGTAGCCATTCTGTGTGGGGGCAACCGTCTTCTCCCCCGCCGCTGTCACAGGCACCGCCGCACCTGGCAGCATGGACAGCATCATCACCAGTGCAAGCAGTAAGGATGTCATTTTTTTCATGCTCGTTCCTCCTAAGTATTTGGTTTTATCTTACACCCGAACATCAGGCTGTTCTCTCGGAACCCGTCTCTCCGTTCAGGGGCAAACTCCTAATCGTATTCTACCGCATTTCCTTTCTCCCGTCCATGCATTTTTTGATCGATAATATGGATTATTTGTTTGGGAATGTAATTTTTGTTCTTTTTTACACCAAACAGGCCCCACAGTCCGACGGACTGTGGGGCCTGTTTTGGAATAGCAGGAAACCTGCAAAGAGAATCAGTTTGCCCTCAGATAGTTGGTCAGCATCTGTGCGGTTTGGGCACGGGTGGCCTGCTCGGTGGCGTTGGTGAAGGGCACGTTCTCAAGGATGCCCTGCTCCACCGCCCACTTCAGGGCGTCGGCTGCCCAGCTGCTGTGGTTGCCCACCTTGCTC
>JAZSAQ010000084.1:0-7348 GCA_045601985.1 Lawsonibacter sp. | reverse complement strand
ATCCCCCCTTTGGTATCCGCCGGCGCCCGAGCCATCCTGTTCTCACGAGGCACCTGCCCCAACTGGCGTGTGACGGAGTCCCTGCTGAACAAGGCCGGCTTTGCCTACGAGAAGCTGATCGCCGACGACAACGTGGAGCTGTGCCGCCAGTACGGCATCAAGGGTGCTCCCACCCTGGTCATCACCGACGGGGTCAACTTTGAGAGCTACTACAGCGTGCCTGAGATCAAGAAGTTCCTGGCTTCCCAGCAGGCCGTATAAAACCCAACCCCAAACGGGCCGGGCGACACCGCCCGGCCCGTTCCTTTGCAGAAAGATAAATGGGAGGAAATCCGTATGTATGATGTAGTTGTTGTGGGCGGCGGCCCTGCGGGTCTGACTGCGGCCGTGTACGCCATGCGTGCCGGCAAGAGCGTGCTGGTCGTGGAAAAGGCCGGCTTCGGAGGCCAGATCGCCTTCTCTCCCAAGGTGGAGAACATCCCCGGTTTTACCGTGATCTCTGGTGCGGAATTTGCCGACAAGCTGGCCGAGCAGGTGCTGAATCTGGGTGCCGACGTGGAGCTGGAATGCGTCACCGGCGTGGAAAAGACGGAAAACGGCTTCGTTATCACCACCGAGGAGGGTTCCTCCTTCGAGGGAAAGGCCGTCATTTTGGCCAACGGCGTCAAGCACCGCATGCTGGGGCTTGAGGGTGAGGAAGATCTGGTCGGTCACGGCCTGTCTTTCTGCGCCGTGTGCGACGGCGCATTCTATACCGGACAGGAGACCGCCATGATCGGCGGCGGCAACTCTGCTCTGCAGGAGGCCCTGCTTTTGAGCGAAGTGTGTACCAAGGTCACAGTGGTCCAGAATTTGCCCACCTTCACCGGCGAGCAGAAGCTGGCCGATGCATTGATGGCCAAGGAAAACGTGGAGGTGCTGTTCAGCACCGTGGTCAGCGAGTACATTACCGACAACGGCGAGCTGGTTGGCCTGAAGCTGCACAACGATGCCACCGGAGCCGACAGCGAGATCCGTGTGGACGGTGCGTTCCTGGCCGTGGGGCTTCAGCCCCAAAACGACAATTTCGCCCACTTGGTGGGCCTGAACCAGTACGGCTATTACGACGTGGACGAGTTCTGCGCCACCAAAACCCCCGGCGTCTACGTGGCCGGCGACTGCCGCAGCAAGTTCATCCGTCAGGTAACCACCGCCGCCGGAGACGGCGCCGTGGCCGCTATGGGTGCCTGCCGCTGGTTGGATGCACAGTAATTGAAAGGGAACAGCAACAGCCTGCCGGTTTCGGCAGGCTGTTACCTGTTGTGCAACTTTTTTTCGTCCGGGGTTGCAATTTTTGTTTTTTCGGTGTTATAATAACCCCATCCCAAAATTTTCAGGAGGTGGAAGCCGCGTGGAAAGCCGAAGTTGCCGGGACACAGACAGCTGTTATCACTTATGCCGGACTGCGCGGCGTGACCTGACCTTTTGACGGGGGTCAGTGTCCCCTTTTGCGCCAATCCCCATAGTGATGGCAGCCACGGGTTACCCGTGGCTTTTTTGTGTCCCTTTTTCAAGCTGAACGAAAGGGGATATGCGCTATGCATGAAAATTTTGATTTGGACCTGCTGATGGAGCTGGTGGAGCAGAAGAAACTGCGCCAGCTGCGTGAAATTTTGCAGGAGATGAACGAGGTCGACATCGCCTCGTTCCTGGACGAACTGGAACCGGAGCAGCTCATCGTGGTGTTCCGTCTGCTGCCCAAGGAGCTGGCCGCCGAAGTGTTCGCCTATATGGAGGACATCGACAGCCAGCAGCGCCTGATCAGTACGTTGAGCGATCGGGAGCTGCGGGAGGTGCTGGACGAGCTGTACGTGGACGACGCCGTTGACATCATTGAGGATATGCCCGCTAATCTGGTCACCCGTATCCTGCGCAACACCGACCCGTCCACCCGCCATCAGATCAACCAGCTTTTGAACTACCCCAAGGACTCCGCCGGCTCCATTATGACCACGGAGTACGTCTTCCTTCACCCGGAGGACACGGTGGAGCAGTCCTTCGCCCGCATTCGTAAGGTGGGTCTGGACAAGGAGACGGTCTATACCTGCTACGTCACCAAAAACCGCATTCTGCAGGGTGTGGTTACCGTGCGCCAGCTGCTGTTGAGCGCCTATGAGACCAAAATTGCCGACATCATGGAAACCAACGTCCTGTCCGTCAACACCCACGACGACAAAGAGGATGCTGCCCAGCTGCTGTCTCGTTACGACTTCACCGCCCTGCCCGTGGTGGACAAGGAGAACCGTCTGGTGGGCATCATCACCGTCGATGACGCTATGGACGTTATGGAAGAGGAGGCCACCGAGGACTTCGAGAAGATGGCCGCCATTCTGCCCTCGGATAAGCCCTATCTCAAGACCGGCGTGTTTGAGACTGCCCGAGCAAGACTGCCCTGGCTGATGCTGCTGATGCTGTCGGCCACCTTTGCGGGGATTATTCTGGCCGGGTTTGAAAGCACCCTGGCCCTCATCCCGGCCCTGACCGCCTTTATCCCCATGCTGACCGGTACCGGCGGCAACTCCGGCGCCCAGTCCTCCGTCGCCGTCATCCGTGCCCTGTCGCTGGGCGAGGTGGAGTCGGGCGACTTGTGGGGCGTCATTTGGAAGGAGCTGCGGGTGTCCGTGCTGTGTGGCGTGGCCCTGGGCGTGGTCAATTTTGGCAAAATGCTGCTGGTGGACAATCTGCTGCTGGGCAATCCCGAGGTTAGCGTGATGGTGTCCCTTGTGGTGTGTCTGACCCTGACCGTCACCGTCATCTGTGCCAAGGTGGTGGGCTGCCTGCTGCCCATGGCGGCGGAAAAGATCGGCCTTGACCCCGCTGTGATGGCCTCCCCTTTCATCACCACGGTGGTGGACGTGCTGTCCCTGCTGATCTACTTCTGGATCGCCATTCAGTTGCTTGGATTGTGAGAAATACCCCCGTGCGAAGCCTTTGCTTTGCACGGGGGTTGCATTTTGGCGGAAAAGGAAGTATAATATCCTGCTACGAAATGCACAAACGAGAAAATCTATTGACAGAGGAGCTGTCTGTATGAGAAATGAGAAATTAAGAAACGTTGCCATCATCGCCCACGTCGACCACGGCAAGACCACCCTGGTGGACGGTCTGCTCAAGCAGTCGGGTGTGTACCGTGACAATCAGGCGGTGGAGGATCGTGTCATGGACTCCAACGATCTGGAGCGTGAGCGCGGCATCACCATCACCGCAAAGAACACCGCTGTCCAGTACGGCGACATCAAGATCAATATCGTGGATACCCCCGGCCACGCCGACTTCGGCGGCGAGGTGGAGCGTATCCTGAAGATGGTCAACGGCGTTATCCTGCTGGTGGACGCCGCCGAGGGTCCCATGCCCCAGACCCGGTTCGTGCTGTCCAAGGCGCTGGAGCTGGGTCACAAGGTCATCGTGGTGGTCAACAAGATCGACCGCCCCGACCAGCGTGTGCATGAGGTCATGGACGAGGTGCTGGAGCTGCTGCTGGACCTGAACGCCACCGAGGAGCAGTTCGAGTCCCCCACCCTGTTCTGCTCCGGCCGTCAGGGTACCGCTTCCTACTCTCCCGACGTTCCCGGCGAGGACCTGAAGCCGCTGTTCGACACCATCGTGGACTACATCCCCGCCCCCGAGGCGGAGGAGGATGCCCCCTTCCAGATGCTGGTGTCCGCCATCGACTACAACGACTTTGTGGGTCGTATTGCCATCGGCCGAATCGAGCGTGGTACCGTCAAGCAGAATCAGGAGATCGCCGTGTGCAACTACCACGCACAGGATGAGGCGCCCAAGAAGGCCAAAGCCACCGCCCTCTATCAGTACGACGGTCTTGCCAAGGTTCCCGTGACCGAAGCCACCGCCGGCAATATCATTGCCATGAGCGGTATCGGCGAGATCACCATCGGTGACACCATCTGCGCCGCCGACTGCGTGGAGCCCATGGAGTTCATCCAGATTTCTGCCCCCACCATCGAAATGACCTTCTCCGTCAACGACTCCCCCTTCGCCGGTAAGGAGGGCAAGTTTGTTACGTCCCGCCAGCTGCGTGAGCGCCTGTACCGTGAGACCATGAAGGACGTGTCCCTGCGTGTCAGCGACACCGACAGCACCGAGGCGTTCAACGTGGCCGGCCGTGGCGAGATGTCCCTGTCTATCCTCATCGAGACCATGCGCCGGGAGGGTTACGAGCTGCAGGTCTCTCCCCCTCGTGTGCTGTACAAGGAGATTGACGGCGTCATGTGCGAGCCCATCGAGCGCATGGTGGTGGACGTGCCCGCCGACTGCATTGGCGCCGTGATCGAGAAGATCGGCGCCCGTAAGGGAGATCTGCTGGATATGACCCCCGTGGGCGAACGGATGAAGGCACAGTTCCTGGTCCCCTCCCGTGGTCTGTTCGGCTACCGCAACGAATTTTTGACCGACACCAAGGGCGAGGGCATCATGGCCAGCGTCTTTGAGGAGTACGCACCCCTGAAGGGTGAAATTTCCCGTCGTTCCACCGGCTCTCTGGTGGCCTTTGAGACCGGCGAGGCCGTCACCTACGGCCTGTTCAACGCCCAGGAGCGTGGTGTGCTGTTCATCGGTGCCGGTACTCCCGTTTATGCGGGTATGATCGTGGGCGTGTCCCCCAAGCAGGAGGATATCTCCGTCAACGTCTGCAAGAAAAAGCAGCTGACCAATATGCGTGCCTCCGGCTCTGACGATGCCCTGCGCCTGACCACCCCCAAGAAGATGAGTTTGGAGCAGTGCCTGGAGTTCCTGGCTGACGACGAGCTGCTGGAGTGCACCCCGGAGAACCTGCGCCTGCGCAAGCGCCTGCTGGATCACTCCGCCCGTATGCGTGAGGCGTCCAAGAAAAAGGGATAAGAGTATAAAACAAAAGCTGTCCTGCGAAAGCAGGACAGCTTTTTGTTTGCGTGAAATTAGAGGCTGTAATAATAGCTTTTGATTTTCTTTGCCATCAGCACACGGCGTTGCTGCAGGAAGTCGGAATAATCAGCGGCGGTCATATCGCATACATTGGCCGGGATACAGTTCACAGCGAGGTTTGCATCGAAAGAAAATCTGTCGGTGATTGTACCCACGGAGATTTCGCCGGATTCGCACTGGTTTTTTGCGGCAGCAAAGTAATCGTCTGGGGAGCGCATGCCGATGGAGATGTTGACTCCGGTATCGAGGTAGGCATAGTTCGCCACCTGATTATAGCGCCATTGGTCATATCCGTTTTTCTTTAAGTACTCACGGGGGAAAATGTGATGAACATCTCCAGCAACAGAAATCAAATCCGACACCTTGGAACTATTGGAAAGCAGCGAACGGTCGCCGAAAAAGATTTGTGCGGCGATAAATGTGTTGAAGTAAGGACTGCTGATGGAAGAGGTTTCAAGATTTTGCACCAAGCGCACATCCCAAAAAGAATCCGACAACATTGCGCTTTCATTTTCCGATAGGAAGGCAACAAATCCCTTTTCCGCAATGTCCCGCAAATCCCGGTCCATTTGGGTTTCAGGAGAGCTCACATAGCGACCGGTGAGGGTGGACAGGACAAACCATTTTTGGATGTAGCGTTTGATTTCAATTTTGGGAACTTCGCCACTACCTTGCAAAATCAAGAAAAGGGTATACGCAAAGTCGAGTGTCATTTGCGAATTTAAGAGCTTGGAAGAGATAAAACCTGCACCTTGGATGGCCAGTACAAACTGCTCAAAGTTGTACTGATTCATAAAGTTCATAACACCATCACTAAGCTTTTTGAAGCTATCCTGCGCAATTTCGTCTTTGTATGTACGGTCTGTAAAATCACGCCCGGAGAGAAGTCTTACCAAATCCCCCAACTTTGCTCGCCAAAACATATGCATAAAGGACACGCGGAGCATATCGTTGTAATCGGGATCATAGATATCGCCCTTGTCGTCCTTCAGCCATTTGAGTTTATTGGCATATTCGGTTGCCATAAACTCCTTGTCGCCGTTGGCGAGCTGGTTATAAAACGCAGGATCGACCGCCAAGTGGCAGAAATAATCAATGGCTTTGCGAAGTGCGTTGCCGCCATACCGCTCGTCTGCGGCGATTTTGGACATAGCAAAGTCCGCCTCGTTCAAACGCTTGCCCTGAGAGTTAATACGCACAAAAATCTCGGTAACTTCCCCGATGTCCAATTGCGGAACAAGGATGATAGCACCCAACTGGCAGTTTTTGATGGCAAGCAGGCGAACCAGGGCTTGATTAACTTCTCTTTTGCTTACCTCGGGGTTCTTTTCTGCGTATTGTTCGATAAATTCAAAGCTATCAAAATCGGCCTTGAAAACTTCGGAGATGTCGGCAATCCAAAACGAGCTTCTTTCGTGGGCGGGGGTGGTGACTTCGAATCGGGATTCCCCTTCCTTTGCCAATGGGTTGAATGCGATGCGAATGGTCTTTTCCTCGTAATTCTCAGTTAGGATTTTTTGGCCTGCAATGGCGGTCATAAGAGCAGTGATGCGCTGTTGCCCATCAATAAGAACTTGCTTGCCAACAGCACAGCCACCATCTTTGAGCTTGACATCCGGGTTTTGCCAAATGATAAGGTAGCCGGTGGGGTACCCATTGTACAGGGAATCAATCAAATCGCGCACTTGTTTTCCCTTCCAAACAAAAGGACGCTGAATTTCGGGAATGGCAATACTGCCGGACTCAATAAACCCTAGAAGAGAAGCAACAGAATATTGGGACACGTGAAATTTGTTCGCAATGTTAGACATAATTTATCCTCCTTGTTTATCTTCTTGCTGCTTCAACCACACCATCAGCACGGCGAGATCTGCCGGGGAGACGCCGGAGATACGGCCGGCCTGACCGAGGTTCAGGGGGCGGATCTTGTCCAGCTTCTGCCGGGCCTCCAGCCGCAGGCCGGCGATGGACAGATAGTCTGCATCGGCGGGGAGAGTACGCTCCTCCAACCGCTGCATTTCCGCCACCTGACGCAGCTGGCGGTCGATATAACCCTGATACTTGGTGTCGATCTCCACGGCCTCCACTACGTCGGGGGGCAAATCGGGGCGGTTGGGATCAAAGGGGGCGAGGTCGGCATAGGTCACCGAGGGGCGGCGCAGCAGGTCGGCCAACCGGGCGCCGTCGGCGGCGGGCACTTCGCCCTTTTGGGTGAGGAAATCCGCCAGTTCTGCTGAGGGAGCCACGCCGGTATGCTCCAGGCGCTTCTGCTCCCGGGTGACGGCGGCGTACTTTTCCTCAACAGCCGCCAACTGCTCGTCGGTCACAAGACCCAGTTCGTGGCCGAACCGGGCCAGTCGGCGGTCGGCGTTGTCCTGCCGGTGGAGCA
>JAZSAQ010000083.1:0-12584 GCA_045601985.1 Lawsonibacter sp. | reverse complement strand
AGGCAACCGCAGCGAGGCCGATGTCGCTTACAAGGTGGCTGTCAAGGCGGTGGATCAGGCTGCGGCCAAGGGTCTGCTGCACAAGAACAACGCTGCCAACAAGAAGAGTGCCATGACCCTGAAGCTGAACAAGCTGGAGGGCTAAGCAACCCGAGAAATCACCCGTCTGCACCCCGCAGGCGGGTTTTTCTTATCACACGACAAATTTCGACAGAAAGGAGCTGGTGATGTGCCCTGGTATAAGCGATGCAACGATTTCGTTTTGCGGGTGTGGGGTCTGTTCTCTAAATATAATGTCCCCCGTGCGGCGGCGGCCATGACCTATTTCTTCCTGCTGTCGCTGTTCCCGCTGCTGCTGTGCGTCAACGCCATCGTGGGTCGGTTCGATCTGGATATGGCCCGAATGTTCTCCCTGCTGAACCAGGTGCTGCCCCATCAGGCGGTGGAGTTGGTTCAGGATTATTACCACTACCTGTCTGCTGTGCCCCCGGCCGCCCTTTGGGTGGGCATTCCTACGGTGCTGATCGCATCCTCGGCGGGTCTGCGTGTGATGCTGGACACCATGAGCGAGATGTACGAAAATCCACGCCGTACCGGTTTGAGGCGGCTGATCATCAGCCTGCTGTTCAGCCTGCTGTTCCTGATTACCCTGAGCTTTGCTGTGATCGTGGTGCTGACCGGTGATAAGCCACTGGAATTCCTTGCCCAGGTGGTCAGCTGGCTGCTGGGCGACAATTCCCAGATGCTGGTGCAGGTGCTTGCCGTGTCCAGGTTGTGGACGTGGCTGCGCTACCTGCTGCTGTTCTGCTTTGTGGCGGTGCTGGTGTTGGTAGTCTATCGGATGGGCCTTCCCAAGGGAGAGGTGAAAACCCGCTCCGTTACCGTCAGTGCGCTGGTCAGTGCCGTTACCCTGGTGCTGGTGTCCGGCGCCTTCTCCAAGATTATTGATATGTCTGCCAGCTACTCGCTGCTGTACGGCTCGCTGGCATCCATTATCGTGTTGCTGCTGTGGTTGTATCTGTGCTGTACCATCTTGCTGTTGGGGGCAGCCATCAACCGGGCGTGGAAGTGAAATGAAGCATAAAAAAGCTGCCTGCTATTCAGCAGACAGCTTTTTTCATTGCCTTTGGACGAGTACGATATGTGCTCTGGAGCCATGCACGGTATCGGTTCGATTCCTACCATCCCGCTTCTTTTTTCAGCAATCTTTGTTGAAGGGGGAGCCGCTTCGGGGGCGGGATCTTCCTGCGAAAAATCGCCAAACCAGTTTTCGTACGAAAAAGAAGTCAAAGACATGAAGCGAAACAGCGTTTCCCTTGTGGATTGTTCCGGTTCATACAGAAAATTGGCGCTGTGGGCAGCACAGGAAATTCCACGGGCCCGCATCTGCATTATGAGGTGCGAAATTCCTCCAAACACTACGGCAGCCTGGCAACCCCCACCTTGAACCCCTATAACTACTTGCCACGGGGCCGGTAAACAGAAGCCGCACTTCGTGTCAGGTGGGTTAGAGGGACCGAAAACCCCCTATGGGTCAGTTGTTGCGGCTGACCCATAGGGGGCGGTTGTGTTATTCGTCAAAATCCGCCAGGACGGCGGCGCCCAGGGCGCCGGGGCCAACGTGGCAGCCGATGCTCAGGGGCAAGGGATCGCTCATAAAGGGGTGGTCGGGGAAGGCCTCCTGCACGGTTTTGGCCCAGGCAAGGCCGGCTTCCCGGTCCCCGGAGTAGGCGGCGGCGATGATGACCTTTTTGCCGGCGAAGTCGCCGTTCAAATCCTCGCGGATGGCGTCCAGCATGGTCTGACAGGCCTGCTTGATGCCACGGACCTTGCGGTGCATATCCAGCTTGCCGTCCAGAATCTTCATAACGGGTTTGATGTTCAGCACGGTGCCCACGGCGGCAACCGCAGGGGTGATGCGGCCGCCCTTTTTCAGGTAGTTCAGATCCTCCACGCTGATGTAGATGTGGGACTGGCCGCCCTTTTCCTCCAGCCGTTGGGCGACCTGAGCCGCAGACAGACCGGTTTTGCTCAGGCGAACCGCCTCCAGCACGGATTGTTTCAGGGGAACGGAGATGCGGTGGTTATCCACCACGATGACCCGACCATCGTAGTCCTCTGCCAGAGCACGGGCGGTGGAGCAGGAGCTGCTCAGACCGCTGGTCATGGGGATATAGAGCAGGCTGTCGTATTCCTCCAGCGCCTTGTCCCACATGGCCAGCAGGTCGGCGGGGGCGGGTTGGGAGGAGAAGATGTCTGCCCCGCCGGTCTGCAGGGAATAAAACTCCTCATGGGTCAGGTCTACATATTCAAAACAGGGGCGGCCGTCCACTGTAAAGGGCATGGCCAGCAGAAAGACGCCCGCCTGACGGGCCTCCTCCGGGGAGATGCCGCTGTTGGTGTCGGTCATCACCGCAATACGCTCCATGAACTGTTCCTCCTAATGGTAGTTTTACAATTGTATTCCTTTTTTTCGTGTCTGTCAACCGTGCCGGCGGGGGAGAAAAAGGTTGACCGGGACGAAAAAGGACGATATAATGGGCAGCAACGCCGGAATTGCCGGCGGTTCGGGAGGGAAAACGATGAGAAAACAGATGAATCCACGGGTGATGATAGTGGCCTCCATGGTCGTATTTGGCACCATCGGCCTGTTTAAGCGAAATGTGGCGGTGTCCTCCGGGGAACTGGCTTTATACCGTGCCGTCATGGGTGCGGTACTGTTGGCACTGTTCCTTTTGGTGACCCGGCAGCCCATTCCCGTTGCCAAATTCAAGCGGGAGATCCCCTTGTTGCTGCTGTCCGGTGCGGCTATGGGCATCAACTGGATCCTGCTGTTCGAGGCCTTTGAGTACACGTCCATTTCCGCCGCCACACTGAGCTATTATTTTGCCCCGGTGCTGGTCACGCTGATCTGCCCGTTCCTGTTCCGGGAGCGGCTGGGAGCGAAGCAGATCATCTGCTTTATTATGTCCACGCTGGGAATTGTGCTTATCACCGGTGCGGTGAGTCTTGCCGGCGGGCGTGATCTGATCGGCATCCTGTTCGGGTTAGGGGCGGCGGTGTTTTATGCCACGGTCATCCTGCTGAACAAGTACATTAAGAACGTGCAGGGTCTGCACCGCACCTTTTTGCAGTTTATTGCCGCTATCATCGTACTGGTTCCTTATGTGGCCCTGACCGGCGGCGTGACGCTGGGCGGGTTGGATACTTCCGGTTGGATCAATCTGCTGATCGTGGGATTTTTCCACACAGGGTTTGCGTATTGCCTGTACTTCTCCTCTCTGAAGGAGCTGCCCGGACAGGAGGCGGCCATTCTCAGTTATGTGGATCCGCTGGTGGCGGTGCTGCTGTCGGTGGCGCTGCTTCGGGAGCCCATGTCCCTTTGGCAGTGGGTGGGCGGCGCCCTGATCCTTGGCTTTACAATCTGGAACGAGATCACACCGAAAAAGAAATAATAAAAAGGCTTCGCCGCTTACGGGCGAAGCCTTTTTTATTTCAGATAGGTCAGCGGATTGACGGCGGAACCACGGATGCGGACCTCAAAGTGGCAGTGATTACCGGTGGAACGACCGGTACTGCCCATCTTGGCGATGGTCTGACCCTTATAGACCCGCTGTCCGGCGGAGACCAGCAGGCTGGAGTTGTGGCCATAATAGGTCTGGGTGCCGTTGTCGTGCGTGATGATGACCAAATAGCCGTAAGCGCCCTTGCTGCCGGCAAAGGTGACTTTGCCGCCGTCAGCGGCCTTGATGGGGGTGCCGTAGGCGCCGGCGATGTCGATGCCGGAGTGATAGCTGCGGGAACCGAAAATCTTGCGATAACCGAAGTAGGAGGTCAGTCTGCCCTTGCAGGGCCAGGCAAAGCTACCGCTGGAGGCGGTCTTTGGCTTCTCCTTAGTACCTACGGCCTTGATGGTAGAGGTGGGCTCGACCAGAACGGTGCGTTCCAGCTCGGTACGCTCTTTCTCAATGCCGTTGACCCGGTAGACGCTGGCGGTGACCTGGGCGCTGCCCTCCACACCCTTGCTTATAATTTTGGAAGAGCCCTTATAGAGACTGGAGTCCTCCCGGGTGACCACGGGGCAGGGGATGGTTTCCTGATAGGTGATCTGCTCGGTGGTGCGTACGGACAGTGCCGGGATCAGCTCCCGCACGTTGAGCACCTGACCGATGGCCAGCTTGTCGATGTTGACGCCGGGATTGAGCGCCTTCAGGTCGCTGACGGACATATCGTTGCGATAGGCGATCTTGCCAAAGGTGTCGCCGCTGACCACGGCATAGGTGGTTTCACCGGCGGTGCTGTCGGTCAGCAGGTGGCGCATTTCCTCCGCCGTTACCACCCGGTCGGCGGCAAAAACGGGTTTAAGCTCGATTTCCTCCACAAATTCCGCAGACAGGGTGTTTTCGTTCATATAGGTGTTTCGAATGTCCTGCAGAACGGCGTTGAAGGCGGATTTGCTATCCACAACGCCCACAGACCGGCCGCCAACCACCACCTCGTACTGGCGCAGCCCCTCGTCCTCGCCGCTGTCGATGTGGGTATAGAAGTAATTTACAAAGGTGGCCTTGGTGTCCAGGGCATCTCGCCGGGTAAGGCCGGGACGGTAAGAGATGGCATTATCAATCGTATAGTCGTAACCCAAAATGCTGCTGCCGGATGCCTCCACCGAGGAGATGGCCTCCGCCACGACCTCCCGGTCGGCAACCGTGCCAACATTCTCGCCGTCTACGTACACCGCATAGCTGAAGGAGTAGAGGGTGGTGCAGACCAGCAAAAGGCCGATGGTGCCGGCAATGGACAAAAAGGAGATGGGAGCGGCATAGCGGCGGCCGGCAAGCGCTTCGTGACAATAAAGGAAGGCCCGCCGGGCACGCAGGTGCAATTCATCGCGCACCATACCGAAAAAGGCGGCCGCTCGCCTGCGGTCAGCAACCGATGCGGCAAATTGAGTGCAGGCCTGCTTCACAGCTGCCCATGTCTGGGGAGCACGCAGACGCTTTGGTTTTTCCACGGGTGAGGGTCACCTCCCTTCCAAACGAAAAGGTTACAAAATGATTACAAACGCATCATACACGATTTTAATCGTCCTGTCAAGCCTTTCTACCTGTCGATAATTGGGATAAAATTGCGGCCCTGCGACCATATATTGTGGAAAACTGTGTGCAAAATGTCGATATCTTGTATTAGGTCGAACTCTGTTGTGAAAAATGTGAAAGAAATCCGGCTTCTGCCGGGAAAATGCGGCGGGTATGCACTTGAAATTTAGGCCGCAAAGTGTTACCATGAGAGGGAAAATAGGGCAAAAGGGGCATTTGCCCCGGCCTGCCTGTAAAAAGAATCGGAGGAATGTAAACATGTTTACCAAGCTGATTGAGACCCTGAAGCAGAATCCCCGCAAGATCGTCTTTACGGAGGGTACTGACGCCCGTATTCTGGAGGCGGCTGCCCGCCTGCTGAAGGAAGGCTTCCTGTCCGTGCTGCTGGTTGGCAACGTGAACGAGGTGAAGGCCGCTGCCGTCAAGGGCGGCTTCAACATTGACGGCGCCGAGATCCTGGACCCCGCTACCTACGAGGGCATGGACGCCATGGTGGAGACCATGGTGGCTTTGCGTAAGGGCAAGATGAGCGCCGAGGAGTGTCGTGAGCTGCTGGGCAAGGGCAACTACTTTGGCACTATGCTGGTCAAGATGGGTATTGCCGACTGCCTGCTGGGCGGCGCAACCTACTCCACCGCCGACACCGTGCGTCCCGCTCTGCAGCTGGTTAAGACCAAGCCTGGCGCCAATCTGGTGTCCTCTTGCTTTATCATGACCCGTGAGGGCGGCGACCCCGCTCTGCAGAAGATCTGCATGGCCGACTGCGCCACCAACCTGTCCTACGAGGACAGCCTGGACAAGGAAGGCAACGTCACCGTGTCCGGCGCCCAGAAGCTGGCCGAGGTTGCCGTGGAGTCTGCCCGCACCGCCGCAATCTTCGGCATTGACCCCAAGGTCGCCATGCTGAGCTTCTCCACCAAGGGCAGCGGCAAGGGCGGCACTGTGGCCCTGTCTGCCGAGGCCACCAAGATTGCTCAGCAGCTGGCTCCCGACCTGGCCATCGACGGCGAGATGCAGTTCGACGCCGCCGTGTCCCCCACCGTCGGTCAGCTGAAGTTCCCCGGCTCCAAGGTTGCCGGCTATGCCAACACCTTCGTGTTCCCCCTGATCGAGGCTGGCAACATCGGCTACAAGATTGCCCAGCGTCTGGGTGGCTACGATGCCTACGGCCCCATCCTGCAGGGTCTGAACGCCCCCATCAACGACCTGTCCCGTGGCTGCAACGCCGAGGAGGTCTACTCCATGGCCATCATCACCGCTGCTCTGGCCTAAATCAAACACGTAAAAGGGTCGCACCGATCGGTGCGACCCTTTCATTTTGCGCAAAAAAGGGCAAAGATGTGCCAAATGAAAAGTTGAAACCTGTGTGGGGGCGTGCTATGCTATAAAAGAAGCGGAGTTGCCGCAAAATAGAGGAAAAGAGGAACTTTTATGATTTCCTGCACCGAATTTATCCCCCTTTACAGTGAGTTTTTCCGGTTTCTGGAGGAACGTGAGGGGTTTGATGCGGTCATGCGCTACTGGTTGTTCATCTCCGGGCGCAACGTGGGTAACCGAGCCAATCCCAACAGCCTGGTTTCCAATTTGGAACGCTCCAAGGACGATCCGCTGAAGGGCGCCTGGCAGTACTGGTGCCGGGCTTTGGCGGAGGAGGCCAGTGACACCATCCGCCTTTACAACGCCAAGGAGGGCTACATCCTCAGCCGCATGCGCCACTGTCCCTCCCGGGGTCGGTTGAATGCTCTGGAGCACATCGAGCCCTACTATGCCTACTGCGAGCACTGCGGTGTGGTCTATGCCCCCACGCTGAAGGAATTCGGCCTGGTGTCCGAACGGGACCATTCCAAAGTTGCCGACGCAGAGTGCCGTTCCTTTATGTATTACGAGGGGCGTCGCCCCAACGTGGACTTTGATTTCACGACCATCACAGATGAAGAGATGCATAATCTGGCGGAGGAGACCGGCTCTGAGATCATCGATATGACCGCCGGGGACAACAAGTACCTGCACCGGGCCTTCCACAACAGCAGCGACGCCGCCCTGCTCTTCTGCGGGCAAAACTACGGCGACGAAGCGGTGTGCGAGTTCATGACGGCCTACACCAAGCGCTACTATGCCCCTCAGATAGAAGATGCCAGGGCTCGTGGTTTGGTGGCGATCCGTGAGTGGTTGGAGGCTGTCTACGAGGCGGAGGAGGCCGGCGAGGTGCTGCACACCGAGCTGAGCGGAAATGAGCTGACCGTCAACATCGACTACTGCCCCGGCATGGCCTACATGCGCAGCATCAACCGGGAGCCTTGCCGGTGGTACGTTGAGGAGACCCGCACCCTGTACGCCGCCTTTGCCGAGGCTGCCGGCCTGGACTTTAGGCTGGACTACTTTGAGGATGACGGCAAGACCTGCTTCCACTTTATCAACCGCTGATGAGCAATAAACCGGGCGGACCGACAATCGTCGGTCCGCCCGGTTTTGTGTTGCAGCTTATTTGTGCCGCAGGGACTTGGGGCGAAGGCGGCGGGAGAGAGCGTAAAGAAGGAAGGGCGCACTGTAGCAAAACAGGGCACGCACAAAAAGAATCCCCCAAAGGTTGGTGGCGCCGAGATTGGCCAACAGCTGCTCGGCAAGGTTCAAAAACAGACAGTGGGAGAGGTAGGTCGAGAAGGATGCTGCGGCAATGAAGGAAAGACTCTTTTGCATCCAGCGGGCACTGCTTTGCAGCTTCAGGCAGCACCAGAGCAGAATGGCGATGGAGAGCAGGTCGGTAAAAATCTTGTGATGGGTGGGGTCGAACAGCCAAATGCCGTAGGCGTAGTTCAAATACGGAACCGCAGATATGGCCAGCACAAGAATCCCGCCCATGGCGATGCTTTTGCCCGCAGAGGCAAGCTGCCGGGTCAGCGCCGTCCAGTTGCGACCGGCGTAGAGCCCCACCACCCAAAACACGAGGTACGAGGTGAAAATACGGTCTGCGTAGGCAAACTGCACGCCGCAGGGGGCGAGAAGGGCGTTGAGCTGCAAGGACAGGAAGTTAATCAGCACAGCGCCGGGAAGCACGATATACCAGCGCAAATGGGTCAAAATCCAGAACCAGACAGGGCGCAGGAGATAGAACTGCATTGCGATAATAACATAGTAAAACGGAGCTGACAGGGTGCCGGTTATCAGCTGACGGAAAAAGTCCGGCACAGACGGCTGCACGTAGTGCAGGAGGGAAAAAAACGCATAATAGACTATGTTCCAGCCCACATAGGGCAGGAAAATGGCCCGCACCCGAGCGAAAAAGTAGGCGCCGTGGCTGCGCAGGGTAGCATCGGGGTCATACCGCAGGGCCATTTTAACGGCGCTGCTGAACAGAAAAGCGGGCACCACAAAAGCGGCAAGCCGCCAAGGAAAATAAATCAGCGCAGCCGACAGGGAACCCGGAATCGCATGGGTGATGCCAAAGGATGCCACGTGGATAAGAATTACAAGCAGACAGGCGATGGCGTTGAAGTAGGACAGCTCGTCCAGACGGCGTGCATGCTCGGACACGGCAATCGCTCCTTTACATAGAAGGTTATTTGCAGGTTACAGGAATTGCGCCATGGTGGCCCGATACGAGTCGCCGCAGCGCACCCGGCCCACGGCAGACAGACTGGCTTGCCGGAAGTCCAGCACCTGTTCAGCTAAGGCCTGCACCTGTTCGGCAGTGACGGCATCGTAGGAGGCCAAGATCTCGTCCGGGGTGGAAATTTTGCCCCGCAACAGCATGGAATTGCCGGCATGAGCCATGCGGGACTGGGCGGACTCCAGACCCATGAGTACGTTGGCTTTGGCCTGCTCTCTTGCCCGGTCCAGCTCATCGGGCAGCGGACCGTGTTCGGCAAGCTCGGCAGCCACACGGCACATGGTGGTCAGCGCCTTGTCCTCGGTCTGGGGAGACAGGGCGGTGTACAGACCCAAAAGGCCGGTGTCCTCGTGGTCGGAGATGTAGGAGTAGACGGTATAGCAAAGCCCTTGCTGTTCCCGTACCTGCTGGAACAGGCGGGAGGACACGCCGCCGCCCAGAATGGAGGACAGCAAAGTCATTTGATAGCGCCGTTCATTCAAAAAAGACGGGGCGGGGAAGCCGACGATGAGGTGATTCTGCTCGATGGCCTTTTTTCGCAGGGTGGTGGCCGGGTGATATTGGGCGGCCTTGGACCTGGTGGATTTTCCCGGAGTCAGGGAGGAAAAGAGACCCGTCAGCAGGTCCACGTCCGCTTGGGTAAAGCTGCCGGCCAGGGAAAGGACTATGTTGTGGGGCAGATAGTGCCGGTTGCGGTAGTCACGCAGCCACTCCCCCGACATCCCGGACAGGGTGCGCCGGGTGCCCAGAATGGGTCGGGCCAGGCTGTGACCCTTGTAGACGGCGGCGTTTAACAACTCGTTGACCAGGTCCTCCGGAGTGTCCCGGTACATGCCGATCTCCTCCAAAATCACGCCTCGTTCGTTGTCCACTTCTTCGTCCAAAAATGCGCCGTTGAGCAGCATATCTCCCAGCAACTCGATGGCACGGGGAAGATGCAGGTCAAGGCAGCGGGTGTAGAAGCAGGTGGACTCTTTGGTGGTGTAGGCGTTCATCTGCCCGCCGATGGAGTCGATGTCCATGGCCAGCCGGTCGGTGGAGCGGGTCAGGGTGCTTTTGAAGGCCATGTGCTCCAAAAAGTGGGCGGCGCCGTTTTCCTTTGCGGACTCGTGCCGGGAGCCGGTTCCGATATAAACGCCTACCGCCGCCGTGCGCACTGCCGGGATAGGCTGGGTCACGATTCGCAGGCCGTTGGGCAGGGTGGTTACATCGTACATAGAACAACCTCACTTTGCACAAGCTTTTCACCAGTTTACCACATCCATCGACCCGGCTCAACGGGGATTTTTCCTGCTGGAGCAAAATTTGCTTTTCTTGCGGGACTTGCTGTGATAAAATACGGAGGTAAATCAACAAAAAGAGAGGTCGCTTTATGGAAAAGCTGCTTGCCAAAAAAGGCTACATCTGCGATATGGACGGCGTCATCTACCACGGCAGCCAGCTGCTGCCCGGGGTGCAGGAGTTCGTCAGATGGCTGTATCGTGAAAACAAGAAATTTCTGTTCCTGACCAACAACAGCGGCAAGACCCCTCGGGAGTTGCAGGAAAAGCTGGCCCGCATGGGGCTGGAGGTGGACGAGAGCCACTTCTACACCAGCGGCTTGGCTACCGCAAGCTTTATTGCCAACCAGCTTCCCGGTGCCCGTGTGTTTGCCATCGGTGACCCGGGGCTGACCCACGCACTATATCAAAAGGGACTGTCTTTGGACGACGTATCCCCGGACTATGTGGTCATCGGTGAGACCGCCAATTATAATTACGATGCCATCTGCAAGGCGGTCAAGCTGGTGCAGAAGGGCGCGCGGCTCATTGGAACCAATTTCGACATGACCGGTCCGGCGGAGAATAACACCATCATCCCCGCCTGCCGGGCGCTGATGGCGCCGGTGGAGCTGGCCTCGGGCAAGACAGCCTACTACGTGGGCAAGCCCAACCCCCTGATGATGCGTACCGGGCTGGATCAGCTGGGCGTCCACTCTCAGGAGGCGGCCATGATCGGTGACCGCATGGATACCGACATCCAGGGCGGCATCGAGTGTGGCCTTGATACCGTGCTGGTGCTGTCCGGCGTGTCCGACCGGCAGACTGCGGCCTCTTTCCCCTACCGGCCCCGTCTGATTTTGAACGGCGTGGGCGACATCCCCGCCGCCGCAGGCTGATAAGAGAAAAAAACACCCTCCCGTGTGGGAGGGTGTTTTTATGTTCGGGAAGAATTACAGCTCTACCTGAGCGACGCTTTCCTCTTCGATGTTGTGCTTCTTGGCGTAGCCGGTCAGCATCAGGGCCAGGGCGCCGTCGCCGGTGACGTTGCAGGCGGTGCCGAAGCTGTCCTGCAGGGCGAAGATGGTCAGCATCAGACCGGTGCCGGTGGCATCGAAGCCCAGCACGGACACGATCAGACCCAGAGAGGCCATCACAGTGCCGCCGGGGACACCGGGAGCGCCGATGGCGAACACGCCCAGCAGCAGGCAGAACAGGATCATGGAGCCGATGGAGGGCAGAGCGCCGTACAGGATCTTGGAAACGACCATAACGAAGAACACCTCAGTCAGCACGGAACCGCACAGATGGATGTTGGCGAACAGAGGGATACCGAAGTCCACCATATCACGGCGCAGGACCTTGGACTTGTGGGCGCAGGTCAGAGCCACGGACAGGGTGGCAGCGGAGCTCATAGTGCCCACAGCGGTGATGTAAGCGGGACCGTAATGCTTGACGACCTCGATGGGGTTGGTCTTGGAGTAGATACCGGCGGCACCGTACAGCACGCCCAGCCAAATGTAGTGGCCGATCATGACGATCAGGATGACGATGACGAACACGGGCAGCTGCTTGGTGATGGTGCCGTCATAGGCCAGGCACGCAAAGGTGGTGCCGATGAAGAACGGCAGAACGGGGATGACGACCTTGGAAACAATCTGAAGCACGATCTGCTGGATTTCGTCCAGCAGGCGGATCATGGTGGAAGCCTTGGTCCAAACGGCGGCCAGACCCAGCAGCACGGACAGCACCAGGGCGCTCATCACGGGCATGATCTGGGGAATGTTCAGCTCAAAGGCGACGGCGGGCAGTTCCTTTAGAGCGTCCACCTGGCTGGCGATGGGCAGATGGGGGATGATGCCAAAGCCTGCGCCCATGGACATGAAGGCGGCCAGGATGGAGGACACGTATGCCAGGATCAGAGCCACGGACAGCATGCGACTGGCGCTGGCGCCCAGCTTGGTGATGGACGGGGCGATGAAACCGATGACGATCAGAGGCACGCAGAAGTTGATCAGCTGACCCATGATGTACTTGGCGGTGACGATGACCACCATAACGCCGTTGGACACGTCGGGCAGCTGCACCTCAAAGTTGCTGGCCAGCAGACCGATGACCATGCCGATGAGCAGGCCGATGATCAGCTTGGCGGGGAGACTCTTAAAGAATTTCATGTTTACCCTCCTTAACAGGCGGTGTTTGCCAGCGGCAACCCACCGATTACTGACATTATACTAAACAAGCGGGGCAATTACAACAATTTTATAGCACGAAAACGAGGGTGCCCGTGGGCACCCTCGTTTTTGCATGATATTCAGATGCGGGCCACGCCGGTGCGGCGGGCAGCCTCGGCCACGGCCCTGGCCACGGCGGGACCCACACGGGGGTCAAAGGCCTTGGGGATGATGTAGTCGGGATTCAGCTCCTCGTCGGTGATGAGCTCGGCCAGAGCGGTGGCGGCGGCCATCTTCATCTCCTCGTTGATGTCGCTGGCACGCACGTCAAAGGTGCCACGGAACACGCCGGGGAAGGCCAGCACGTTGTTGACCTGGTTGGGGAAGTCGCTGTTCGCGGTCATAGCCTTCCATACGGTCTTCAAGATCCGCAAGTTTCTCTTTTTCC